>JAUXUM010000130.1 GCA_030680995.1 Devosia sp.
GAAACAGATTGAGACGCCTCGCTCTCCTGACCCCATCATGCGGCGGCCCAGCGCCGACCGCGAAGAGAAGCGAGTGACCCACGGAACGGTCCAGGAAAAAATACAGGAGCAGCTTGACCGCAACGACCCAATCAGAGAGGATTCTTAATTCAAAATGAACATCCGCAAGCAGAGCTCTGCAACCAGCGCATGACTGTTCTGAGAAATGGACCTCTGCTCATTCCAGTCCGATGCCACTAGATATCTCTCTGTAAACGAAAGGAGACTTCCGAATGGGTATTCGTCAGACACTAAAGAAGTGGGCCGCCTACCAGCAGACCGTTCGTGAGCTTACCGCTCTCGACAATCGTCAGCTGAACGATCTGGGCATTAACCGCACCGACATCCAGCGTATTGCCCGCGATCATGCTTCTTCGATCTAATGGCTCGAAGACTGGTTGCAGCGCAGCAACAATCCGAACGCCCGCTCCCTTCTGAAGAGCGGGCGTCCTGGTTTATTGGGGCTTGGATACCCCACCCGACAGGTTCGCGTGCGTCACCTTCAGAACGCCAGGCGCCCCACCAATTCCTCGTATGAGACGCAGACGCCCTTGCGGAATGCCGCCCGCTCGTTGAGACTGGCATACCAGGCCTCGAGATTGGGCATGAACGGCCGGTCTATCGGCATGGTCATCCAGCGATACATCGAGGCACCGGCAACGATGTCGGCGTAGGTCAGCCGCTCTCCTCCCAGATACGGCGCCTCCCCGAGCCGATCCTCGATCATCGCGTAGCAACGCAATGACGCGGCGACCGCCTTGTCGATCGCGGCCTTGTCGTGCTGGGCCGCCGGGGTGCGGACCAGGAGCCAGAACACCGACATCCATGCCGGCTGGAACGTCGTCGCTGCCCAGTCCGCCCACTGATCCACGATGGCCCGCGCCTTCGGATCGACCGGAAAGAGCAGGCCGCTGCCATAGGCCGCGCTCAGATAGCGCACGATGGCGTGGCTCTCCCAGACCACCAGATCGCCGTCACGCAGGGTCGGCACCAGCCCATTGGGGTTCATGGCCAGATAATCGGACGAATCGAGCCCCTTGAATGGCCCGCCCAGCGGGATGTGCTCATGGGGCAGCTCCAGTTCCTCGAGCACCCAGACCACTTTTTGCACATTGCCCGAGCTGAGCCGCCCCCAGAGCGTGATGTCGGTCATGCCGTTGTCTCCTACTGCCGATCCGGAACCCCGAACACGATTGCGCCGTTTCCAATACATTCAGACAGGGAGCAGCGCCATGCGCGATCTAACGGGCAAGACCATCGCCATCCTCGCGACCGACGGCTACGAGCAATCGGAGCTGGAGGTGCCGCTGGCGCGTTTTGAGGAGGCAGGCGCGAAAGTGGACATCGTGTCGCTGAAGCCCGGGGTCATCAAGGGTTGGCACCATGGCGACTGGAGCCGGACGGTCGACGTCGACAAGGTGCTCGGCGAGGTCTCGGCGGACGATTACGATGCCGTCGTCCTTCCCGGCGGGTTGATCAACCCCGACCATCTGCGGGTGGAAAGGCCGGCACTCGATTTCATCAAGGCGTTCTGGGCGCAGAACAAGGTGGTGGCGGCGATCTGCCATGGGCCATGGCTTCTGGTCGAAACCGGGATCGTCAGGGGCCGCAACGTCACCTCGCATCATTCGATCAGGACCGACGTGATCAACGCCGGTGGCCGCTGGCAGGACACCGACGTGGTCGCCGACGAGGGCCTGGTCACCAGCCGCAAGCCGAGCGACCTCGAAAGCTTCTGCCTCAAGGTGGCCGAGGAGGTCGCCGAAGGCCGGCGCGAGCGGCGCGCGGCCTAGTCACATTCCCTGAGGTTGCGTGGGCCGGGTACGCTTGCTATCTCCCGCGCATGCAAGAAAACCAACCCATCCATGTCATCGGCGGCGGGCTCGCCGGATCCGAGGCAGCCTGGCAGGCGGCTGAGGCCGGCGCCCAGGTCATCCTCCACGAAATGCGGCCGCACCGCATGACCGAAGCCCACCTGACCCACGGTCTCGCCGAACTCGTCTGCTCCAACAGCTTCCGGTCCGATGATCACGATCACAATGCCGTCGGGCTGCTGCACGAAGAAATGCGGCGCTGTGGATCGCTGATCATGCGCGTGGCCGACACGCACAAGCTGCCGGCCGGCGGCGCGCTGGCCGTCGACCGCGTCGCCTTTTCCGATGCCGTTACGGCAGCGATCCACAATCACCCCAACATCACTGTCGAGCGCGGCGAGATCACCGGGCTGCCACCGGCCGAGTGGCAGAACGTCATCGTCGCCACCGGCCCCCTCACCTCGGCGCCTCTGGCCGAAGCGGTCCAGAAGCTGACGGGCGAGGACGCCTTGGCGTTTTTCGACGCCATCGCTCCCATCGTTCATGCCGAGAGCATCGACCGCTCCGTCGTCTGGGCGCAATCGCGCTACGACAAGGCGGGGCCGGGCGGAACGGGCGCGGACTATCTCAACTGCCCGATGAACGAAGAGCAGTACGACAATTTCGTCGACGCCCTGCTGACCGGCGACAAGCACGTCTTCCACCAATGGGAGAACGTGCCCTATTTCGACGGCTGCCTGCCGATCGAGGTAATGGCCGAGCGCGGCCGCGAAACATTGCGTTTTGGACCGCTGAAGCCGGTGGGTCTCACCAATCCGCGCGATCCGGAGGTCAAGCCCCATGCCGTGGTGCAGTTGCGGCAGGACAATGCGCTCGGCACGCTCTGGAACATGGTCGGGTTCCAGACCAAGCTCAAATACCGCAAGCAGGCGGAGATCTTCCGGCTGATCCCGGGGCTGGAAAACGCCCAGTTCGCCCGGCTGGGCGGCCTGCACCACAACACCTTCCTCAACTCCCCCAAGGTCCTGGGGCGCGATCTGAGGCTCAAGGCCGATCCGCGGCTGCGGTTCGCAGGCCAGATCACCGGCGTCGAGGGCTATGTGGAGAGCGCCGCCATCGGACTGATCGCGGGACGCATGGCCGCGGCGGATACGCGGGGCGAGGCGATCGCCATGCCGCCGGAGACCACGGCGATGGGCGCCCTGCTCGGCCACATCACCGGCGGGCACCTCGCCGCCGAAGGCGAGCCCGGGCCGCGCTCGTTCCAGCCGATGAACGTCAACTTCGGATTGCTGCCGCCGGTGACGATATCCAAGCCGGAAGGGGTCAAGCGATGGAAGACGGCCGAAAAGCAGCTCGCGAGGAAACGCGCGGCGACGGCGAGGGCGCTCGAGGCCATCATGGCCTGGGCATAGGCTCCGGCAGGTCCTATCGGTTACGCCAGCCCCACCAGACGAGGACCGCGATCTTGCGCCAATCGGCGATCTGACGCGGCGGCGCGAAAAGCGTTTCCTCCGCCGCTTCCGCCAGCCGCAAATATGGCCGCAGCAACGCAATCGGCGCGAAGGCGGGCCACAGCCACCGCGGCAGCACGGCGACTGCGGCTTCGGCTTTGGTGAGGTGATCGCGTGCGATATCGGCCAGTTGCGCGTGTGCTGCCAAGAGGCCCTCGCTCCGGGTGCCGGAAAACACTTCCTCCTCGGTGACGCCGTTGGCGGCAAAGATCGACCAGGGCAGGAAGATGCGGCCCTGCGCCGCATGGAAGCCGAAGGCGCGAAGATGCCCGATCAGGGCGTACGCCACGCCCAGATGCCCGGCGGCGTCGCCGGTTTCGACTTCGACACCCTGGTTCAGGATCATCGCGGCGAGATGATAGAGCACCGAAACCGTTTCGCCGGCATAGCCCTCGAAGCTGATGAGATCAGGCATCGGGTCGCCGTAGAGGTCGAAGCGCCGCGCCGCGATCAGCCGCTGCAGGGGGGCGGTGGGGAGCCGAAATTTCCCGATGGCGTCGAGCAGTGCGTCGGCAAGCGGGTTCTGGCGGACGCCGCCATGCCCCTCCCCCGAGAGGGCATCCACCCACCATCGCAGGCGAATTTCCCCCGGGGCCGGTTCCTTCGCGCGGTCGCGCACGCTGGCGACATCGGCGTTGAAGGCATAGAGCGCCTGCACGGCGTCGCGCGCATCGCCCGCCAGCAGCAGGCTGGCTAAATAGCGGTCCGGGTCGCTGCTCTTGAGATACTCGGCAGCGTGCTTGGAGCTTTCAGCCGACATCGCGCGGGTAGCGGACGCGTTCGACGGCGATCAGCGCGGCCGCGACCGCCCGCTCCTCGCCGAGCAGGAGGTTGTAGGTTCGCACCGCCCCGCCGGTGGCAATCCCCTCGACGATGATCCTTTCGGCCCGCAGCGCCTCGCGGATATCCGGGTCGATGGCCGCGATATCCGGCCCGAGCCCGATCAGCAGCACGTCGATATCGGCTGCCGCCGCAAAAACGGGCGCCAGACGCTCGAGGGTCAGCTCCGCCGGTTGCGTGACGCCCCAGGCGTGCATGCCGGTCGGCAGGCAGAGCAGCGAGCCGCGATGCGACATGCCGGCGAAACGGAAACCCCCATTGCCATAGGCATCAATGGGAGCCTGGTAGGGATAGTGACCCTTGGCCGGCACTAGACGGCAGCGCCGTCCGCGCGCTTTTCCGCTGTCTGATCCTTGGCGACGTCCGCCCGTGACTTGAGCCCGAGATAGATCAGGATCGGCGCGGCGATGAAGATCGACGAATAGGTGCCCACCAGCACGCCCCACGCCATGGACATGGTGAAACTGCGAATCACCTCGCCGCCGAAGAGCACCAGCGCCATCAGGGCAAGAAAGGTCGTCGCTGCGGTGAGGATGGTGCGGGGCAGGGTCGAATTGATCGCGATGTCGACCAACTCGTTGAGACTCATCTTCTTGTATTTGAGCCGGTATTCCCTGATCCGGTCATAGATCACCACCGTGTCGTTGAGCGAATAGCCGATAATGGTGAGGATCGCCGCAATACTCGAGGCATTGAACTCGAGCCCGCTGAAGGCGAACAGCCCGATGGTCAGGACCACGTCGTGCGCGGTTGCAATGATCGCGCCGACGGCAAACTGCCACTCGAACCGGAACCACAGGTAGATGAGAACGCCGGCCAGGGCGACCGAAAGTCCGACAATGCCCGTGACGGCGAGTTCGCCCGAGACGGTCGGCCCAACGACCTCGGTCCGCCGAACCTCGTATTGGTCGCTGGCAAGCGCCTCGGTCACTTTGGTCACGACGAGTTGCTGCGCGGCGTCACCGCCGGGCTGTGTTTCGATGCGGATCAAGATATCCTCAGGAGCACCGAAGCCCTGCACCTGCACTTCGCCCAGATCGAGCGCATTGAGCAGCTGGCGCACGGTCGCCGGGTCGGCCGGGCCCCGCAGCGACTGCACCTCGATGGCACTGCCGCCCTTGAAGTCGATACCCAGATTCATGCCGTGGATGCCGAACCACCCCAGCGACACGATCCCGGCGAGTACGGAAGCGGAGATGGCGAACTTGCGCCAGGCCATGAAGGGGATCCTGGTGCCGTCCGGGATGATCCGCAGCAGTTGCACCTTGAGCGTCTTTGGCCGGACGAAACGGTACCACCGACCGACGATGAACTGCGTCACCATATAGGCGGTGAAGAGCGTCGTCATGATGCCGAGGGCCAGCGTCACCGCAAAGCCCTGCACCGGACCGGACCCGAGGAAAAACAGCACGACAGCCGCGATCAGCGTGGTGATGTTGGCGTCCAGAATGGTGCCCATGGCGCGCTGGAACCCGGTCTCGATCGAGGCGATGATCGATTTCCCGGAGGCGATCTCCTCGCGGATGCGCTCGTAGATCAGCACATTGGCGTCGACCGCCATGCCGATGGTCAGAACGATGCCGGCGATGCCGGGCAGCGTCAGCGTCGCCCCGAGCATGGAAAGGGCGCCCAGGATCAGCACCACGTTGAGCGCCACGGCAATGTCGGCGAAGACGCCAAACAGGCCGTAGCCGGCAATCATGAACACGATGACGGCAATCGCCCCGATAATGCCGGCGACCATGCCGGCTTCGATGCTGTCGGCACCAAGGCTCGGACCGACGGAGCGCTCCTCGACGATGTCGAGCGTCGCCGGCAGGGCGCCGGCTCGCAACAGCACGGCGAGATCATTGGCGCTCTCGGTGGTGAAATTGCCGCTGATCTGCCCCGAGCCGCCGGTGATCGGCTGCT
Organism: Devosia sp.; assembly: GCA_030680995.1. Taxonomy (GTDB): domain Bacteria; phylum Pseudomonadota; class Alphaproteobacteria; order Rhizobiales; family Devosiaceae; genus Devosia_A. The sequence goes on from JAUXUM010000130.1 coordinate 6,119, forward strand.
GGATCACCGGAGCGGTGATCACCTGGTTGTCGAGGACGATGGCGAAGCGTTTGCCGACGTTCTTCGACGTGATCTCGCCGAAGGTGATGGCGCCGCGCGTATCGAACTTGAAAGTGACCACCGAGCGCGACGTCTGCTGGTCGAATCCGGGCTGGGAATCCACCAGCGACTCGCCGCCCAGTTCGACCTGCTCGTTGATCAACTCGCCGCCGCCATCGGCGCTGGGCAGGATCATGTAGCCCATGGGGATGCCCTGAGCCTCGGCCTGCGCCGCGGTCATGCTCGGGTGTACGAGGTGGAAAGTCAGCCGCGCCGTGCGCGAAATGATGTCCTTGAGACGCGTGGAATCCTCGAAGCCCGGCACCTGCACCAGCACACGCTCAGTGCCCTGGCGCTGGATCGCGGGTTCGGTCGTGCCCAATTCGTCGATGCGGTTGCGGATGACCTCGATCGACTGGCTGACCAGCGAGGACATACGCTCGTTGACGCCCTCGGGGGTCAGGGAAAGGACGATCCTGCCGTCGGGTGCGTCGGCGAAGGCGATCTCCTGCACGCCGCCGACCGCAAATACGGAATTGGACAGCGTATTCTGAAGCGTCTGCAGTGCGGCGCGGGCAGCGTCACGCTGGGTGGGATCGGTGAGTTCGACGAAAATCGAATCCGCCGATGTGGTGATGATGTTGCCAATGCCGTTGTCATTGGCAAGGACGGACCGGGCGTCGCGCCGCAACTCCTTGATCCGCTCGGAGACGATGCTCTCGCGGTTGACCTGCAGCAGCAGATGCGATCCGCCCTGCAGGTCGAGGCCGAGGGTGATCGTCTGCTTGGGCAGCCAGTCGGGCCAGGCGGCATACACGTCCTTGGGAAGGAAGCTCGGCACCGCGAACAGAATTCCCATGAGGGAGACGATGACGATGAGCGCTGTGCGCAGCGGCGAGAAATGCATGCGGATCGTGGTCCTGTGACTAAGCCCTTGCGGGCGGCGTCAGCCGGCCCAAGGCCGGCTGATCGTCGAGATGCCGGATCAGGCCGGCTTGTTGTCGTTTACCGGAGTCGATTTGGAGCGGACGTCGGCGATCATGGTGCGGACGACCTTGACGCGGGTCCCCTGCGCGATCTCGACTTCGAGGTCCTCGCCGTCGACCGCCTTGGTCACCTTGCCGATGATCCCGCCCGTGGTCACCACCGTGTCGCCCCGGGTGATTGCGCCCAGCATGGCCTGCTGCGCCTTCATGCGCTTCTGCTGCGGCCGGAAGATCAGGAGCCAGAAGATGACGACCAACAGCAGGATCGGCATCAGCGAGGTCACGATATCCATCGCTCCGGCGCCACCGGCGTCCTGCGCAAAGGCGGGGGTCACGAACATATAAGGCTCCTTGTCGAGTTGGCTGTCGGCTTGTCAAAATGCCGTTGATTGTCCCATATAGGAAACGCTTCCGGCTATGGGCAGGCCCACCCGGCACAAAATCGCGCGGACTATAGAGGCGAACCCGGACGATTGCAAAGGCAATCCAGTGCTGTAAAACCGGGCCCTTCTGCCGGAGGAAATCGCATCATGAGTGAGGAATTCCTGGGCGCCATTGCTGCGTCTCTGGCTCGTATTGCGCAGGCGCTCGAGGCCATGCATCCGGCCGCCAAAGCCATGGGGCCGGCGCTGCATGACGCCGATGCCTATCACTGGGATGTCGCATCCGGGAGCCTCGCCCCTGTACTCCGGGTAGCGCGGGTGCCGCTGGCGCTGCTCAAGGGCATCGAGGATGTTCGGGAGATCCTGCTGCGGAATACGCTGCAGTTCGCGCACGGTTTTGCAGCCAACAATGCCCTGCTCTGGGGTGCCCGCGGCATGGGCAAGAGTTCGCTGGTCAAGGCCATCCACGCGCATGTCGCGTCTGAACAATCCGGAATCAAGCGACTGATTCTGGTCGAGATTGCGCGCGAGGATATCGAGACTCTCCCCAGGTTGATGCGGATCATCTCCAGGGAGGACGCCCGCTTCATCGTCTTCTGCGACGACCTGAGCTTCGACAAGGACGAAACCAGTTACAAGTCATTGAAGACCATCCTCGACGGCGGCCTCGAGGGCCGGCCCGAGAACGTCTTGTTCTACGCCACCTCCAATCGCCGGCACCTGATGCCGCGGGAGATGATCGAAAACGAGCGCTCGACCGCCATCACGCCAGGCGAAGCCGTGGACGAGAAAATCTCGCTGTCGGACCGGTTCGGGCTGTGGCTGGGGTTCCACAATTGCGACCAGCCCACCTTCTTTTCCATGATTCGCGGATACTGCGACCACTACGGGCTCGCGATCGACGACGAAACGCTGCGCGCCCGCGCCGTCGAATGGTCCGCGACGCGCGGCGCCCGCTCCGGTCGCGTCGCCATCCAGTTCGTCCGCCAGCTGGCCGGCGAGCAAGAGAAGACGGCGTAGGACACACACCCCTCATCCTGCCCTTCGGGCCGGCCTCTCCCCTCAGGGGCGAGGTATCCCGGTGAGGCCCGCGTGATCGAGGTTACGGGCGGACTCCGGCAAGGCGAAAAATGCGACTCCTGCGCGGCACAATTTGTTTTTATCAATGCGCATATATTCTTGATCCGCCTTGACCTGCATCAAATGGGCAGCGGATGGAAATGAGTACAATGTCATTGTAGCCTTCAGTACAGGGCGTCGCGAGTTGGGGGTGCCGAAATTACACGAGATCCAGTCCGTCGGCGCTCCGCATTGCCGAGCTCGCGGCCTTCGACAACTCAAGCCGTTGGCTGCATCGACATGTCGCGACATCGCTGTCCTAAACCATGAGAATTAGAGGAGTCATAAAATGCGCCTCGCCTTCGCTGCAATAACCATCTCGCTCAGTTGCCTACTCGGGTCATTCGCGGCCGCTGCCGAGACAGATGCCGGGAACACCGTTCGCGGTGGTCGTCTCTATGACAAGTGGTTCAAGGAGGCCAAAGTGACGCCGCCGGAAGGCAACCACATTGCATGGCCGGAGAGCAACACCAAGAAGTCGGGCGCGGACACCTTCCGGTGCAAGTCCTGCCATGGGTGGGATCTGCTCGGCAAGGACGGCGCCTACTCCAAGGGCTCGTGGGTCACCGGCATCGTGGGCGTCAAGGCCGCCGCCGGCAGGGATCCGGCCGCCATCGTGGACATCCTCAAGGATGCCACCCACGGGTTCGGCGGCGCGATCGCCGACGCCGATCTGGTGGCGCTTGCGACGTTCGTCTCCCTGGGCCAATACGATATGGATCCCTTCATTGACCGGGAAACCAAGAAAGCGCTGGGCGACGCCGTGGTGGGCGCCGGGATTTACGAGACGGTTTGCGCCGGATGCCATGCCGCCGACGGCAAGGGTGTCAAAGACGCCGAGCCTATGGGCGTCATTTCTAACGACAATCCCTGGGAAACGATGCACAAGATCTCCTTCGGTCAACCCGCCGAGGCGATGCCGGCGATGTGGGCCTTCGGTCCCGGGGTCGCGGGTGACATACTGGCATATCTCCAGACTTTGCCCGCCGAATAGGGGCTTCTTCCTGCCAGGGCGTGATGGCGAAAGCGCCGTCACGCCCGCTCCCACAGAAAGTGCACATTATGTCCGAAAGTCGAGACGCCCGCGGTGGGGTGATTGGTCGTGCTTGGAGAGTACTCTGGAGACCGTCCGCGCGCTGGAGCATCATGGCGCTCCTGGTGGTCGGCGGGGTCGGGGGTGTTGTGTTCTGGGGTGGTTTCAACATGTTCATGGAACACACGAACACGTTGGAGTTCTGTATCTCCTGTCATGAGATGAGGGATACAGTGTACGAGGAATACAAGACTAGCGTGCACTACACCAATGCCTCCGGCGTGAGGGCGGTCTGTTCGGACTGTCATGTCCCGAAGGATTGGACGGCGAAGCTGATCCGCAAGATCCAGGCGACGGGCGAGGTCTTCAGCCACCTGGCCGGCACGATCGACACACCCGAGAAATTTGCCCAGGAGCGGCCCCGGCTGGCCGAGCATGTCTGGGCGACGATGAAGGCCCGCGACTCGCAGGAGTGCCGCAACTGCCACAGCTACGGGGCCATGGACTTCCACCGGCAAACGGCTCGCGCCGCTGAAAAGATGCAGGAAGCCATGCGCGCGGGGCAGACCTGCATAGACTGTCACAAGGGCATTGCGCACAAGCTGCCGCCGAGCGACGATTAGGTCCCTGCGACGTCAGACCGGCGCATCCAGTGTGCGTTCATCCCGCGCCGGCCATCGCATATCGATCGCGCCGGGTAAGGCAGCACAAACAGCGGAGCGGCCCCGGATCGCCCAGGGCCGCAAATTGCCTGATGCCGAAACCTCAACTCGCCAGCAGCGGTACCGGATCGATCGGGGTGGCGCCCTTGCGCAGCTCGAAATGCAGCTGCGGGCGCGACACGCCGCCAGTCATGCCGGCCGAGCCGATATTGTCGCCGCGGCTGACCACGTCGCCCTTCCGCACCGTCATCTCCTTGAGATGGGCATAGGCCGAGACATAGCCGTTGGGGTGGCGGATCAGCACGAGGTTGCCGTAGCCCTCGACGCCGGAACCGACATAGATCACCTGGCCGTTCTCGGCGGCGCGGATGGCGGCGCCCTCCGGGGCCTCGATATTGATGCCGGTGCCCTTGGAATTGGCAAAATCGGTGATCACCCGGCCGCTGACCGGCCAGCGGAACTTCTCCGCGCCCGAGAGCTTGGGCTCAACCGCGGGTTGCGCCAGCGGCTTGGCCGCCGCGGTGACCGGCGTATCGGTCTGGATCAGGTCCGGGCTGGCGATCGGCGTGTAGCCGGCAGGTGCGGCCGAGGCGACCATCATCGGAGCCGCGATGCCGGTGGCCGGGCCTTTTTTCGCCAGGAGATCGGGACGACCCGGGATCACGATCTTCTGCCCGACGAAAATCTTGTCGGGTGAGTCGAAACCATTTGCCTGGATGATCGCCTGCGCGGTCACGTCGTAACGGCGAGCGATAGTGTAGAGCGATTCTCCGCTCTCGATCACGTGGATGTAGGCGTCGCTGGCAACCGAGACGAGGTTCGGCGAGGCGGCGGAGGCGCCCAGCATGGCGGTCTTGGGTGCGACCGCAACCGGGGCAATAGAGGGCTGAGCGGACATCGGCGTTGCATTCCCTGAGGTTGACGAGGTGAGCACAGGCAAGTCTTCGGTCGAAACTGAGCCCATTGGCCGCTCCTGCCCCGCTGCGACAGGCGCCAGCGCGGTGACGTAGCCGCCGCCATCGCCGATATCGGAGGGTGGGACAAAGGGACCGGCGGCAAGACGCGTGGTCGTACCCAGGGCTTTCGGCATGGCCTGGGAACTGCTTCCCACGCCGTTGGCCGAGGCAGACCCGGTGGTCGTGCGGTCGGCGAAGGCCCGACTGCCCAAGACCGTGCACCCCGAAAGCGCGGCGCCGCCGGCCAGAATGCCAACAAACGCAACTGTCTTAAGCGCCTTACCGGTAACGCGATTACTCATCAGTCCACTCGTACGCAGGTACTCAATGGAGCTGAAGTTAGGCCGTTAAGGTAAAGATCAGTTTAAATTGGATGCGAATTGCGCGGGTCTTGCCGGGGCGGATTCAGGGGCTGGCAGGGTTACTGCCCCGGCCTACCTGCCGCGTACACCCCACCCACCGGCCGCCATCCGGCCCCACCACCGATCCCTAACGCCACCGGTCGTCATCCCGGGCGAAACCCCCGGACTTGATCCGGGTCAAGGGCCAGGGATGACGGCCCGTGGGGAGGCCCTTCACTCCGTCCCCAGCACCAGCTTCCCGTCCAGCCGCCCGACCGTCGCCATGTCGCTATGTTGTAGCGACAGCGGCGTGACCGTGACGGCGTTCTCATGGTGAAGGATGTGGAAGTCCCGCGCATGGTCGAGCGGGGTCGGGGTCTCGGGGATGGCGATGAAGAAATTGCCGGGGTTGTCGCTCTGGTAGTAGCGCATCGGCGAGCGAGAAAAGCGCTGGGCGCCGACGACGCGGATGCCGCTCACCTCCTCGGGCAGGCAATGGGGGAAGTTGACGTTAAAGTAAGTCTCCCTGCCCTGCGCTTGCTTGAGAATGCCGCGCACCAGTTCGGCGCCGAAGCGGCGGGCATTGTCCCAGATCACGTCGCGGCCGCGCTCATAGTCGACGGCCTGGCTCAGCGCGATGCCGAGCGCTCCCTGCAAAGTGCCCTCGCGGGCGCCCGCCGCCGTCCCCGAGCAATTGATGATGTCGCCCAGGTTCTGGCCGTTGTTGACGCCCGAGAGGACGAGGCCGGGCAGCTTGTCGGTGCACAGATGGGTCATCCCGGCCACCACGCAATCGGCGGGCGAACCGCCATGGACCGCATAGGTCCGCAGGCGGCGCTCTTCGAGCCGCAATTCGCGGCCGAAGGTGAAGCGGTGGGCGGCGCCGGACTGATTGCCGTCCGGCGCCACCACCCAGACATCGTCGGAAAGCTGGGCCGCGATCTCCCGCATCACCGCGATGCCGGGCGCGTCGACGCCGTCGTCATTGGTGATGAGGATGCGCAGGCTCACTTGCCCGCGCCGATCGCTTTGAGCCCACCCATATAGGGCCGCAGCACCTCGGGCACGGCGATCGAACCGTCCTCCTCTTGGTAGTTTTCCATCACCGCGACCAGCGCCCGGCCGACGGCCACGCCCGAGCCGTTGAGCGTATGCACGTGCCGGATCTTGCCGTCGGCGTCGCGATAGCGCGCCTCCATGCGCCGCGCCTGGAACTCGCCGCAAACCGAGACCGAGGAGATTTCACGGTAGGCATCCTGCCCCGGCAGCCAGACCTCGATGTCGTAGGTCTTCTGCGCCCCGAACCCCATATCGCCGGTCGACAGCGTCATCACCCGGTAGTGGAGGCCGAGGCGCCTGAGCACGTCCTCGGCGTCGGCCAGCATCTTCTCATGCTCGTCGGCCGCGCCTTCCGGGGTGGTGATCGCCACCATCTCGACCTTGTTGAACTGATGCTGGCGGATCATCCCGCGGGTGTCGCGCCCGGCCGAACCGGCTTCGGAGCGGAAGCACGGGGTAAGCGCGGTGAAGCGCAGCGGCAGCTGGTCTTCCGAAACGATGGATTCGCGCACAAGGTTGGTCAGCGGCACTTCGGCGGTGGGGATGAGAGTCAATCTGGATTCGAGGATAGGACGCATGCCCTCCTTGATCGACCTTGCGTTGGGAAAATCCAAGCGGACCTTGATGGTTCCGGGAGCATATGCCGCCTCAAGGAGGGCCTTTCTTGGCCCCTTGAACGTGAAATGAGGGGTTCCCGGCTGGAGGAACTCTACGTCGAACTCATCGAGGCCGACGCGCTCTTCTAAGATCGTTGGAAAAAGATCTTCCCGAAACTTCGGCAGCTGGTTCGTGCCGAACAGCGCCTCATCCTTGACCAGCAACGGCGGCTGCACCTCGGTGTAGCCGTGCTCATTCGTGTGCAAATCCAGCATGAACTGACCGAGCGCCCGTTCCAACCGCGCCAGCTGGCCCTTCAGCACCACGAAGCGGCTGCCCGAGAGCTTGGCCGCAACCTCGAAATCCATCATCCCGAGCGCTTCGCCGGTCTCGAAGTGCTCCTTGGGCTTGAACGAGAACACCGGCTTGGGCGGCCTCGCCCTGGCAGCCGTCGCCGCCGTGCCGTTGGGCCCGAAATACTCGACATTGGCGTGCTCGTCGGCGCCGGTCGGCGCTTCCTCCGACGGCAGGTTGGGAATGCCCGCGAGAAGGCTGCGCAGCTCCTCGTCCACCGCCCGCTCGGCCGCCTCCCCCTGCTGGATCGCGTCCTTGAGGCTCGCCACCTCGGCCATGATCGCCTGGACCTTCGCCTCATCCTTTTGCGCCTTGGCCTGGCCGATCTGCCTGGACAGCGCGTTGCGCTTCTCCTGCGCCTCCTGCAGCGCCACGATCACCGCGCGCCGCCTCTCGTCGATGGCGATGAGGTCCTGGGCTTTCGGATAGCCGCCCTTGCGGCGCGCCAGCGCGGCGTCGAACGCCTCGGCGTTGGCTCTGATCCATTTTATGTCGAACATGGTTTGACCTGCCTATGAAGCGCTCTGCTTTACTAGAGTATGGCGGGCAATCAAGCCCTTGCATCGGAGCGCCCGCGACCGGACGTGAGGCAAGGCCGGGTTTTGGCACCTTATCGCCCACCCACCGACGTCATTCCGGCGGACGCCGGAACCCAGTGCTCAGGGCCTACAACGCTCTCTAGCCATGCCGACCCATCACGGGTGGACCGGATGGATCGAGGGTACGGCGCTGTTCGAGCAGTAGGTTCCGGCGTCCGCCGGAATGACGCCGTGGGTGTGGGGAGTGAGACGGCGCTAGTCCGTCTTGGCGGTCTCGGTGGCTTCCGCCTCAGCAACCCCAGCCGCCTCTGCAGCCAGCGCGGCGGCGCGGGATCGCTCGACCCAGCGGACCGAAAGGATCGAGAGTTCGTATAAGAGGTACATCGGCAGGGCAAGGCCGATCTGGGAGATCGGATCGGGGGGCGTGATGAACGCCGCGACCGCCAGAATCGCCACGATGGCGTAGCGCCGGCCCTTCTTCAGGGTGGCGGACGTCACGAGCTCGATGCGCGCCAGAAGCGTCAGGACCACCGGCAGTTGGAAGCAGATGCCGAAGGCAAGGATCAGGGTCATGGCCAGGCTCAGATACTCCGAGACCTTCACCAGCATCTTGATTTCGTCCGTCTGCATCGACTGGAAAAAGCGCATGGCCAGCGGCAGCACCGCGAAATAGACCATGGCCGCGCCCAGCACGAAGAATACAGGAGTAGCAATCAGATAGGGGATGAAGGCCCGGCGCTCCTTCTTGTAGAGGCCGGGGGCGACGAAGCCGTAGATCTCGACCGCCAGATAGGGGAAGCCGATGAACAGCGCACCGAAGAAGGCGAGGCTGAGCTGGGTGAAGAAATACTCCTGCGGCGCCGTATAGATGAGCTGCAGGTCCTCGGGCACCGCCACCACCGAGCGGTAGGGCTCGAGCAGGATATCGAAGATGGTGGTAGCGAAGAAGAAGCAGGCGATCAACAGCATGAACAGCACGATCACCGAGCGGATCAGGCGCTTGCGCAGCTCGATCAGATGGTCGAGCAGCGGGGCCTCGCTGCCGGCGAGTTCGTCTTCGTCGACCTTCGGGCCTTCAAGTTGTTTGGGTTCGGCCATGCTCTATAACTTCTTGGTAGCCGGGCGGCGCGGCGCGGCCACGGCTTTGGGCTTCGCCGGCGCGGCGGGCTTGGCCTTCGCCGGCTTTTTGGCGGGCGCCAGCGCCTCGACGGGCGCCGGGCTCTCGACCGGCTTCACCTTGGCGGCGGCACGCTTGGAGGCCGGCTTGACCGGGGCCAGTTCGGCCGTCGCGACAGGCGCTGTCGGCGCCGGTTTCACCTTGGCGACGCGCTTGGCCTTGACCGGCGCAGCGGTGATCGGCGCAGCGGCCGCGGCGGGCGGCTGAGCCGTCATGCCGGCGGCGGCCTTGATCTCGTCCACCACGCTCTCGGCCTTGGGGTCGGCCGGCTTGATCACGCCCGAGGGCTGGACCGCCCCGGTCGAGCCGATGGTATTGAATTCCTTGCGGATGGCGTCGGTGGTCTGCTTCAGCGGCGCGGTGATCGACGTACGCAGGTTGCGCACCTCATCGAGGCCCGTGGTCTTGTTGAGCTCGCGCTGGAAATCGGCGCCCATGCGGCGGATTGTGCCGGCAAAGCGGCCAAGCTTCTGCATCAGCGCCGGCAGCTCCTTGGGGCCGATGACGATCAGCGCCACCACCCCGATGACGAGCATCTCAGTCCAGCCGATACCGAGCATTGCCAATTTCCCTTAGAGCGCGCCCGTCATGGGCCGCGCGCCGGACGCTCAGGCGTCCTTGCTCTTCTCGGCTTCCCGGGCCTCGACCGGGGCGTTTGTGTCAAGCCGCTGCGGCTTGTCTTCGTCCCTGAGCCCCTTCTGGAAGGCCTTGATGCCCGAGGCGACCTCACCCATCATGGACGAAATCTTGCCGCGGCCGAAGAGCAGCACCACCACTACAGCCACGATGATTATGCCCCAAATCCCTGGCGCGTGCATTCCTGCTTCTCCTCGATAACTCGACGTCTACACTAAATAGGAGAAATAGGTTCAATCCTTGGCAAACACAAGGACGTGTTCAGGATTGAGGGTGAGGAAAACGTCGCAGCTGGCGACGAATTTCGGGTCCGAACGCTGCCGGATGCTGATCGGCTGCTCGATGCCGGACACCCATATCTCGCACAGGTCGAAGCCGATCGCGTCGCGCTTGGAAAGGATGCGCGCCGGCACGCCCCGCCCCTCCGTTGACATCTCGAGCGCCCCGACCGGGCGGATGGCGACGATCACTTCGGTGCCGTCGCCATATCCGGGCGCGGGAACCGGTCCGAGCGGGGTGGCGGCGACGCCATCACTGACGGTGGCCGCGATCTCGCTCAGCGGCGAGAAGAAGCGCGCCGCGCTCAGGTCGATCGGCGATTTGTAGATGGCCGCTGCGGTGTCGATCTGGGCGATGCGGCCGTACCGCAGCAGCGCGATCCGGTCGCCCAGCACCATGGCTTCTTCGGGATCGTGGGTGACGATGATGGTGGTCGCATGGGTTTCGCGCAGCACCGCAAGGGTCTCTCCGCGCACCGTTTCGCGCAGCCTGGCGTCGAGGCTCGAGAACGGTTCGTCCAGCATCAGGATGCCGGGACGCGGCGCGATCGTGCGCGCCAGCGACAGCCGCTGCTGCTGACCGCCGGAAAGCCGGTGCGGGTAGTCGTGCTCGCGATCGTCGAGCCCCACCCGGGTGAGCGCCGCCCGCGCCTGCGCCAGCGCCGCGGCGCGGCCAAGCCGCTTGAGCCCGAAGGTGACGTTTTCGAGCAGCGTCAGATGCGGAAACAGCGCGAAATCCTGGAACATCAGGCCGATGCCCCGCTTGTCGGGCGGCAGGTGGACCCCGCGACCCGAGACGAGCTCGTTGTTGATGCGAACGCTGCCGCTGTCGATGCGCTGGATCCCTGCGGCGACGCGCAGCACGGTGGATTTGCCCGAACCGGACTCGCCCAGCAGGCAGACGATCTCGCCGGGCGCCAGCGCCAGGCTGAAATTATCGAGCACGACGCGGCCACCCAGGGTGACGTCGACGCTGTCGAAGGTGAGGGCGGAGGCAAAGCTGACACCGGCCGTGCCGCGCCGGCCCCAGCCGGCCAATTCATCCGCGGCGGTCATCTGTCGTCTTCACGCTCGACGGCGTCAGCCAAATCCTCGGGGTCGAGCGGATCCTCGTCGTCGCGCAGCGGCCCGTCGAAAGGCAATGGAATCTGCATCGAGGGCGGCAGGCGGCTGGAGAGAAGACCGGCACCCTTGAGCTCTTCGAGCCCGGGCAGATCGGCGAGGCTCTCGATCCCGAAATGATCGAGGAAGGCTTCGGTGGTCCCGTAGGTAACGGGCCGGCCGGGCGTACGCCGGCGGCCGCGCATCCTCACCCATCCGGCCTCCATCAAAAGGTCGAGCGTACCCCGGCCAGTGGCCACCCCCCTCACCTCTTCGACTTCCGCGCGCGTGGCCGGCTGGTGATAGGCGATGATCGAGAGCGTCTCCAGGGCAGCGCGCGAAAGCGTCCGGCTCTCGGTTTCCTCGCGGCGCAGCAGGAAGCCTAGATCCTCGGCAGTGCGGAAGGCCCATTTGTCGCCGCGCCGTACCAGATTGACGCCGCGCCCGGCGTAGCGCTGCACCAGCATGTCGAGCAGCGCCGCCACGTCGGCGCCATCGCCCAGATTGGTCGCGATGTCGGCCGGCGCCAGCGGCTCGGTCGAAGCGAAGAGCAACGCCTCGAGGATGCGCAAATTGCGTTCGACCACCTCAAGGCGTTCGATTTCGTCCTCGATTTCGCCTTCTGGCATCAATTGGTGTCCTTGGCGCCGCGATCCCCCGCCCGGCGCCGCACGAAGAGCGGGCCGAAGGCATCGTTCTGGCGCAGTTCTACGTGGCCCTGACGCACGAGTTCAAGGCTGGAGGCGAAACTCGAGGCCATGGCGGTGACGCGCTCGGCGGGAGAAGTCAGGTACTGGGCGAGATAGGTCTGCATCGGCACCCAGTCAAGACTGTCGCCGATCAGGCGTTGCAGGATCTCCCGCGCTTCCTGCAAAGACCACACCGTGCGCTCCTCGAGTTTGTAATCGTTCGGAATGCCGCGTTCGCGCTGCGTTGCATAGGCCTTGAGCAAATCGAAGAGGCTCGCCTCCCACAAATTCCGCCGGTGAACGGTGATCGGCTCGGGGATGCCCCGGACATAGACCTGAAAGCCGAGGCGCGGCCGGTTCATGAGCTGGCCCGCCGCCCTGCGCATCGCTTCCAGGCGCTTCAAACGGAACTGCAGCAGCGCCGCCATCATCTCGCCGGTCGGCTCCTCGTCGTTCGGCGATTGCGGCACCATCAGCCGGCTCTTGAGGTAAGCCAGCCATGCCGCCATCACCAGATAGTCGGCGGCGATCTCGATGCGCTTCTCGCGCACCGTCTCGATGAAGGCGAGGTATTGCTCGGCGAGCGCCAGAACGGAAATGCCGGCGAGATCGACCTTCTGGCGGCGCGCGAGATCGAGAAGCAGATCGAGCGGCCCCTCATAGCCGCCCACATCGACATGCATCACTTCGTCGTCGGGCGCCAGCGCCGGCGCCTCGAACCACTCGGTGGATGTGTTGGTCATGGCCGCCGTGCTCAAAAGTAACGAGGGACCTTGGCCTCTCGCCCAATCGCCGTCAAGCGAGCCGGAGCGCAACCAGACAAGAGTCCGGCGCGATCAGCCGTTGGTCGCGAAGCAATCGCCGCCATTGGCCTTGATCGATGCACAGATCTGGGTGGCATCCTGCAACGAGGCGGCAGGAAGGCGAACCCGATAATAGACCCCTTTCTGACCGAGGTCGGCACGCTGGATTTCCAGTGTGTTGCCGCCGAACAGGCTACCCCAGCGCGACTGGGCGTTGCGCAGCGAGGCTTGCGCGTCGCCCTCGCTGCGCTGCGAGTAAAGCTGGACATAGGCGGCGGCGCCCGCACTCGTTGCCTGCTGGGTCACCGCGACCAGAGGCGTAGAGGCTGGTGCGTTGGCGCGAATGGTCGCGGTTGGCGCAGCAGCCACTGCCCCGCCCGCGCCGTTGAGACGGCCACGGTCGGTCGGGCGCGGCATCGGTGTCGGCGCGACGATGCTGGCATCGAAGACGGCCGGGGTGGCGGACGGGGCGAGCGCGGCAAGATCGAGCGGCGCAGGTTGTTCAGCGTCATTGCCCACGATTGCCGCGGCGATAGGATCGAGTTCTGCAACCCGCCCGGCGCCTGTATCGGATGTCGTGGCCCCGGTGTCTGCCGCAACCGCGGCCGTCAACAGATCGGACGGTGCGGTGGCCGCTCCCGGCACAACCGGTACGTTCGGTCGTTCGACCGGCAGCGCCGCGGTCCCGGCCACGGCCTCGTCGCCGTTGACGATAGTGCCATCCGGGCGGACGGTCACGGTGCGGACCTTGCGGTTGGCAAGACCGGATTCGGTGTTCTCGGTCGAATCCGGAGTCACCACGCTAGCGACATCGGCGACGCTGGCGCCCGCCGTCTCGTCCCGCGAAACCAGCGTTTCGGCGCTGTCGGCCGCCGCAATGCCGTCAATTTCATCGAACACCACCGACCGGGCCGGCTGAGCGGTTTCGGTGGCCGTGACCGCCGGAACCTGCTTGGAGGGCGTGGCATCCGCGGTAAGCACGGGAGCCGTGCCGTCACCGCGCCCCATGCCAAGCACCCAATAGAGACCGAATCCGGCCGCGAGCAGCAGCGTTCCGGCCACTGCCATGCCTACATATTGGCGCACGCCGCCAAACATGTTGGCCCTCTGCGGTTTCATCTTTACGCGCTTGTAGGGCCGATCCTCGCCCGCCTCGGCGTCGATACGGCCGACCTCCGCACCCGTCGCGGCAGCCGCGGCGAGAATCGCCGCCTCGGCGGATTTGATCTGCGGCTCGTTGTCCTTGAGACCGGCGCGACGCGGCGCGAAACCAGTGGTGAGAGGCGGCACGACCGGGGCCGCGGGCGTCGGAGCCTGCGTGGCCGCGGCCGCCGTGTCCGCTCCGGACAGCTCCATCCGGACGGCCTCGCCGATCAGGTTCTCGATTTCATCCATCGGGTCACTGTCGACCCGCGGGGCGTTGGACGTGACAGGAGCCGAAGGTCCAGGCTGCGGCGGGCTCGCCGTTGCCGACTCCGGAGACGGCGTGGGCGCAGGCTTGGCGCCGAGCCCGAACGCCGGCGCCACGGCGAACTTGTCGCTTTCCGCCGGCTTGGGTGCCTGCGGCGGCGGCCTGAAAGAGACCGGCGCCGCCGGCATTGGCCGCGGAGCGGTTGCTCCGCTCGTCCGGGCGATCAGGCCCGGAGCCTGCCCGGCCGTATTGTTGCCGAAATTGCGGGCTGGGACTGCCTCGACCGAGGCCGGGAACACGGCTGCAGCCGGCATGGTTTCCGCCTTGGGCGTCTCGGGCTTCACCGGCTCGGCCTGTGCCGCGTCGAGTTCGGCGGCGATCAAATCGGCGATCGGGTCGTGCTCCGGCGCGCCTGCGGGCTTGGGCGCATTCCCGGACTTCGCGGAGGTCTGCTCCTTGTCTTCGGTGGACGCGGCACCGGAGTTGAATTCGAAATCGAAGTTGAAGCTGCCTGCGGGCGCTGGCTTGGCTTCCGCCTGCGCCGGCGGCGGCACAGCGGCGGAAGCGGGTGCGGCTGCGACAGGGGCCTCGATCCGATCCGTGGCGTGGAGCTTGGCATCCGAGGCAGGATTTGCCTCGGGCTGAACCGGTTCCGCGGCCGAAGGGGACGGCGTCGACGGTGTCTGCGCCGCGAGTTTGGGAGCAGCGGGCGTGGATTCGGCGGACGCCGGCTCACGCATTTCCCTGCCTTGCCGGTTGGACAGCGGTTCGGAGGCGGTGCGCGCGACAACCGGCGGCGTATCCACGCTGGCGGGTTTTTCCATGCCGGGAATGCGGACGGCAGGCGCCACGGTTGCCGGCGCGGCTGGCGCATCCATGCCAGGAATACGGATCGGCGAAGTCCGCGGGACCGTTGCTTCGCTGAGCGGCGCGAGCTTGATGACGGTGGGCTTGGGCTCGCTTTCACTGCCCTGCGCATTGCTCGCCATCAGCTTCGCGAGTTCCGCAATCAGGTCGTCGGATTTATCCTGGGTATCAGACATTTGCTGCGGTTTCGCTGGCATAGTACGCCGCGCCCCCTATAGTGTTTCCGGTCCTCGCCCCGGACCCCGCCGAGCGTTGCGGGCCAGTCAACACACCAATGCGCCCGAATTATGAAAGCTCATCTGGTGCCAAAACCCCTAATATTGTGAGGCCGTTGACTAAAACCTGCCGCACTGCGCCGACGAGTGCGAGTCGCGCCAGCGTGAGTGTCGGGTCTGCGGCGTTAACAAAGCGTAAGCTAACATCTTCTTTGCCTTTGGCCCAGAAGCCGTGGAAGGCCGCGGCGAGATCGTAGAGATAGAAGGCGATGCGGTGCGGCTCGTGGGCCAGCGCCGCGGCGGACACAGTGCGGGGCCATTGCGCCACCGACCGGACGAGGTCCAGTTCCGCCTCGGTGGAAAGCCGTTCCACGGCGGCCGACCGCAGCGCCAGCAGAGACAGATCGACACCCGGCATCTCCCGCTCGGCCACCCGGAACACCGAACAGGCCCGCGCATGGGCGTACTGCACATAGAACACGGGATTGTCGCGGGTCTGTTCCTTGACCAGGGCAAAATCGAAATCCATGGCCGCATCATTGCGCCGGAACAGCAGCATGAAGCGAGTGGCGTCGGCGCCCACCTCCGCAACCACGTCGGCGACAGTGACGAGGTCGCCTGAGCGCTTGCTCATCTTGAACGGCTCGCCGTTCTTCATCAGCCGCACCAACTGGCAGATGCGCACATCGATATCGGCTTCGCCTTGCGAGACAGCCTTCACCGCCGCCTGCAGACGCTTGACGTAACCCGAATGATCGGCACCCAGCACATTGACCATGTGCTTGAAGCCACGCAAATACTTGTTGCGGTGATAGGCGATGTCGGCGGCGAAATAGGTGTAGCTGCCGTCCGACTTCACCAGCGGACGGTCGATGTCATCGCCGTAGTCCGTAGCCCTGAACAGGGTCTGTTCGCGGTTTTCCCATTCGTCCGGCGTCTTGCCCTTGGGCGGCTCCAGCCGGCCCTCGTAGATCATGCCCTGCTCGCGCAGCCAAGCGAGGGTCTGGGCGATGTCTCCGTCGGGGCCGTGCAGCGTCCGCTCGGAAAAGAAGACGTCGTGGTGGATGCGCAAGTCGGCAAGGTCGGCCTTGATCAAAGCCATCATGGCGTCGAGCACCCGATCCTTGACCAGCGGCACCGCCTCGCTCTCCGGCATTCCGAGCAGCGTATCGCCGAATTCCTTCGCCAGTGCCTGCCCGACCGGGACCAGATAGTCGCCGGGGTACAATCCCGACGGGATGTCGATGCTTTCGCCCAATGCCTCGCGGTAGCGCAGAAGGGTCGAGCGGGCGAGCGTTTCGATCTGGCTGCCGGCATCGTTGATGTAGAATTCCCGGGTGACGTCGTAGCCGGAATATTCCATGAGCGAGGCCAGCGTGTCGCCGAAGACGGCACCGCGCGTATGGCCGACATGCATCGGACCGGTCGGGTTGGCCGAGACGTATTCGACATTGACCCGCTCGCCCCCGCCGACATTGGTGCGGCCGAAATCAGCCCCTTCCTGGCCGACCGCGCGCAGGACGTCGAGCCACAGCGCGTCAGCAATACGGAAATTGACGAAGCCGGGGCCGGCGACCTCGGCGGAGATCACGTCCTTGTCGGAAGCAAAATGGCCGGCGAGCGCGGCGGCTGCCTCGCGCGGGTTCCTGCCCAGCGGCTTGGCGACAACCATGGCTGCATTGGTGGAGAGGTCGCCATGGGCCGGATCACGCGGCGGCTCGACCACAAGGCGCCCCAGCGCGTCCTCGGTTACCTCGGGATAAAGGCTCTTGAGGGCAGCGGAAACACGTGTGGCGAACAGCGCAAAAACGTCCATGGGAATTCCAGATGCAAGGAAGCCGCCGGGTTACCCCAATCGGCGCGCAGCGTCAAACAGCCGGGCGTGCTGTTCCAGCGCGTAGGGGTCGGTCATCCCGGCGATGAAGTCGCAGATGATCCGGGCTCTCTGGGTCTCACTCGCGGCGGCGCGGACGGCATTGCCCCAGCGGCCGGGCAGGTCAAGCATCGTCTGATAGTGGTCGAACAGTTCACCGACCACGGCCTGGCTTTTACGTACCGGCGCCATCACCGCCTCGCTCCGGTAGACGTTGTCGAACAGGAAGCGCTTGAGCCCCTGCTCCGCATCGGCGATCTCACCGGAAAACTGGATCAATGTTCGTCCGGCGTGGCGCACATCGTCGGCGCTTTGTGGACCGGCCGCCGCGATCGCGGCATTGCTGGTGGTGATCACGTCCTCGATGCTCTGGGTGATCAGGCGCCGCTGCACCTCGTGCGCCTGCCGGCTGCGTTCGATGTCGGGCCAGCGCGACAGGACATCGCGCACGATCGGCCCCGCCAGCGGTACACCGACGAGATCGCCCAGCCGGATAAGGCCCGCGCGCAGCGCGTCGTCGATATCGTGCGCATTGTAGGCGATGTCGTCGGCGATCGCGGCCGTCTGCGCCTCGAGACTGGCATGGGTGGAGAGCTGCAGATCCTCGCTGGCGGAGATGTCGTCGAGGCCAAATGGCAAACCCTCGCGCAGATAGCGGCCCACCGGACGGCCCTCCCGGTCAACGAGCGGACCGTTATGCTTCAGGATGCCTTCGAGCGTCTCCCAGGTGAGGTTGAGCCCGTCATGCCCGGCGTAGCGGTTCTCCAGCCGGGTGACGACGCGGATCGCCTGCATGTTGTGGTCGAAGCCGCCGAACTCGGCCATTTTTTCGTTCATCACCCGTTCACCTGCGTGGCCAAAAGGTGTGTGACCGAGGTCGTGGGCCAGTGCCACCGCTTCCGCCAGATCCTCGTCAAGCCCCAGCGCCCGGGCGATCGAGCGCGCCATCTGGCTCACTTCGAGCGTGTGCGTCAGCCGGGTGCGGAAGTGCTGCCCCTCATGGTGCAGGAAAACCTGGGTTTTGTGCTGCAGCCGCCGGAACGCCGTCGAATGGATGATGCGGTCGCGGTCGCGCTGATACTCCGAGCGGGTGGGGCTGAGGCTGGCGCCATGAATGCGGCCGCGGCTCTGTGAAGGTTCCGAAGCGTAGGGCGCGCGCTCGCTCATGGTTGAAGACAAGACCCTTTTCAATTCAGCCGCGGATACCTAGGTTATGGCTTGGCGCGCCGCCTTGAGCGGCGTGACACGGCAAAGGCTCGAAATGAGTGCAGTCTCTGTAGCATTGAACGACGTCGTTTTGACAGACCGCGCCGCGCGGAAGATTGGACGCATCCTTGCCAGGGAACCTCAGGGAACGGTGTTGCGTATTGCCGTTTCCGGCGGCGGGTGCTCCGGCTTCCAGTACGAATACAAGCTCGTGCAGGAAAAGCCGGCCGATGGCGATCTGGTGCTGGCCAAGGATGCCGCGACGGTGTTGATCGATTCGCTCAGCCTTGAATTCATGAACGGCGCCGAGATCGACTATGTCGACGACCTGATCGGTCAGTCCTTCCAGATCAAGAACCCAAACGCGGTTGCCTCCTGCGGCTGCGGCACCAGCTTCGCGGTCGCCTGAGCCGCCCTTGATCCGATTCATCACGGCCGTTAGCGTTCGCCCCTGATTGGAGAGGAACCATATGAATTTGCAGGAACGTCTTGATGCAGTGATCGAGGCCTCGCTTGGCCGGCGCATCGTCGGCTCGGTGACGCTGGTTTCGCGCGATGGCGAGATCGTCTATCGCCGGGCCGCAGGCTTTGCCGATCGCGAGGCCGGCAGGCCGATGCAGGAGGACGCGATCTTCCGGCTTGCCTCCGTCACCAAGCCGCTGGTGGCGGCGACGGCGCTGGCGATGATCGAGCGGAACCTGCTTGGGCTGGACAATTCCGTGGCCGATCACCTGCCCTATTTCCGGCCCAGGCTGGGCGACGGCAGCGAACCCAGGATCACCATCCGGCACCTCCTCACCCACACATCGGGGCTGGTCTACGACTACCCCGCCGACCCCGAGATCACGACCGGTCTCCAGGACACCGATCTCGATTTCGAGGAAACGTTCACCCGCGTGGCACGAATCCCTCTCGCCTTCGCGCCCGGCACCGGCTGGCAATACGGCATCAGCATCGACGTCCTGGGCGCGGTCATCGCCAGCATCCATGGTGGCACGCTTGGCGACGCGGTCGAGCACTATGTGACCGGGCCGCTGGAGATGCGCGATACCGGCTTTTTCGTCCGAGACATGGCCCGACTGGCGGTGCCCTATGGCGACGCCACGCCCGAACCGGTGCGCATGGGCGATCCGCATACGGTGATCGACGCGAATGGCGGCACGACGGTGTTCTCGCCCGGCCGCATCTTCAATCCCAAGGCCTACCAGTCCGGTGGCGCCGGGATGGCGGGTACGGCCGGAGATTTCCTCAAGTTCCTGGAGGCTTTGCGCAATCGCGGCACGCCGATTCTCAATCCCGACACCGTCGCACAGGCGACGCGAAACCAGATCGGCGATCTGCCGCGCGAGGAAAAGGACGCGGGCCAGCGGTTCGGTTTCCTTTCCGCAATCGTCGTCGACCCCGTCGCGGCGCAGCGGCCGCAGGCGCCGGGCACATATCGATGGGGCGGTATCTACGGTCACGATTGGTTCGTCGACCCGGCCAATGGACTCTCGGTCGTCGCCATGACCAATGCCGCAGTCGAAGGCTGCGTCGGCAACTATACCAAGGAAGTCAGCGAGCCGGTCTATGGCTAGCATTGCCGGCGGCGCCGCCGCTCGGTAGCATTCTGACGACGGAGGAATGGCCATGCGCATCGCGACCTGGAACATCAACGGCATCAAGGCGCGACAGGGCCTGCTCCAGACCTGGCTTACACAGCAAAGCCCCGAGATCGCCTGCCTCCAGGAGATCAAGACCATCGACGAAGGTTTCCCGCGCGCCGAGATCGAGTCGCTCGGCTACAATGTCGAGACCTTTGGCCAAAAGAGCTGGAACGGGGTCGCGATTCTCTCGAAGCTCCCCTTCGACGAGGTGACGCGCGGGCTACCAGGCGACGACAGTGACGAGCAGTCGCGGCTGATCGAGGGCGTATTTTCCGTCGAGGGCGGCGCCATCCGCATCTGCTGCATCTATTTGCCCAATGGCAACCCGGTCGACAGCGAGAAGTTTCCCTACAAGTTGAGCTGGATGGACCGCCTCATCAGCTACGTCGAGGGCCGGCTGGCGCTGGAGGAGCCGTTTGTCCTCCTGGGCGACTTCAACATCATCCCCGCCGCGATTGACGCCAGGCACCCGGAAGCCTGGGTTGGGGACGCGCTCTTCCGGCCGGAAAGCCTCGAACGGTTCCGAACACTGTCCAACCTGGGGATGACGGACGCGCTGCGGGCAGTCAGCAGCGAGCCCGGTTACACATTCTGGGACTTCAAGACGTTTGGCTGGGAGCGCGACAATGGCATCCGCATCGACCATCTGCTGCTCTCGCCGCAGGCGGCGGACCGGCTCGACGGCGTCACCGTGCATCGCGAGGTGCGCGGCTGGGACAAGCCGAGCGATCACGTGCCGGTCGAAGGCAATTTCGCGTTCTGATGCCCGCTATGATCCCTGAGCTGGCCGAGATCGAAGCCGTGGTCGCCAGGATGGAGGTGCGCCATGGCCAGGACCCGCTTTTCCCGGTCTATCGGCGGCTCTGCCAACGCTTCACGGAGGATTTGGCGGGTTCTCGCGATCTGGCGCTGTCCAAGGCGGCGGCGCTGATACTGATCAAGTTTCGCACCGAGGACGAGCGCTCGATCTGACGTCCTGCTACAGGCCGCCGAACCGCGTTCCGAGTGAATCCGCCAGATGAACAGCTTCGGCCCGATGCTCGGGAGTGGTAACCGACATGGCGTCCTGCAGCAGACCCTGGATCCACCGCTCGTCGATCGTACCGGCAGCGCGGCGGCTGGCAATCGTGAGCCACATCAGACCCTCGACAGGATTGGCCTCGATGCCGTCGCCATTGAACAGCATATTGCCCAGTTGCGCCTGGGCGCCGGCGTGGCCCTTGCGCGCCGCAAGAGAAAGCCAGCGGGCGCTTTGCAGCGGATTGTCGCCCAGCTCCTCGTCATCGAGATAGAGCTTGCCCACCCGGTACTGGGCGTCCGCGTCGCCGAAATAGGACGCGGCGTGCATCATGAGCTTGTTCGAGTAGTCTTCGTCCTTCGCAATTCCGGCCTCGGGCAGACCCTCGCGATAGTATTCGCCGACCTTGACGAAGGATTGGGCGACGATGTCGGCCTCGACGCTCTTGGGTGCGGTGTCGGCATGCTCATCGGCGATCTGGCTGAAATAGCCGAAGGCCTTGACCGGGTCCTTTTTAACCCCCTCGCCGTTCTCGTACATCAGACCGAGTTGCCAGAGCGCCATGGGCTGACCGGCAGCGGCTGCATCCTCGAGCGCCAAGATGAGGGCATCGCTCGATATCCCGCCACCGGCGCCGTCGAGGATGTTGGCCATGTTGAGCGCCGCGTCCACGGCCGTTTCACCCGGCAGCGCCGCGAGAATAGCTTGTGCCTTGGCCGGCAGACCGGTGAGCGCAAGCGCTGCACCGGCCGCAACGGAAATCAGGGCGTTGGTAACCCTAAATGTCCGCATAGCACTCCTTCTCGCCCTTGGCGCCGGGATGGGTCAACGCGCCGTAGCGCGCCGGCCCGACCTGCTGGGCATACTTCCAAATCGCCCCAGAACCGAACTGGGTTTCGCGCGGGGACCATTGGGCCTTGCGCTTCGCGAGTTCCTCGTCGCTCAAATCGACCGACAAAACGCCGTCGATCGCGTCAAGCGTGATCATGTCGCCATCCTGGAGGAGAGCGATCGGGCCGCCAACCGCCGCTTCCGGGCCGACGTGGCCGACACAGAAGCCGCGCGTTGCGCCGGAGAAGCGGCCATCGGTGATCAGGGCGACCTTGTCGCCCATGCCCTGGCCATAGAGTGCTGCGGTCGTCTGCAGCATTTCGCGCATTCCCGGCCCGCCTCGGGGGCCTTCGTAACGGATGACGAAAACGTCGCCCTCATTGTAGGTCTTGTTTGTGACCGCATTGAAGCAATCTTCCTCGCGGTCGAAGCAGCGGGCCGGGCCGGCGAATTTCAGGACCTTCATCCCGGCAACCTTGACGATGGCACCGTCCGGGGCAAGGTTGCCGCGCAGACCGACCACACCGCCCGTCTTGGTGATCGGATTGGAAGCGGGACGGACCACGTCCTGCTGATCGTTCCACTGCACCTTCTCGAGGTTCTCGGCGATGGTCCTGCCGGTGACCGTCAGACAGTCGCCGTGGAGAAAGCCTTCGTCCAGCAGCGTTTTCATCAGCAGCGGGATGCCGCCGGCCTCGAACATGTCCTTGGCGACATATTTGCCGCCCGGCTTCAGGTCGGCGACATAGGGCGTGCGCTTGAAGATTTCGGCGACGTCGAAGAGATCGAATTCGATGCCGGCCTCATGCGCCATGGCCGGCAGGTGCAGCGCGGCATTGGTGGAACCACCCGAGGCGGCAACGACCGTCGCGGCGTTTTCAAGAGCCCGTCGGGTGACGATGTCGCGCGGCCGGATACGCTGGCGCACCAGTTCCATCACCTGCTCGCCCGCGGCGGAGCAAAAGGCATCGCGGATTTCGTAGGGCGCTGGGGCGCCTGCCGAATAGGGTAGCGCGAGGCCGATGGCCTCTGAAACCGTGGCCATGGTATTGGCCGTAAACTGGGCGCCGCAGGCGCCCGCGGAGGGACAAGCCACCCGCTCCAGTTCATCGAGCTCCTGTTCGTCCATCCGGCCGACCGAATGCAGGCCAACGGCCTCGAAGAGGTCCTGCACCGTGACCTGGCGGCCGCGATGGCTGCCCGGCAGTATGGAGCCGCCATAGATGAAGATCGAAGGTACGTTGAGGCGGATCATCGCCATCATCATGCCGGGCAGCGACTTGTCGCAGCCGGCCATCCCCACCAGTGCGTCGTAGGAATGGCCGCGCATGGAGAGCTCGACGGAGTCGGCGATCACGTCGCGCGAGGCGAGCGATGCCTTCATGCCCTGGTGGCCCATGGCGATGCCGTCGGTGACGGTGATCGTGGTGAATTCGCGCGGTGTCCCCCGGGCAGCGGCGACACCCTTCTTCACCGCTTGCGCCTGGCGCATCAGCGAGATGTTGCAGGGCGCGCTTTCATTCCAGCACGTCGCCACGCCCACCAGCGGCTGATGGATCTGCTGGTGGGTGAGACCCATGGCATAGAGATACGACCGATGCGGCGCCCTGGATGGGCCCTCGGTGACATGCCGGCTCGGCAACCGGGATTTGTCGACGTAATTGCTATTCATATTTCCATCCCCTTGCCCGGATTGATCATCCCGGCGCATTTACGAAGGCGCTCGTGATCGGCACCCGGACAAGGCTCCAAGACGGACGGCAAAGCCTTCCAGCGCGCAAGTGATCTTGCGGCTCAACAGCTCTGGATTGCCCATCCTGCCCCGGTGTCGTCTGCCCCTTTTAGGGTCAGATTGTGGCGAGGTTCTTCAGTAAATGGTTGATGGCCAAGGGGGCCGGGTGGGATTCGCCAATGCTGTTGCAAAAACGTCACGAGAGGCCGATGGGTCCAGGAACAGTCCAACGCGAGACATGGCTTTCAGATCGATAGGAGCCTTGGTCCTCAGCTCAGCCGCGCCAGCGCGGCGGCGATGCGCTCGCGGCGGTCGATGGCCTCGGCCCGGCGCGTGCGCTGCTCTTCGATCACCTCTTCTGGCGCCTTGGCGACGAACTGCTCATTGCCCAGCTTGCGATCGATCTTTTCGACGTCTTCGTCAAGCTTGCCGATTTCCTTCTCGAGGCGGGCACGCTCGGCGCCGAGGTCGATGATGCCAGCCAGCGGCAGCACGAAAGTTGCTTCCCCAAGCACCAGCTGCGCCGATCCCTTGGGTACGTCGGAGACATAGTCGACACTCCCGAGCCGCGCGAGGCGCATCAGGGCCGCCAGCTGGCTTTCGACCCGCGTGCCGGTCTCCACCCCAGCCCCGATGATCTGGAGCGGGATTTTGGCAGCGGCCGGCACGTTCATCTCGGTGCGAACCGAGCGGATGCCGGAAACGAGATCGATCAGCCAGCCCATCTCGGCTTCGGCTTCGGCATCTTCCAGCCCGGCCAGATCCGGCCATTCCGAAACGATCAGCAGCTTTTCGCGCCTGGGACCGGCCTTGCCGGTCTCGCCCCACAATTCCTCGGTGACGAAAGGCATCATCGGGTGGAGGAGTTTAAGAATCTGGTCGAGAACAAAGGCTGCGGTCGCCTGCGTCTCCGCCCTGGCCTCGGCGTCGTCGCCGGTGAGGATCGGTTTCGCCAGTTCGACATACCAGTCGCAGAAGGTTCCCCAGACAAAGTCGTAGGCCGCGCTGGCGGCTTCGTTGAACTTGTATTCCTCGATGCCCCGGGTCACGGCAGCGGCAGCCCGCGCGGTTGCACCGACGATCCAGCGGTTCACCGGGAGCCGGCACGACTTTGGATCAAAGCCGGCAACGCGGCGACACTCGTTCATCTCCAGGAAGCGCGCCGCGTTCCAGAGCTTGGTGACGAAGTTGCGGTAGCCCTCGACCCGGCTCATGGCGAGGCGCAGATCGCGCCCCTGCGCGGCCATGGCCGCGAGCGTGAAGCGGGTGGCGTCGGCGCCATAGCCCTCGATCAGGCCGAGCGGATCGATGACGTTGCCGCGCGTCTTGCTCATCTTCTGACCGCGCTCGTCCCGCACCAGCGCGTGCATGTAGACGGTATGGAAGGGCTCTTGATGGGTGAATTCAAGACCCATCATCATCATCCTGGCAACCCAGAAGAAAATGATGTCAAAACCGGTCACCAGTACGTCGGTCGGATAGTACTTCTTCAGCTCGGGCGTATCGTCCGGCCAGCCCAGCGTTGAAAACGGCCAGAGCGCGGAAGAGAACCAGGTATCGAGCACGTCCTCGTCGCGATGCAGCGGTACCTTGCTGTCACGCAATTCGGCAAAGGGATCGTCCTGCTTGATCTGCGCCCAGGTCTGCGGGGTCAGCCGGTCGCGCTGCGTGGTCTCGAAGGCAGCGTAAGCCTTGAGGTAGGCACCCGACTGCAGGCCGCCCGTATGCACTTCCACGGCGCGGCCGTAATAGGCCATCGCCTGCTTGACCGCCTCGGCTTCGGTCGCCGCCACGAAGACTTTGGGCCCGGCATCGGCGCGGTTGAAATCGGGGTCGGCGTTGTTGCGCGGGCCATACCAGGCCGGAATCTGATGGCCCCACCAGAGCTGACGGGAGATGCACCAGGGTTTGATGTTCTCCATCCACGCGTAGTACGTGTTCTCATACGACTTCGGCACGAAAACGGTGCGCCCTTCCCGCACCGACTTGAGCGCCGGCTGCGCCAACACCTCGGCGTTGGCGAACCACTGGTCGGTCAGATAGGGTTCGATGACCACCTGCTTGGTCTTTTCGTCGTAGGGCACCATGATCTTTTTTTCTTCGACCCAGACCAACGCGCCCATGGCGTCGAGGTCGGCGACGATCTTTTCCCGGGCTTCGAAGCGATCGAGGCCGCGGTACTCTTTGGGGGCGTAGCCGTTGATCCTGGCTTGGGGCGTGAAGATATTGATCGGCCGCAGATCGTGGCGGACGCCGACCTCGAAATCGTTGAAGTCATGCGCGGGCGTGATCTTGACCGCGCCCGAGCCGAGTTCGGGATCGGCGTATTCATCGCCGACAATGGGAATTCGGCGTCCGACGATCGGCAGGATCACATGTTGGCCGATCAGTTGCCTGTAGCGCTCGTCGTCGGGATGCACCGCAACAGCAGTGTCGCCAAGCATGGTCTCGGGACGCGTCGTGGCCACCACGACATACTCGTCGGAATTGTCGACGGGGTATTTGAGGTGCCACATCTTGCCGTTGGTCTCGATGTTCTCGACTTCGAGATCGGAAATGGCGGTCTCGAGGCCGGGGTGCCAATTGACCAACCGTTTGGCGCGATAGATCAGCCCCTTGGCGTGCAACTCGACGAAGACCTTGCGGACGGCCTCGGAGAGGCCCTCGTCCATGGTGAAGCGCTCGCGCGACCAATCCGCCGAGGCGCCGAGGCGCCTGAGCTGGTTCATGATGGTGCCGCCGCTTTCGGCCTTCCATTCCCAGACGCGGCGCAGGAATTCCTCGCGGCCGAGCTCGCGGCGCGACGGCTGCTGGCTTTCCA
Organism: Devosia sp.; assembly: GCA_030680995.1. Taxonomy (GTDB): domain Bacteria; phylum Pseudomonadota; class Alphaproteobacteria; order Rhizobiales; family Devosiaceae; genus Devosia_A. The sequence goes on from JAUXUM010000130.1 coordinate 32,491, forward strand.
TGAGCCGGCGCTCGACGATCATCTGCGTGGCGATACCGGCGTGGTCGGTCCCCGGCTGCCAGAGCACGTCCTTGCCACGCATCCGCTCGAAACGGATCAGGATGTCCTGTATGGTATTGTTGAGCGCATGTCCGATGTGGAGCGACCCGGTGACATTGGGCGGCGGGATGACGATCGAGAAGGTCTCTGCCCCCGGTTTGGCTCCCGCCCCGGCGGCAAAGGCGTTGGCGTCGAGCCAGCTTTGATAGATGCGGCCCTCGACGGCGCCGGGTTCGTAGGTCTTTTCGATCATTACCGCTTCCAACAGCAACAGCCCGCCGCAACACGGACGATGCGTTGCCGGGCGGGCCAGAAATCAGGACTCAGGTCTAAAGCAAAGGCGCGGGGCCAAAGTCAACAGGCGTGCCCGGTGCGGGAGCTATTCGACGCCTCGGGAGATGCGGGCGATTTCCTTTTCGACCATACGCTCGACGATCGAGGGCAGGTTCTCGTCCAGCCATTCCTTGAGCATCGGGCGCAACATGTCGCGCATCATGTCCTCGAGGGTCACCCCGGTCCCCACCATGGACAGGCCGCTCAACCGCGAAAAGGCATACTTGACCGCCGATTTCGTCGTCGGCTCCAGCAACTGCTCGGCAATGTCGCTGCTCAATGTCGGATCGGGCATCGGTGCCGCCTGGGCAACGCTGGGCGCCGGGCGCGGCACCGGCCGCGCCGACGGGGCCGCAGGCTGTACGGCCGCGGACTGTATGATCGCTGTCTGCACGGCCGCGGGCTGCGGCGCGATCATCGGTTTGTCGACGGGTACCGAAAAATCCGGGAACTCGGCCGTCTCCGGTTCCCCGTCGGCTTCGAAGGCAATATCCTCCGGATCAACCAGTTCGGGCTCGCCTGTAAAGGCGGCTGGCTCATCTTCGGTTCGCTCATCGTCTGCGAGAATGTCCTCAAAGCTCAGCGCGCTGGCCGGCTCGTCGTCATCCTCGTCAGCGAGGATCTGTTCCGGCGATAGCGCCAATGGCTCGAGAGCCTCGGGCTCGGGCCGAAGCACCGGCGGCTGCGGTGCAGCGACGGTCGGCTTTGGAACTGGTGTCGCCATCGTCGGAAATGCGCGGGAAGCGGGCGCCGCGGCCTGCAACGGCACCGACAGCGGAGCAGGCTGTTTGGGCACAATAGCCGCATCGTCGTCGGCGATGATCTGCCGAATGGACGACAAAATTTCGTCCATCGAGGGCTCTTTGGGCGCAGGCTTATTCATCAATGCCTCACTTCACGTGCCAATAGACGCGGCCAAATCAATTCGCAGCCTTGATTCGTCAATGAGCACTCTAACCAGACGGTTCACTTCTTGGGAACCGAAGCTGGTCCCTGCGGCGGCACCTTCCACTGAAGTTTGTGCGGCCGGAGGCGAGGTCAGGTGGGGATATGGCCCCGTCCGACCTGAGCCAAGGCAGGCTCACTCGTCGATCGAGCGGAGTTCCTGCCAGATGTCCTCGACCTTGGCGGTATAGGCCTCGCCGGATTTCACCTCGACATTGAGCCCCAGATCGACCGGATTCAAACGCCCGGCAGCCGCGATAAGCGCGAAGGACGCAATGACGCGGCTGGTCGTCGCCCCGATCAGGCCCTCACGCGCCGAGGTAAGTTCGGCCTGGGCGTTGAGCACATCGAGCGTGGTACGCTGACCGACGTCCCGCTCCTGGATCAGGCCCTCGACGACCAGTTGTCCGGAAGCCACTGCCGACTGGGCCGATTCGATCTGAGCATTGGCGTTCTGCAGGGCGCTCCAGGCGGAGATCACCGACTCGCGCACCTGGTCGCGGGCGGAGAGCGCATCGACCTCGCTCTTGATCTGCTCGATATTGGCTTTTCGCATGGAAGCGCCGAGTGCCCCGCCGGCATAGAGCGGAATGGAGAGTTGCAGGCCGACGGAGCCGGTCATTCCCGGCTGGTCCGGGTTGCCGCCGAAGCAGCCCACTGCGCACAGCGAGCCGATGAGGTTGAGGGTGGGTCCGAACGTGGCCTTGGCAGCATCCGCTCCGGCCATGGCGGCGCGGATCGAAGCCCGGGCACCCAGGATTGCCGGGTGGCGCTCCTCGGCCGACGCCACGGCGGCATCGATCGAGGAAGGAATGAGGCCGGTAAAACCGAGGTCCTGGCTGAGATTTTGCGGCTTGTGCCCGACCCAGCGCTGGTAGCTGGCCTGGCTGGTCTGCAGGCTGGCGATGGCCGACCGGTAGGATGCCACGCTCTGCGCCAGGCGGCTCTGTGCCTGCGATACGTCAATCCTGGTACCCTCACCCAACCGCAGCCGCTGCTCTGCCGAATCCGCCTGCGCCTGGAAGAAGGCGACATTTCCTTCGCGCAACTGCACCAGTTGGGTGTCGCGACTGACGCTCATATAGGCTGTGGCGACCGAAAGCAGGACGTTCTGCTCGGCGTTGCGTAAAGCATAGGTTGTGAGTTCGGAAAAGGCCCTCGCCTGCTCGATTTGCGACTCGGTTTTGAAGTTGTCGAAGAGCGTCTGCCGGTAGGCCATGCCCAGGCTGTAGCTGTGGCTGGCGGTGGCGGTGCCGTTGGTCACGGCAAAGCCCGCTCCCACATTCGCGTTGAGCGAGATGGTGGGCAACTTGCCGGCCTTGCGCAGGGCAATGTCCTCTGCCGCGGACTGGACGCTGAGGAGGGCCGACATGAGGTCCGGGTTGTTCGCATAGGCGCGCTCAAGCGCCTGGCGGAGCGATTCCGCCTGTGCTGTGAACGGCACGAAAGCCAATACAAGTGCTATCGCACCCACGCACAACACCCGACGAGAGAACATGGACACGACCTCCAAACCGCGGGACAGTATGCTGGCCATATGGGGTTCTCAACTATTATGGACAGGAGTTGCAAAACTTTAACGAAAGTTTTCCACGGCACGTGATTCGGAGGCAACACCCAGACCCGGCCGGTCAGTTGCAGTACCGGCCCGCCCGCTCAGAAAATGAACTCGTCCTCCACAGCGGGCCCGCCCAAGGGTGGAAGACTGGCATTGAATTCGGCCCGGCCGGCAACGTCCTTGCCCGATTTGACGAACAAATTGGCGACTGCCGTCGCGCCGCGGCGGATCAGCGCCACCAGCCTGCCGCCGTCGGCGAGCTGGCCAAAGAGGGCAGCCGGTACCGCGTCCACCACGCCCTCGACGATTATGACATCGAACGGCGCGTGCCCGGGCGCGCCTTCCGCAAGTGGCGCCTCGATGATCATCGCATTGTCGATGCCGAGCGCCTGCAAATTGTCGCGTGCCAGGGCGGCCAGGTCGGCTTGATCGTCGAGCGCGACCACGTGGGCGGCAAGGGCGGCCAGCACCGCGGTGGAATAGCCGGTCCCGCAGCCAAGATCGAGAATCCTGTCGGTGTGCTGGAGGCCGGCGAGCTGCACGAGCTTGGCAAACGGGGCCGGTGCGGGAAGGGCCCGTCCGGAGCGGCCCGGCTGGAGCAAGTGGGCTCCGTCGATATGAGCCAGCGTCTGGCGCTCCGCCGGCACGAAACGCTCGCGCGGAACTTGCCCCATGACCGCCAGCAGGCGCCGGTCAGTAATATTGCTGGTCCGCAACTGGTTGTCGACCATGGCTTTGCGTGCATGCGCGAAATCGACCATCTTCTCGGAATTCCTCATTGAAAACATGCCGTCGCTTGGCATAGCGCTGCGGGGACGCGCATTCAAGGACGGGTGGAGAGCGCGACAAAAGGTGTCAATCCAACCAGCCCCGGACTGCCGCGGTTCAAGCATTCTTGCCTTGTTTGGTGCTTTCGTATAGCACCGCCTTTGGTTACTCGGGGCCACGTGGCGGAGTGGTTACGCAGCGGATTGCAAATCCGCGTATTCCGGTTCGATTCCGGACGTGGCCTCCAACCACTCAAAGTCCGAACCGGGCGCTGTCGCCCTTGTTCCGGGCATCACAGCCGATAATCTCCCGAAATCCCGCCAGTTCGGCTGCTGGATCGGGGCCGGCCTGGAATCCCACGACGTCCCACGACCGTCCAGCGCATCCTACCAGAAGAGGTCCGTGCGGTGCGTTGGGCGGTCGCCTGAAGCGCATGGAACTCGGCCCTTATCGGCTGGTTGGCAGGTCATGCCTCGCCGTTGCGACCGGCGAGACCAGCGCCGGCTGCGCCAGCCAACTCTTCGCTTGAACCTTTGACTTATGGCGAAGAGGGGCTTGGCCGAGCCTTGTCCGGCAGCTCCAAACAGTGAATCCGCTGGTTCCAATCCTGGAAATGTTCGCGGCGCCAAAGGTTCGAGTTACTGTCCGGCGTCTGTCCGCCCGCAAGCTTGCCCGGTTCTTCTCGCAGCAGCTGATGCGATGCCGTAAGTTGCATGCCATGTACAGGGTTTTGCCCGACCCCTGACCACAGCGCAAGGACCGGGCATTCACGGCATACAAACTGGAGCACATGATTGGGGGCCAAAGGGCGGATTGCCGAGAACACATAATTATTATAATAGCATAATGATTATCAGATGAGGACGCGCATAGCATGCACTGCGATTTGAGCGGCAGGGTGGCGTTCGTCACTGGCGCGGCGGGGGCGATCGGGAGCGTGATTGCCGAGCGCCTGGCCGAGAACGGGGCCGCGGTGGTGATCGCCGACATCGACCTTGCGGGCGCCGAGGCGGTCGCCGCCAGCCTTGGAACGGCGATGGCCTGCGCTGTCGACATCGGCAGCGCAACGTCGGTCGAGACGGCGGTCGGGCGCGCGCTCGAACGCTTCGGTAGGCTCGACATCCTCGTTAACAATGCGGGTGTCAACACGCTCGCCCACCGGGTGAACATCGATCAGTTCCCCGTCGAAGAATGGGACCGGATCACCCGCATCGACTTCGACGGTCTCTATCTCATGAGCCGCGCCGCGCTCAGGCCCATGCTCGCCGCCGGCGCGGGCGGGCGTGTCATCAACATCGCCTCGGTGGTCGGGCTCGCGGCCATGCGGTTGCAGAGTCCGTTCGTCGCGGCGAAAGCCGGCATCATCCATTTGACGAGGTCCATGGCGCTCGAACTCGGGCCGCAAGGCGTCCTCGTCAACGCCATCGCTCCCGGCTCGGTAATGACCGAACTCACCAAGAAGCTCTTCTACGGCAAGGATGGAAAATTCTTCGCGAAAACCGAAGAGTTCATGAAGCACGTGCCGCTCGGTCGCCCGGGCCGGCCGGAGGAGATCGCCGAGACTGTGCTGTTCCTCGCCTCGCCAGGGGCCGGCTACATCAACGGCCAGGTGCTGGCGGTCGACGGCGGCTGGACCGCCGGTTACATGATGTAGGGGCCCATGCGGATCGAACTCAAGGACGCCCTCGTCGAACTGCGCGGCGACAACAACGCGGTGGTTGCGGCAGCGCTGGAGAGCCTTGTGGCCAATGGTGCGACGCTGGCCGACGGCGAAACGGCCCGCCTGCCCGACATCCTGCTCCTCTCCCTGCCCCTGGTGCCGCGGGACGGATTGGAAGTGGAGCCGCTGCTCGCGGCGGCCCGGTCGACCGCGGAGGCGATGGCGCAGCGCGGCGGCGGGCGTCTCCTCTTCATCCTCTCCGCGGCGGCCACCATGCCGATGCGCCGCCATCCCGGTTATTCGGTGCAGATGGCGGCAGCGCTGGCGGGCATGCGCGGGCTCGCCATGGAATTCGGCCCCAAGGTGCTGGTCAACGCGCTGGGCGTCGGCGCCATCGGAGAACCGGTGCTGGCCGGCGACACCGCCATGCTCACGCACGCCTCCGTGGGCCGAGCCGGAACGCTGCAGGAGGTGACCGACACGGTGCTGTTCTTCTGCGATCCGTACAACAGCTATACCAGCGGGCAATTGCTGGCGGTCGATGGCGGCTGGAGCGCCGGCTATGGCCGCAATTTCTAGAGATGTGGCGCTGCGCGCCGGCGCATTGAGCGTGGGGCTTGTGCCCGGGCTGGGCGGCAGCGTCAGCCATTTCCGTTTCGCCGGCATCGACCTGATGCGGCCCCTGTCGGACGCCGACCGTCTGGCGGGCAATGTGCTCGGAGTCGCGATGTTTCCGATGACCCCCTATGCCAACCGCATCGCCGGCAATGCCTTTGCGTTCGGCGGCCGGACCTGGCGCTTCGCGCCGAACAATACCGCAGAGAAGTACAACGTGCATGGCACGGGCTGGCACCGCCCATGGACGCTGAAACTGGCCAATGCGGCCGAGGCGGTGCTAACCCTCGCGATCAAGGCATCCCGGGAGGCCTATTCCTATCGGGCGACACAGCGGTTTCTGCTGACGGAAGGCGGACTAACCGTCGCCATGTCGCTGACCAATGCCGGACCAGTCGCCATGCCCTTCGGCTTCGGCCTGCACCCCTGGTTCGAGCGCGATAACGATGTGACGCTGCAGTTTTCGGCCAAACGATACTATCTAGAAGAACCGGACGGGGTATCGGGCGATCCGGTGACCCTGCCACCCGAGCTCGATTTTGCCGAGGCGCGTCCCCTGCCCGGCGGCTGGCGCAACAACAACTATGGCGGCTGGGAGGGCGTGGCGCCGCTGCGTTACCCGTCGCGCGGCGCCGGACTGACAATCCGCGCCGACGCTATGTTCGGCCATCTCATGCTCTATGCCGACCCGACAAAACCCTATTTCTGCGTCGAGCAGCAGAGCAATGCGTCCGGCGCCTTCAATCGCGCCGGCGGCTTCGCGGATCCGGACGAGGGCGTGATCGTGCTGGCGCCCGGCGAGACCGCCGAAGGCAGCGTCCGGTTCGAGCCGTTCAGACTCTAAAGCAGCCGGGCCAGCAGCCCGCCATCGACCTGCATGGCGCTGCCGGTGACGAATGAGGCGGCATCGGAAATCAGAAAGCCGATGGCGGTGGCGATTTCGCGCGGATCGGCGATACGAGCAATCTTGTTGAGCGCGAAGGAGAGGCCCAGGGCCTCGGCGCCACCCGCCGCCTCGAGCCCGTCGAGCGTCATCCTGGTCGCGACCGAGCCGACCAGCACCGCGTTCACGCGGATGCTGTCCACGGCATAGTCCAGCGCCAACTGGCGCGAGAGGCCAACGACTGCCGCCTTTGTCGCGGCGTAGGCGGGGACCCCTGGGACGGTGGCATCGGCATGCACCGAGGCAACATTGACAACCGACCCGCCGCCCGCCTGCCGCAGCAGCGGCAGGGCCGCCCGGCACACACGGAAGATGGCGGTCAAGTTGACCGCGATGGTTCGGTCCCAGTCTGCGTCACTTACGTCCTCAAGTCGCTTGCCGGTTGGGTAAACGCCGGCGCAGTTGACGACGGCGTCGAGCCCACCCATCCGCGCAACCGCGCCCGAGACTGCTTCCTGTACAGCCCGCTCCTGAGTCAGGTCGGCCTCGCGAAACAGTAGTTCGGGCATTTGCCCGGCATATCGAGCCGCTAATTGCCTCCCCTCTTCTCCATCAAGCCCTGTGCCAAACACCCGTGCGCCTTGTGTCAATAGATATTCGGACGTCGCCCGACCGATACCGGTCGCGGCGCCGGTTATGAAGACGCGCTTGCCGGAAAGGGTCACGGCGATACCCCGGAAAGCGCCGAGGTCTGGTTTCTGGCCTGCGCGGCGGCGGCGGCCCGCAGGACGCGGTCCTCTCCGCCTTCCCCGCGGCGGAACTCATCAACGATGCGCCCGTCAGCAACCGTCAGAACGCGGTCGCAAAGCCCGACGATCTCTTCAAGTTCGGAGGCAACCACAACGAGGGCGACACCCTTTTGCGCTAGCTCCACCACCAAGCGGTAGATCTCGAGCCGCGTTGCCGCATCGACACCCTTGGTGGGCTCGTCGAGCAGAAGCACCCTCGGGGCGCGCATCAGGACGCGGGCAAACAATAGCTTTTGCTGGTTGCCGCCCGACAGGTGTGCGACCGGGGCCTGAGGCGACGACGCTTTGATGTTGAGCGCCCGCATGGACTCGAGAACGGCGCCGCGTTCGCGTTCGCCGCTCACCGTCCCGTGCCGCGACAATGGCTCGAGATTGCCGATAGTGATGTTGGCTCCAATCGGCAGATTAAAGAGCAGGCCGTCGCGCTTGCGGTCCTCGGTGAGCAGCGCGATGCCAACCGCGCGGGCGTCGCGCGGCGACCTGATCGTCGCCGGCAGGCCATCCACCAGGATTTCGCCGGTGGCAGGCACGCGCCCGTAAATGCCGTGCAGGATTTCGCTACGTCCCGATCCGAGGAGGCCGGCGAGACCGACGATCTCGCCGCCCGCAACCGAGAAGCTTATGTCCCGCGCCCCGTGTATGGCGCCGGGCTGGCCGGGCACCGTCAAATGCCGCACCTCCAGCACCGTCGGCGCGCCGACCGGCGCCACATGCTGCGGGAACAGCCGCGACAGCTTCTGCCCAGACATGGCGAAGATGAAGCGTTCCTCGTCAAAGTCCTCGCGGGCGATCTCGGCCGCCACCTGCCCGTCGCGCAGCACCGTGGCGCTGTCGCAGACTGCGAGCACCTCGGGCAGCCGATGGGTGATGTAGATCATGGTGACACCCTGCGCCCGGAGCCGGCGCAGCACGCCGAACAGCGAATCGACCTCGGTGCCGGAAAGCGATGCGGTAGGCTCGTCGAGCATCAGCACGCGCGGCCTCAGCGCCAGGGCGCGGGCGATCATCACCAGATGGCGCTGCGCCGAGGTCAGCAACGCGACGATGGCGCGCGGATCGATATCGAGCCCCAGATCGTCGAAGATCTCACGCGTTCGCTCCTCGAGCTTCCTGCGGTAGAAGATAACGCCCTGCCCGAGCCCGGTATGGCCGGCAAACACGTTCTCGGCGACCGAGAGCTGCTCCAGCACCTCGATCTCCTGCGGCACATAGCCGACGCCATGCGCCGTCGCCTCGGCGGGCGACGCAAAGCTCGCCGGCTGCCCGGCAATGGCGATGCTGCCGCCATAGGAGCCGGCCCGATGCACGCCGTTGAGGATCTTCACCAGCGTCGACTTGCCCGCGCCGTTCTGCCCGAGCAGCGCGTGGATATCGCCCGCCCTCACCGCAAAATTGATGCCGCGCAGGGCCTGCACGCCGCCGAAGCTCTTGGTGATCCCCCTCGCCTCGATGACGTATTGAGTGTCGGCCGCCTGCTGCATCTTCCCCTCCGTATTGTCCCGGGACCTCTGGCCCCGGGACTGTTCGTTTCGTCGGCCTGTTACTGGCCGGCGCTTTCGAGCATCTTGTAGTAGGGGTCAAGGTCGGCTGCGGTGATCACCGCAGCCGGCAGCGGGTTGAGGTAGGTGACGGTCTTGCCCTGGGCGAGGTCGCCGAGGAGTTCGGCAACCTTGGCGCTCTCTTCATAGAGCGGCTGCGCCACGATGCCATAGGCAGCGCCCGACTTCACCAGGTCGAGGTTCTGCCGGATATAGTCCATGCCGATGATGACGACGTCGCGTCCGGCCTTGCGGGCCGCGCCCGACCAGGTCTGGATGCTGTTGCCGGTGGTCCCGAAGGCGGCGGTCACGTCCGGGTTGCCCTGCAGGATCGCCACGGCTTTCGCTTCGGCGGCCGACGGCTCGAAACCTTCCATCTGGGTGTCGAGCACCTTGATGTCCGGATACTTCGCCGCGATGGTCTTGCGGAAGGCATCCGACATGGCGTTCTCGGTGTCGTTCGAGGCGCCCTGCGTCAGTGCCACCGTGCCCTTGCCGCCGAGTTTCTCGCCGATGGCGATGGCGGCGTTCTCGCCGGCATTGGGAATGTCCTCGCCGGTCGCGGCCTTCAGCCCTTCGACTGTGCCCTCGGGCGGCAGCACGTGCCAGGTGACGACCGGGAAGCCTTCCTTGGCAAGCTTGGAGATGTACGAATAGATCGCCGGATCCGGCCCGTAGACGCCGATGGCGTCGTATTTGGTACGGGCGATCGCGGCTTCCGCCAGCGGCAGCGTCGCGGGAATATCCCAGTTGGTAGCGCTCGGATCGCCGACCACTTCGCAGATATAGCCGAGCTCCTTGCACCTATCGAGGAAGCCCGCCTGCATCAGCCGGTGCACCGGGTGGTCCTTCATGGCCTGCACCCAGAGCAGTTTGATTTCCGCGCCGTAGCCGACGCTCGCCGAACCGATCGACGCGGCGAGCACGGCGGCGCCGAGCGCCGCGCGCGTAAGCCGGTTCTTCAGAGTGGTGTGTTTCATTGGGTCCTCTCCCTTGTTCACCGGCATCATTGCCGGTGTGAAATAGCTTCGTTCAGATTCCGCCTTCAGCTGGCGCTCTTGTTGGGCGTTGCCTTCTTGGCACCCCGGGCACCGGCGCCGACGGTGAAATAGCGACGGCGCAGGATGTCGAGACCGACGGCGAGCACCATGATCACGCCGACCGCGATCTGCTGCCAGTTGGAGTTGACGCCGATGACCACCAGCCCGCTCTGCACGACCTTCAGCATAAGGATGCCGACGACGCCGCCGGCAACGGTACCGGCGCCACCGAACAGGCTGACGCCGCCCACCACCACGCCGGCGATGACCGTCAATTCCCAACCGCTGCCAATCGAAGTCCCGCCGCTGGAGAGATCGGCCATGACGAACATGCCCGCGACCGCCGCCAGCGCACCGACGGTAACGAAGGCGCCGATCTTGTAGAGGCTGGTATTGATGCCCACGAGGCGGGCCACTTCCTGGTTGCCTCCGGTGGCATACATGTTGCGCCCGAGCACGGTACGCCGCAGCGCAAAGTCGGCGACGATGGCGGCGACGATGAAGAAGGCAAAGCTCCAGCCCAGCCCGAACGCGAGACTGGTGGTGCCGATGGCGCTGACTTCGGGCGGCAGCGGATAGACCGGGTAACCGGCGGTCACCAACTGGATCAACCCCTGCCCGATGAACAGCATGCCCAGGGTCTGGATGAAGGCGGGGATGCGGAACTTGACGACGATCAGACCGTTGATCAGCCCGACCAGCGCGCCGACACCGACGCCGCCGAGAACCGCCACCGGCACCGGTAGGGCAACGGCCGTCATCAGCTTGGCGGCGACCACCGCAGACAGCCCGGCCACCGAACCGACGGACAGATCGAACTCGCCGTTCACCAGCAGGATGGTTTGGCCGATGGCGATGATGCCGACGAACGACACGACATTGAGGATGGCGCGGATATTGCGCTCCGAAAGGAACGCCGGCTGCACGAAGTAGAAGAACGCCACGAGGAGCACCAGCGCTGCGATCACCCCCACCTCGCCGATGGCGATGAACCCAATGACCCGACTGCGCCACGACGGTGCGGCTTGATCCTGCGTGGTGGCCGAGGCCGCGCTGTTCATGCTCATCCTCCCTGACGCGGCCGCGCTGTTGCGGAGACGAACCCCGGTCAGCGCTTCGCCAATGCCAACCGCTTCGGTCAACAACTGATAAACTATTATACTATTATAAATGTCAATACCTTTCGCGCCTTCTGGCTGCGCGCGCATAGGGACGCCGGCATTATCGGCATCGAGTTGCACGACCGCACGCCGGGCAGCGCCTATGTCGGCGCGCGATTCCGGCGCCGAATTGCGCCGCAATTCGGCGGTCGACATCGCGCTATGGGACATCTACGGCCAGGCGCTGGGCGAGCCGCTATGGCGGCTGCCCGGCGGGTGCACGCACCAGTCGATACCCATCTACAACACCTGTGCTGGCCACAAGCATGTGCCGGCCAGCAAGCGCAATGCGCTGTTCGAGCGCACCGAGGGGACTGGTCGCTCAAGGCGGGCGATTCTAACGAAGGTCCCCATGAGAATCTCTTGGCTTGGCGCTTCAAAGCCGGTGAACTGGCCAAGAGCCTGCTTTCGGAAGGCATCCGCGCGATGAAAATCTGGCCGATGGACGGCCTTGGCCTTGGCCTTGGCCTTGGCCTTGGCCTTGGCCTTGGCCTTGGCCTTGGCCTTGGCCTTGGCCTTGGCCTTGGCACGAGCCTGCGTCCGGAACTGTTCCAGCGGCCCGACGCCACGGTACACGTGACGCGGGGCTGAGCCGCATCGGTTCCGACTACTTGGCCCGCACCGCCTCGGCCACGCCTTTCAATCCGACAAGGATATGCGCCGTATCGACGCCGACTCCCACCAGGGTGACGCCGCGGCCCAGCCAGCGTCGTGCCGAGTCGGGCGTTCCGGCGAAGATAGCGGCGACGAGGCCCGCCGTGCCCACCGCTTCGATCACCGCTTCGATGGTCTGAACAACCTTCGGATGCCCCATCTCTCCGGGTACGCCGAGCGCATGCGAGAGGTCCATCGGCCCGAGGAAGATACCGTCGAGCGTCGGCACGGTAAGGATTTCCGGCAATGCCGCCACCCCGTCGGCGCCTTCCACCATCAACAGGACCGCGACGTCTTCGTTGGCCTTGGCGAACCATTCGGCCCGGCCGCTATAGTCGGCGCCGCGTACGAACGGATTGGCGCCGCGATTGCCGTCCGGGGCGAAGCGGGCCGCGCGCACGGCCCGTCGCGCCTCCTCGGCCGAACCGATCTGCGGCACGATGACCCCGGCCGCGCCCGCATCGAGTGCCGCGCCGATCTCGGAGGGCTCACCGGTGCGCACCCGCACCAGCGGATAGATGCCACGGGCCCTTGCGGCGAGCACCAACGGCCCTAGCGATTCCGTACCGTAGGCACCATGCTCCATATCGAGGATAATGCCGTCGAAGCCCGCCAGCGCCACCAGCTCGACGATCTCGACCGCGGCGATGATCGAAAACGTCACGATAAAGGGGGCGCCGGTCTTGAGGCGCAACCTCAGTGAATCCGTCGGCTGCAGCATTTGGCCCTCCCATCCGACCCATCACTACCGTGGTCATCGAAAACTTCATCCTAGACATTATGCTATTATAATCTATTCTCGAGTACAATGGAATGCGAACGGCACCACGGCTAGAGCAGTGACCGACTGAAACAAGTGGGAGGGGTTGGCGTGGCGATTTCCGTGGCACGCAAGGGCGGGCAGCAAGCGAGTGCCGGCAATCTGCCGGATCGCGCCGTCCTGATGGGATTGTTCGAGCAGATGGTGCTGCTGCGCCGCTTCGAGAGCACGGCGCAGATCGCCTGCCGCAAGGGCGAGACGCCCGGCTTCCTGCACCTTTATATCGGCCAGGAAGCGACCGGCGTCGGCGTCTGCGCGCATCTGCGGCATAGCGACTGGGTCACGTCCACGCATCGCGGCCATGGTCATGCCCTCGCCAAGGGCGCCGATCCCAAGCGCGTGATGGCCGAACTCTTCGGCAAGGTAGACGGCATCTGCGGCGGCCGCGGCGGAACCATGCATCTCTATGACCGCACCGCCGGCCTGTTCGGCACCAACGGCATCGTGGCGGCGGGTATCGGCCACGCGGTCGGCATCGGCATGAGCGCCCACCGACAGGGCCGCGACGATATCGGCGTCGCCTTCTTCGGCGATGGCGCGGCCAATCATGGTGGCTTTCACGAGGCGCTGAATTTTGCCGCCGTGCAACGCGCGCCGGCGGTATTCGTGTGCGAGAACAACCTCTACGCCACCGCGACCCCGCTCAAATCGGTCACCCTCAATCCCGAGATCGCCAGCAAGGCGGCGTCCTACGGCATGCCGGGCGTTGCCGTGGACGGCAACGACGTCTTCGCCGTCTGGCTGGCGATGAAGGAAGCCACCGAACGTGCCCGCTCGGGCAAGGGCCCGACCCTGATCGAGTGCAAGACCTACCGCACAGTGGGCCACCATGAGGGCGATCCGGTCGTCGGCACCTACCGGACGCAGGCCGAAGTCGACGCCTGGCTCAAGCGCGATCCCATCGACATGTTCCGCAAGCGCCTGATCGAGGATTATGGCGTCGCCGACGCGGAGGACCTCGCCGATATCGAGGCCCATGTCGAGAGGGTGGTGCAGGAGGCGCTGGAGTTCGCCCGCAACTCGCCCGAGCCGGACCCGGCGACGGTACGCCGCCATGTCTTCGCCGACCCGATCAACCCGCCCGAGGCGTTGCGTCCGCAGCCGGCGGGCGAGACCCGGGTACAAGGCTGGCTGGAAGCGGTGCGCGACGGCATTGCCGAGGAAATGCGCGCCAATTCCGCCATCCTCTATTTCGGCGAGGGCACCGGCGAGCGCGGCGGCAGCTTCGCCCACACCAAGAATCTCTGGCAGGAATTCGGCGCCGAACGGATGGTCGACACGCCGATCTCCGAGCAGGGTTTTACCGCTGCTGCCGTCGGCGCTTCGGCCACCGGCGCCAGAACCGTCTCGGACCTGATGTTCGCCGATTTCGCCTTCGAGACGGCCGGCCAGATTTTCCTGCAGGCCGCAAAGCTTCGCTACATGAGCAATGGCGCGATGAATGCGCCAATGGTGGTGCGGATCGGTGCCGGAGCGCTGCGCAGCTCCGGGCCGCACCATAGCGGCATGTACCACCCGGTCTTCGCGCATATGCCGGGGCTCGTGGTTTGCGTGCCCTCGACCCCCGCCGACGCCAAGGGGCTGATGAAGACGGCGCTGCGCGCCGGCGATCCGGTGATCATGCTGGAGCCGAAGGCGCTCTTCGCCTCCAGGAGCGAAGTCCCGGTGGGAGAGCACTACGTGCCGTTCGGCGTTGCGCGCATCGCGCGGTCCGGCGCCGACATCACTATCGTTGCCGCCGGGCAGATGGTGCCGCGTTCGCTCGAAGCGGCGGCACTCCTTGCGGCTGAGGGGATTGAGGCCGAGATCATCGACTTGCGCACGATCATGCCGCTCGACGTCAATACCGTGGTCGAAAGCCTCAAGAAGACCCACAAACTGCTGGTCGTCGACGAGGCCTGGGCCATGTGCGGCATGGGCGGCGAAATCGCCCAGACCATCAACGAGCTGGCCTTCGACGAGCTGGACGCACCGGTCGGCCGACTGCATACGGCGCCAACCTCGCATCCATTTGCGCCGGTACTGGAACACGCCATGCTGGTCGACACGCCCCGCATCGTCGACGCGGCCCGTAAGGTGATTGCCGGTACCCCGCCGGTGCCCGATCACTGGCATGCGACAGGCATAAGGTCGGCTACAGCTCCGGCATCTGCCGCGCCTGCCCCGGCCGTGCCGGCCGCGCCCACTTCCACATCTGCCGCATCCGGGAACGAGGAGCCGATCAACATGCCGTTCGGCGACCTCACGGTATCCGAAGGCACGCTGGTCAAGTGGCTGAAGGCGGTCGGCGATGCGGTCGAGGAAGGCGAAGTGGTGGCCGAAATCGAGACCGACAAGACCGTGGTGGAGATCGAAGCCCCGATGAGCGGCACGCTCGCCAGCATCGACCAGCCGGTCGGCGCGGTCGTGCCGATGGGCGGCCGGATCGGTGCCGTCGGAAAGTAACGGGGACCGCTGCCGGCGGCCGGGGGACAAGCAATGTAAATTCTATGCACCAACTGTCAGGCCTCGGACGAGGCCGAACTCGAGCGCGAGCACTATCCCGGTATCGAGTTCATTGTGGCCAGATCGACCACCGACGTCGCCGCTACGCTCGACCCCGAAATCTGCAAATCCGTGGACGCGGTCATCAACTATTCGCCTACCCTAAATGTCGCGGCGGCGCCCTCCGCCTTCCCCAATGCGAAGATCGCCGTCCGCTCCGGCGTCGGCTTCGACAATATCGACACGGCCGGCTGGGGCGCCCGCAATATTCCCGCCTGCAATGTGCCCGACTATGGCACCACCGAAGTCGCCGACCACGCCATCGGCCTGATGCTGGCGCTGACCCGCGGTACATCGAGCTATGGACCGGAGCTGGTGCGGGATGGTTTCGACGGCTGGAATTTCTCCAAGGCGCCGCTGGTCCGCCGTCACAGGGGCGCGACGTTCGGCGTCGTCGGTCTCGGGCGCATCGGCTTTGCCGCAACGCGCCGCGCCGCGGCCTTCGACATGAAGGTGATGTTCTACGATCCGCACCTCTCATCAGGTGTCGACCTTTCCACCGGCTATGAGCGTGTGCACTCGCTTGCCGAGCTGATGGGCCGCAGCGACGTGGTTTCGGTGCATGCCCCGCTCAGCGCGACCACCCGCGGATTGCTCGGAGCGGAAGCGTTTGCCGCCGCCAAGCCGGGACTGATCCTCATCAACACGGCACGCGGCCCCATCGTCGATTTGTCGGCGCTCGAAGCGGCGATGCGGAACGACATCGTGGCCGGCGCGGGACTCGATGTGCTGCCCAACGAACCGGGTGATCTCGACCACCCGCTGCTCGCCGCCTGGCGCCGCGACGAGGCCTGGATCAATGGGCGCCTGATCGTGACCCCGCACGCGGCATTTTTTAGCCCGGCCGCGATGCGCGACCTGCGCCTCAAATCCACCGAAGTGGTACACGCCTTTCTCACCGAAGGCCGGCTGACCAATTGCGTCAATGCCGAGTATCTGAGGGCTCGATGACCACAGCACCCCTGCAGTCCGCGCGCCGCGCAGTGTCGCCCTATGCACGGCGGCTTGCCCGCGAGCGCGGAATCGCGCTGGAGTCGCTGACGGGTACCGGCCCCGCGGGCCGAATCATTGCGGCCGACGTTGCCGGTTTCGTCCCCCATACGGCAGAAGTTTTGCTCCGGAATACCGGCCTGCGGACCTCCGCCCTCGGGGCGACAATCCAGATGGAGACGCTGCAGCGCCTGCTGGCCGGGTTTGCCGAGGCCGATACGCCCTTCGTCCTGGAAGACGTAACGCTGCGCGCCGCCGGCTGTGCACTCGACGATGTCCCCGGTACCAGCGGCCTAGAGGGCTTGCCGGTCGCCCTCGAAACGATGCTGGGCCAGCGGCGCGGCCAGATCGTTTTCGCCGACATCCGCAAAGGTTCGCTGGCGCCGCTGCGCTTGCGCCGGCTCGCTGCTCTCGAAGCAGCCGCTGATCAGTCCGGCGCGCCCGCCGCGCTGTCCCTGCGGCTGTTACAGGTCGGCGACATCCGCCCTGTCCTGATGCCGCTGCTGCCGGGTCGCGTCATGCGGCTGGTGCTTGCGGCCGGTCCCGCCTCGGCCGAGTGCCTACTGTCATTCGATGCGGACGCTGTGGACGAGGACGCGGCCACCGAATTCCTGGCCAGGTTCAAGAGCTACCTGGAGGTCCCGCTGCGCCTGCTGGCATAGCTGGGGATGGCGAAAATGCCCGCGCCTACGGAGGCAGCGAGCATGCTATTATGATAATTATACCTATCGAGGCTGGCTGTATCAATGGACGACTTGACATCCAATATCGACCTTCTTCCGAAGCGATCGCTGGCCCGTGCGCACGGACCTCTCTACCGGCAGCTGGCCGATATCCTGCGCGAGCCCATTGCGAACGGCGCATTTCCGGTGGGCGGGGAGCTGCCGAAGGAAGCGACGATTGCCGACCATTTCGGGGTGAGCCTCATCACCGTGCGCCAGGCGTTGCGCGATCTCGAGACCGACGGGCTGATCAAGAAGCGCTCGGCCAAGCCCGCGGTCGTCACCGCCCGCAACCCGTCGGTAACTCTCAGCTGGGATTTCAGGAATTTCGCCGACATGGCGGCCTTCACCAAGGACGCGCAGCTCAAGATCAAGTCCTACCGCAAGGAGGTGGCGCCGGTGCTGCAGCGTCATTTCGGCATGGGCAAGGATGAGGCCGGCTACTGCCTGCGCAGCGTGCTGTCGGTGGGAACGCAGAAGAAGGCGCAGGTCACCACCTATTTCCCGCCCGACGTCGGCGCCCAGTTCAAGCGCGAGGATTTCACCGATGTGCTGATCTTCCGCTCGGTGCAGAAGCACCTCAACGTGCGCATGGTGGTCGCCCATGTCACCGTGCGGGCCGAGATTGCCGACGAGGCGGTGGCGGCCGATCTCGACATCGCCGAGGGGGCACCGCTCCTCACCGTCGAGATGCTGTACCAGTCGGACGAGCAGCGCAATGTCGAGCTCTCGATCGCCCGCCACCGGGCCGATCTGTTCAGCATCACCTATGACGCACCGAATGACATGGCCTGAGGCCGGCGTTCCGGGCGCGTCGCGGCCACGCTGGAAGGCGACCGCATTTCCGGGGAAGGCATCCTGCGGGCCGCCGTGTTGGACGAGGCCGCCTGACGATGACCGCGTCCACCGCGATGACACTGATGCTCGCCGCAACCGGCCAGACCATCGTGCTGATCCGCGGCGGCATCGACCTCTCGATCGGCGGCATGATCAGCCTGGGCACGGTGATTGCAGCCACCCAGTTCGGCACCGACCCGGCCAATATCGGGCTGTGGTCGATCATCATCCTGGCACTGGGCTTCGGGGTTGGCGCCCTCAACGGCCTGTTGATCTCGGCCCTCAAGCTGCAGCCCTTCCTGGTAACGCTCGCCAGTTGGTCGATCCTCAACGGCACGGCCATGCTGATCCTGCCTACCGACGGCGGCAGCGTGCCGGGCTTGTGGATCGGCTTCGGCTATGCCCAATTCCTCGGACTGGCGAGTCCGGTCTGGATGCTGCTGGCACTGATCCTGTTCTGGTACTGGTTCCGCGCCACCCGGCTCGGCATCGCCATCCAGGCCACCGGCTCGAGCGAGAAATCCGCCTTCCTCTCGGGCGTCTCAACGACCCGCATCAACCTCATCGCCTATGGCCTTTCAGGGCTGTTTGCGGCCGGCGCGGCGCTCTACCTGACGACGCAGACCGGCGCGGGCTCGCCGACCATCGGCAAGGACTACATCCTGCCCTCCGTCGCGGCGGCGGTGATCGGCGGCGTCAGTCTGTTCGGAGGCCGCGGACATCTGCTCGGCACCCTTGTCGGCGCCTATATCCTCACCCTGATCGGCAATCTGGTCTTCGTGCTGCGAGTCTCCAGCTACTGGCAACCGGTGATGTCGGGCGCCATCCTGCCGCTCGCGGTGCTGGCCAGCTCGCTTGCCGAAAAGACGGCGCGGGAGCAGCACCGGTGAGCACCTTTTTCGCCCGCAACCGACTGATCATCCTTGCCTATATCGGCATGCTGGTCCTGCTGCTGGTCACCGCGCTGTTCTCGCCGGGGTTTCTTTCCGAATCCAACCTGCGTGCGACGGTGGTCCTGGCCGCCTTCGTCGGCATCGTGGCGCTGGGCCAGACCTTCGTCATGATCGGCAGCGGCATCGACCTTTCCGTGCCCTGGGTGCTGAATTCGGGGGCAATCCTGATGACCCTGCTTTGCGCCGGGCAGGATCTGCCGCTGCTCTGGGTGGTGCCGCTGGTGCTTGCCGGCGGGGCCACGATCGGTCTGCTCAACGGGATCGGTGTGGGCAATTCCTACCTGTTCACCTTGATCGCCGCCGTGGCCATCGGAGGGGCATCGATCCTGGGCGGCAGCGGCCATTATCTGAGCACGGTGGCCGGCGCGCTGGTGCTGACCATCCTCACCGGCCTGTTGCCGGCGCTGCACCTGTCGAGCGGCGCCCTGCTCGTCGTCTACGGGGCCGTGATCCTGTTGACGGTCTCGATCGGCAGCGAGACCTTTGCCACCCTCTGGGGACTGGCGTTCAGGACCCAGAACAACAGAAAGCCGGGAGAATAGCGATGGTGGATATCACCTGTGTGGTCGATGCCAAGGCGGAGCTGGGCGAAGGCACGCTCTGGGATCCGGCCGACGGCATGCTGTGGTGGATCGACATCTGGAGCAAGCTCATCCACCGCTACAGTCCCGCCACGGGCGCGGACGACACTTGGGAAGCTCCCGAGTACCTCGGCTGCCTCGGCCTGCGTGAGAAGGGCGGACTGGTGGTGACAATGGTGAGCGGCTTCCATTTCTTCGATCCCGAAACAGAGAAGTTTGACCCCATCGTCGACCCCGAAGCGCATCTCGCGGACACCCGCTTCAACGATGGCAAGCCTGATCGTCAGGGGCGCTTCTGGTCGGGCACGATGTTCGAGGTGCCG
>JAUXUM010000135.1 GCA_030680995.1 Devosia sp.
GGTGGCGCGCGGGGTGACGTGGTGGGAGTTGGCGAAGACGCGGATGGAGAGCAGGTCGGCGGCTTTCCTGCCGGTCAAGGGATCGATCTCGGAGATGGCCTCGATCTCGTTGCCGAAGAGGGTGATGCGCCAGGCGGCGTCCTCGTAGTGGGCGGGGAAGAGTTCGACGGTGTCGCCGCGGACCCGGAAGGTGCCGCGGGTGAAGCCGGCGTCGCCGCGCTTGTACTGCAGCTGGGCGAGGCCGCGCAGGAGCTCGCGCTGGTCGATGGTCTGGCCCTTGCGCAGGTCGATGGTCATGGCGGTGTAGTCCTCGACCGAGCCGATGCCGTAGATGCAGGAGACCGAGGCGACGATGATGACGTCGTCGCGCTCGAGCAGGGCGCGCGTCGCCGAGTGGCGCATGCGGTCGATCTGCTCGTTGATGGTGGATTCCTTCTCGATATAGGTGTCGGTGCGCGGGACGTATGCTTCCGGCTGGTAGTAATCGTAGTAGGAGACAAAGTATTCGACCGCGTTGTCGGGGAAGAACGAGCGGAACTCGCCGTAGAGCTGGGCGGCGAGCGTCTTGTTCGGCGCGAGGATCAGCGCCGGGCGCTGGGTGCGGGCGATGACCTGCGCGGCGGTATAGGTCTTGCCCGAGCCGGTGACGCCGAGCAGGACCTGGTCGGTCTCGCCGTTCTCGATGCCCTCGACCAGGTCGGCGATGGCGGTGGGCTGATCGCCGGCGGGGGTGTAGCCGGTGACGAGGCGGAAGGGGATGCCACCCTCGGACTTGGCCGGGCGGATCGGGCGGTGGGGCTTCCAGGCGTCATTGCCCTCGACCTCCTTGCGGCCGTGCATGATGATGTCTTCGAGCGCCTTGACGGTGGCGGAGATGCCGACATGGCCGACCTCGGTGCCGATGACGGCCGGTTGGCTCGAACGCGCGGTGAAGCCGGCCTGCGCGGCCTCGGCGAAGCCGTCGAGATTGGCCGGGCGCTCGACGGAGTTGGCCCTGGATTTGGGGGCTTTCAGGCTCATGCCGGTCGCGGCGGAACGCCTGGATTTGGTGGTTTTCGCGGGGGTCAGTGCCGCGGCCTGCTCGGCGGCGCGGCGGGCGATCTCCTTTTCGCCCTCGCGGCGGGCAGCCTGGTCCAGCGCCCGCTTGTTGCGCAGCCGCTCCTGCGGCAGCCGCTTGTTCAGCGTCTCGGCCTCGGCCTTCTCGATCTCG
This sequence comes from Devosia sp., assembly GCA_030680995.1. Taxonomy (GTDB): domain Bacteria; phylum Pseudomonadota; class Alphaproteobacteria; order Rhizobiales; family Devosiaceae; genus Devosia_A. Next base: position 1,211 of record JAUXUM010000135.1, read on the forward strand.
CCGATAAAGTCGTCGATGGAGAACTCGGCTTTGCCCGGACGGGCGGACGGTTTCTCGGAAGCCATGGGTCTGATCTCAGTCAACGAAGGAGCGAGCCGATGTCGGCAGCAGGCACCATAGATAGGTACTGTGTCAAAAACTGTCAGCAGCGGAAGATATAAGCGATAGCACGAAGGGAACGGAATGGGAACAGAACAGCGGGCCGCATCATCACCCCGAGACGAAAACGCCGCCCCTCAGGGCGGCGTTCCGAGAGCCAGTGCGGAGCGATCAGAAAACGTCGACGGACGAGATGATGTCGTTCCAGCCGGTGGCGGTCAGGTCGCTCTTGTTGCTGTTCCAGGTCACGCAGGCGCCGCCGAAGCCGGCATGCTCGCAAACCTGGACGCTGGCGCCGCCATAGAGCCGCACCGACGAAATGACATCGTTCCAGCCGGCGGAGGCGAGGTTGCCGATCGAGTTGCCCGTCGCCAGGCAGAAGCTGCCGCCGCCATAGCCGACATTCTTGTAGAAGCAGGCACGCGGGC
>JAUXUM010000009.1 GCA_030680995.1 Devosia sp.
AGCGGGCGCGCAGCCGTCGTTGCTCTGGTCCTCGGCGCTGCGTCCGTCACCGCCATGCCCGCCATGGCGCAGTCCGAGCCCTCGTTCAACTTCCGGCTCGGCATCGGCAGCGGCGGCGGTTTCGATTTCGGCATCGAGAGCCGGAGCCGCGACTTCGACCGGCTCCGCTTCTGCCTGACCAACAACCAGATCCGCCGCGGGCTGCGCGACTATGGTTTTCGCGACATCGAAATCGTGCGCGACAATCGGCAACGCGTCGAGGTCATCGCCCGCTACGGCCGTGCCTGGTACCGGCTGCGGGTGAGCCGCTGCACCGGCGAAGTGCGCGTCATCGAGCGGCTCCGTCGCGGCTTCCCGGGCAGCGGCTTCGGCCTGCAGTTCAACTTCGGCAACTGACCGGAGCGCATACGGCAAGATCCTTCCCTTGCCCCCGATCCCGGCCTCGCGGCCGGGATTTTTCTTTCAGGGAGGAGAAGATGGGCATCAGGACAATAGCTCGGGCGGCGGCTGGGTTTTTACCCGCTCGAGGTGAACGCCTGTACCGGGCGCATTCTCGACCGCCTGCGCCGCAGCTAAGGCGCGACCTTCAACCGGAGCGCCCGAAGCCGGGCGGGCCGCTCCGTTTTGACCCATCCGGTTTACCTTCCGTTTGCTTCTCGGAAGCACTTTCTTAAGCGCGGGCTGATAGAAAGCAATTCATACGGTCTTTGTGTGGAGTTGCCGTATGCGCGTTGTTTCGGCCCCAAGTATTGCGTATCGACCGGCCGGACCGGCGCGTTCTTGCCAGCATTGGTGGCAGCAGGCCGGGTTTTCCAGTTTTGCGTACCGGCTTGCCCATCTCCGCATTTGGCGAGAGCTTCTGATCCCGCTGGTGGCCGCGCTGTTCTATCTGGCGTGACCGGCCGCCGCCACGTCTTCGCCCCGCAGCATCTGTCGCAGGGCCGACCAAACCGGGGCCCGGCGACCTCCATGCCTGTCGCGTGGCGACTTGCGGGGCCAGCCGGAGTGCGAACATAGCCGCGGGACGACCGCGTGCCCCTCGCCAGTGGCTCGGTTCCCGGGCATACTCCATCGGTCCAGGACGACCGAATTCCGAGGCGATCATTCTTTCTAGGGTCTTCGATGCGATCAGGCGGCAGGCTGCGATCGGGCTCGTGGCGGTCGCGCTCGCCGGTCTCGCAGCCGGGGGGAGCGCCGCGCTTGCCGGTCGAGAGGATACGGCTGGAGCGATCTGGGCCGTCGCCACGGCGCCGGTGCTCATCGCCCTGTTGCATGAGATCGTCACCAGCCTGAGGCGCGGTGATGTCGGTCTCGATCTGGTCGCGGCGCTGTCGATGTCCGCGGCACTGGCATTTGGTGAGCCTCTCGCCGGCAACGTAGTGGCGCTCATGTATGCGGGCGGCCAGTTGCTGGAGCGTTTCGCCGAAGGGCGTGCGCGGCGCGAAATGACCGCCCTGCTGGGTCGGGTGGGTCGTACCGCGATGCGCTACGACGCGCACGGTCTCGAGGAAGTGCCGATCGAGAGCATAGTTCCCGGCGACCGGCTGCTGATCCGGCATGGGGAGGTCGTGCCGGTGGATGGCACGGCGCTGAGCGGTCCGGCGCTGCTCGACCAGTCGGCGCTGACCGGCGAGCCGCTGCCGGCGGAAAGGTGGCCGGGTGAGGAAATCCTCAGCGGGTCAACCTCGGTCGGGCCGGCTTTCGACCTCAGGACCGAGAGGCCAGCCGCCGAGAGCACCTATGCCGGCATCGTGCGGCTGGTCGAAGGGGCGCAGCGATCGCGGGCGCCGATCGTCCGGCTCGCCGACCGCTATGCGATCGGCTTCCTCGTCCTCACCGTCGTCATCGCCGCAGGAGCGTGGCTGTTGAGCGGGGATCATCTGCGGGCGCTCGCCGTGCTGGTGGTGGCAACGCCATGCCCGCTGATCCTGGCCGTCCCCGTCGCCATCATCTCGGGCATGTCGCGCGCCGCCAAGATCGGCGTGCTGGTAAAGAATGGCCGCGCCCTGGAAGTCCTGGCTCGCGTGCGCACCGCCCTGCTCGACAAGACGGGAACGCTGACGCATGGCCAGGTCGAACTGGAGGAGATCCGTGTCGCCGATGACATGGCGCCCGATGAAATCCTGCGCCTCGCGGCTTCCCTCGACCAGGCTTCTTCCCATGTCGTCGCCGCCGCGCTGGTTTCGGCCGCGCGCAAGAGGTCGATCCCGCTCTCCAATCCGTTGAATGTAGTGGAGACTCCCGGCACCGCCATCGAGGGCGAGGTCGACGGCCATGCCGTGGTGGTGGGCGGCAGTGGCTTTGTGCGCAAGCACAGCCGCTCGCAGAACGCGTCCGCCTTGCTGGCCGGCCTGCCGGAGCATGCGGTGACGGCTGCCGTCGCCATCGACGGAGTGCTGGCCGGTTACCTGATCCTCGCCGATCGCGTCAGGGACGATGCCGCCGCGGTCATCTCGCGGTTGAGGGCCGCCGGCGTCCAGCGGATCATCCTGGCTTCAGGCGACAGGGCGGAGGTCGCAGCGATTGTGGGCGGGACGCTGGGCGTCGACCTCGTGCTGGGGAACCTCACGCCCGATGCCAAGGTTGCCGCCGTGCGCTCCGAGCGGGGACAGGGCGACGTGATGATGGTTGGAGACGGCGTCAACGACGCACCAGCCCTTGCTGCCGCCGATGTCGGCGTCGCGATGGGCGCGCGAGGCGCCGCTGCCTCGTCGGAAGCGGCAGACGTCGTGTTGCTGGTCGACGAACTCGACCGCTTGGCGAGCGCCATGTCGATCGCCCGGCGCACCCGAGCCATCGCCTTGCAGAGCGTGCTGGTGGGTTTGGGCCTTTCGCTCGCAGGCATGGCCGCCGCCGCCCTGGGCTATCTACCCCCGGTGCAAGGGGCGCTGGTCCAGGAGGCCATCGATGTCGCTGTTATCCTCAACGCGCTGCGGGCGCTTTCGCCGGCGCGCGGCGAGTCCGGCTACACCCGAGTGTCGGAGGCGGGCGCGGGCTGACCGGCGGTGTCATCGCCGGCGGCGGGCAGGTACTGCAGATGTGTGGAGCGGGACGCTGGTCTCCCGCTCCGGTTGCAAGCGTGGTGCTACGGCAGGACGCGATGGCTCGGTCCGTCGATGTTTTCCTGCTTGGCCTGCGAACGGCGGCCCGGGGTCACGCAGACAACGTCACCCGGGTAGGCTTCGCGCCAGACGAAACCGGCCACGCAGCTATTGGGGCCGTAGGCGCCACCGGGGTCGACGCGCGAGCCCGCGATCGCGTTTTCGCTGGCTGCCGTGGAGCGACGATCGGGAGTGACGCAGACATGATCCCCCGGGATCGCGTCGCGCCAGACAAAGCCGTCCTTGCAGGTGTCGGGACCATAGGGAAGAGCGGGGGCGGGGGTGGGCTCTTCGGCTTCTTCCTCCTCTTCGTCCTCGAAGAGTTCGAGGTAGCTCTTATTGACCCAGCCGTCCGGTCCGGGGATCTTGATCTTGCAGCGGCTGGTGCCGCATTGCAGGACCTGCACCTCCTGGTCCTCCTCGACGAAATTGACGACCGCGGAGCTTGGACTGGAGGTCTTTCGGACATTGCTGTCGCGATTCATGAAGGCGTTGGGGGCCGCCATGGCGGCAGCGGACGTCAAGAGAAACCCAACGGTCGTAAGCACGGCGATGCCGGCAAGGCGTGTCGGTCTCATGGCTAAATCCCTTCCTTTGCGGCGCGGGACCCTTCTGGCCGAGCGGGGCCAGAGGGAGGCCGGCGCGTTCCTCATTGAGCGGGTACGTTTTTGTCCCGTCATGGAATGAAGGAAATCATACCCTATTTGAACCTGTGCTGAATGCTCCCTTCATCGCGGCTCGATCGGCAAAACAAAAGAGGGCCCCGTAGCGGGCCCCCTTCGATCTCGTGTCGGTGTCTGGCTCACGCCGAATAATACATCTCGTACTCGACCGGGTGCGGGGTGTGCTCGAACTTGATGACCTCGGTCATCTTGAGTTCGATATAGCTGTCGATCTGATCGTCGTCGAAGACGCCGCCGGCCTTGAGGAAGTCGCGGTCCCTGTCGAGGCTCTCGAGCGCTTCGCGCAACGAGGCGCAGACGGTCGGAATCTGCTTCAATTCTTCGGCCGGCAATTCGTAGAGATCCTTGTCCATCGGGTCGCCCGGATGGATCTTGTTCTTGATGCCGTCGATGCCGGCCATCAGCAGCGCGGCAAAGCCGAGATAGGGGTTCGCCAGTGGATCGGGGAAACGGACCTCGACGCGTTTGGCCTTGGGCGACTGACCGAAGGGGATGCGGCACGAGGCCGAACGATTGCGGGCCGAATAAGCGAGCAGCACCGGCGCCTCGAAACCGGGCACCAGACGCTTGTAGCTGTTGGTGGTCGGGTTGGTGAAGGCGTTAATAGCCTTGGCGTGCTTGATCACCCCGCCGATATAGTAGAGCGCTTCCATCGAGAGGCCCGCATACTGGTCGCCGGCAAAGAGTGGCTTGCCGTCCTTCCAGATCGACTGATGGCAATGCATGCCCGAGCCATTGTCGCCATAGACGGGCTTGGGCATGAAGGTGACGGTCTTGCCGTAGGCGTGAGCCACCTGATGGATGACATATTTGTAGATCTGCACGTCGTCGGCCGACTTGATGATAGGCGCGAACTTGATGCCGAGTTCGTGCTGGGCCGAGGCCACTTCGTGGTGGTGCTTTTCGACAGCGACGCCCATGGCGGCCATGGCCGAGAGCATTTCGCCGCGAATGTCCTGGGCGCTGTCGAGCGGGGGAACCGGGAAATAGCCCTTCTTGAGGCCGATATGGTGACCGGTATTGCCGGCCTCGTAGTTGGTGTCGTTGTTCGAGGGCAGTTCCGAATGGTCGACCTCGAAGCCGACCTTGTAGGTGGTGTTGGAGAATTTGACGTCGTCGAAGAGGAAAAATTCCGGCTCCGGGCCGAACACCACGGTGTCGCCGATGCCGGAGGCCTTCAAATACGCCTCGGCTTTCTTGGCGGTGGTGCGCGGGTCGCGGCTGTAGGGCTGGTAGGTGAGCGGTTCGAGAACGTCGCAGTTGATCGCCAAGGTCGGTGCGCCGAAGAACGGATCGACATAGGCGGCGTTCGGATCGGGCATCAGCACCATGTCGCTTTCGTTGATCGCCTTCCACCCGGCGATCGAGGAACCGTCGAACATGGTGCCTTCTTCGAAGAGGTCTTCGTCGACGACGCTGACGTCCATGGTGACGTGCTGCAGCTTGCCGCGCGGATCGGTGAAGCGCAGATCGACGTATTTAATGTCCTCGTCCTTAATCTTCTTGAGGATGTCGCTTCCAGTAGTCATCTAGTTCCCCTGGGTAAGTCGGATGTTTCGTTGGTGATGGGGTGTGGGGCGGGCGCCCTAGAGCGCGTCGTCGCCGAATTCGCCGGTCCGGATGCGGATGGCTTGCTCGATCGTGTAGACGAAGATCTTGCCGTCGCCGATACGACCGGTTTGCGCTGCGTTGCGGATCGCTTCGATCGCCTTCTCGGCGAGGTCGTCGGGGCATACCACCTCGACCTTCACCTTGGGCAGGAAATCGACGACGTATTCCGCGCCGCGATAGAGCTCGGTATGTCCCTTCTGGCGCCCGAAGCCCTTGGCCTCGGTCACCGTGATGCCCTGCAGGCCGACTTCCTGCAATGCCTCTTTGACTTCATCGAGCTTGAACGGCTTTACGATAGCCTCGATCTTCTTCATTCCGGCCTCCAAACGAGCATTTCCGGGCCAATTGGGATTCAATTGGCGACCCGGATGGCGCCCAGTCCATGTCGTTGGAGCGCCTCATGCGCTCCATGACCCTCAGCGGGTGCCGCCAAAGGGTATGCACGGCTCGTGCCACAACTCTGGATGGCCGGAATTGCACGCGAAGACAGGGCGTTAACGGAGCATACTGATGCGGAAGGCAAGCCTGCTAGTTCCGGTTATGCTCAAAAAGACATCAACACGATGCAAAAGTGTGCAGAAGTATCCGGGTTGGGATCGCGATTGCCGCCCGATTGGGCGCCCGCAGACGGTTCCATGGCGATATCCACGGGTCTTGCAGGGGCAAGCGGCCATCCCGGCGGGCGCGGAAACAAGGCTTTGACTGGTCTGTCAACATGGGTTAGATGCACGCCACCCGGCCAACGGGCGCCTTGCGGGTGTGGCGGAACTGGTAGACGCACTGGATTTAGGTTCCAGCGCCGCAAGGCGTGGAGGTTCGAGTCCTCTCACCCGCACCAGCCCGCGCACGAGGGTGCCGCGGCTGGACGAGCCAGCCCCGGGGGTCAAACGAGACAACGAAAACGGGATAGCCCAATGCAGATCACAGAAACCCTCAACGAGGGCCTCAAGCGCAAACTCGCCGTGGTCATCCCGGCCAAGGACCTGAGCGAGCGCCTCGACGCCCGGCTCGGCGAGATCAAGGACAAGGCGACGCTGAAGGGCTTCCGGCCCGGCAAGGTCCCGGTGTCGCATCTGAAGAAGGTCTATGGCCGCTCGGCCATGTCCGAAGTGATGACCGACGCCATCAACTCGACCGTCGCCAAGACGCTGGAAGAGCGCGCCGAGCGCGCCGCGGTGCAGCCCAAGGTGGATCTTACCGAAGACCAGGCCGAGATCAATCGGGTGCTGGAGGGCGAGGCGGATCTGGCGTTCCACGTCAGCTACGAAATCCTGCCCGCCGTCAAGCTCATGGACTTCAAGAGCATCGCGATCGAGAAGCCCGTGGTCGAAATTACCGACAAGGAAGTCGACGACGAGATGCAGCGGGTGTTCCGCCAGAACCGCGGTTACGAGGACAAGGGCGAGGAAGGCGTGGTTGCCGATGGCGACCGGCTCGGGCTGTCGTTCGAAGGCAAGATCAAGGGCGAGCCGTTCGAGGGCAGCAGCGCCGACCATGCGCACCTGACGGTCGGGTCGGGCGAATTCATCCCGGGCTTCGAAGAGCAGCTCATCGGCATGAAGAAGGGCGAGACCCGGCAGATCGAGGTCACCTTCCCCAAGGATTACGGCAGGGAAGAGCTGGCGGGCAAGAAGGCGACCTTCGATGTCGCCATCCTCCATGTCGACGGACCCAAGGCCGGCGAACTCAATGACGAGTTTGCCGAGAAGCTGGGACTCGAGAATCTGGCTGCGCTACGGGAGGCCGTGCGCGAGCAGATGGTTGCCGCGCTCGGCCAGATGAGCCGCCAGGCGATGAAGCGGCAGATTCTCGACGGGCTCGACGAAGGGCACAAGTTCGATGTCCCCGAGCAGCTGGTGGAAGCCGAGTTCAACACCATCTGGGAACGGGTGAAGCACGAAATCGAGCATCACGGCCGCAGTTTTGAAGATGAAGGCACGACCGAGGCAGAGGCAAGCGAGCAGTACAAGAAGATCGCCGAGCGCCGCGTGCGGCTCGGGCTGGTGGTGGCCGAGATCGGTAACGCCAACAAGGTCGAGGTGACCGAGGAAGAGCATCAGCGGGCCCTGATCGCCGAGGTGCGCCGCTTCCCCGGCCAGGAACAGCAGATTTACGATTACTATCGCAAGAACCCCAATGCGCTGGCGTCGCTGCGCGCCCCCGTATTCGAGAACAAGGTGGTCGATTTCGTAGCCGAGCTGGCTAAGTCCAGCGAAAAGAAGATGACGCGCGCCGAACTCGCCAAGATCATCGCGGCGGACGAGGACGAGGTTCCCGAAGAGCACCACCACTGAGGTGGCTGGATGCTGAAAACGAGGCCGCCCCGATGGGCGGCCTTTTTGTTGCGGGGAGATCGCCCCACACAGGGCGTCATTCCGGCGAAAGCCCAGCGCTCGATCGTTCGTCGGGCACTTCGCTGGCCGACCCTGAATCGATGTTGCGCGGCAGGACCGGATGGAATGAACTTGTGGAACGAGCGGAGCAGTGGGTTCCGGCTTTCGCCGGAATGACGGCGGTGGGAGTGTAGAAATGGCGGAACGTGATATCCCGGAAGTTGCCAAGGCCTCGATCCTTCTCACGCCCGCCGAGATGGCTCGCGCCGATGCGCTGGCGGTAGAGGCGGGCGTTGCATCGCTCACCCTGATGGAGAACGCCGGCCGGGCCGTGGCCGATGCCATCGCCGGGCGGTACGGACCGCGCGAAACGCTGGTGCTTTGCGGCCCCGGCAACAATGGCGGCGACGGCTTCGTGGTCGCGCGCCTGCTCAAGGAGCGCGGGTGGCCGGTTCGGCTGGCGCTTTACGGTGACAGGGAGAAGCTCAAGGGGGACGCGGCCTTCTACGCCGATCTCTGGAAGGGAACGGTGGAGGAAGCGTCGCCAGCTTCGATCGGCACGGCCGAGATGATCGTCGATGCATTGCTCGGGGCGGGGCTAGACCGGGACATCGAGGGCGAACTGGCGATGCTGATCGGGGCGGTCAACGCCAGTGGCAGGCCCGTGGCGGCGGTCGATGTTCCCAGCGGCATCGACGGGGCGAGCGGCGCGGAGCGCGGCGTCGCCATCCAGGCCGGGCTGACCGTGACATTCTTCCGCAAGAAGCCGGGACATTTGTTGCTTCCGGGCAGGATACGGTGCGGGGAACTGGTGCTCGGCGACATCGGCATTCCCGATGGCGTTCTGGGCCAGATTGGAGCCAGGGCGTTCGAGAACGGCCCGGACCTTTGGGTGCTGCCCCGGCCCGACCCGGAAGGCCACAAGTTTACCCGGGGTCACTGCCTTGTGGTCTCCGGCGGGCCGCTGCAGACGGGGGCGGCGCGGCTCTCGGCGACGGCGGCTTCGCGTTCGGGGGCAGGACTGGTAACCCTGGTCGGCGCGCATCAGGCACTGCTGGTGCACGCCTCGCACGTCACCTCGATCATGCTCCGGGCCATCGACGGCGCGGCGGGGCTGGGTCTCATGCTGGACGACCGGCGCATCAATGCGGCGGTGATCGGCCCGGCGGCCGGGGTGGGCGAGCCGACCCGGGCGAACGTGCTGACGATCCTCCAAAGCGGCGCCGCCGCGGTGCTCGATGCCGACGCGCTGACAAGCTTCAAGGAGGACCCGGAGACGCTCTTTTCCGCGATCAAGGCGAAGGCCGGCCGACCGGTGGTAATGACGCCGCACGAGGGCGAGTTCGAGCGGATCTTCGGGCAGGTCGCGGGTTCGAAGCTCGAGCGTGCGCGGATCGGCGCAGAGCGGTCAGGCGCCGTGGTCATCCTGAAGGGCAGCGACACGGTGATCGCGGCCCCCGACGGTCGCGCCGCGATCAACGCCAACGCGCCGGCGACCCTGGCGACAGCCGGGTCCGGCGACGTTCTGGCCGGAATCGCGGGCGGCCTGCTGGCGCAGGGCATGGCGGGGTTCAAGGCAGCGGCTGCCGCGGTCTGGATCCACGCCGAATGCGCCAATGCGTTCGGGAGGCCAGGACTGATCGCGGAGGATTTGCCGGGGCTGCTGCCGGAGGTGTTGGCCGGGCTAAGCCGTCCCTGAGCCGGCCTGCCGAGTCACCACTCCACCATCAGCCGATCGAGCCCATGGAAATGGTAGACGTCCTTGTAGACCGGCGTCTCCGCCAATCGCAGCCCGGGCAGCCGCTCGAACAGCGTCTTCATCGCCACTTCCAGCTCGATGCGGGCCAGCGGCGCCCCGATGCAGAAGTGGATGCCGGCGCCGAACGTGACGTTCTGACCGTCGGTGCGGAAGGGATCGAAGGTGCCGGCATTGGCGAAGCGCCGCGGATCGCGGTTGGCGGCGGCCAGCATAAGGCCGATGACGTCGCCCTTCTTGAAAGAGAGGCCGCCCTCGAGGGTCACGTCGCCCAGTGCGTAGCGGGTGAACATGTGCAGCGGCGCGTCGTAGCGCAGGCATTCCTCCACCGTTGCCTCGGTCTGCTTCTCATCGGCGAACAGCACCTTGGGATCGATGCCGCTTTCGAGGATGGCCTTGATGCCGTTGCCGGTGGTGTGGACGGTCGCTTCATGGCCGGCGTTGAGCAGGAGGATGGCGGTGGAGATGACCTCCTCCTCCAAGAGCTTCTGGCCATCCACGGGATCGGCGGTCAGCATGTGGGTAAGCAGGTCGTCTTTGGGCCGCCTCCAGCGCTCGGCGATCACCGTCCGCAGATAGTCCATGAATTCGATCGAAGCCCGGTTCGCATCGTGTTCGACCGCCTCGGTGGCTCCGAACATGTACATGGCCACCATGCGGTTGGACCAGTTGAGCAGTTGCGGCGCCATTTCCACAGGCAGCCCGATCATTTCGGCGATGATGATGGCGGGGAGCGGGGCGGCAAAGGCCTTGAGCAGCTCGGCTTGCCCATCCGAAGCGAAAGTGTCGATCAGCTCGTTGGCGAGATGGCCGATGCGCGGACGCAACTGCTCGACATGGCGGGAGACGAAGGCGCGGTTGACCAGGGTGCGCAGCCGGGTGTGGGCGGGCGGCTCGAGCGCGAGGAGAGAATACTTCTCGGTCTGATCGAAGGCGGCGGTATGCAGCTTGGGCTCGGGCATGCCGAGCTCCTCGCGGGTCATCAGGTGCAGGATCTGCCGCCCGAAGCGCTTGTCGCGGAGCAGGGCGTTGACCTCCTTGAAGCCGGCGAAGCACCAATGGCCGTAGTTCTCCCAGACGAAGGTTGGGCTCCTGGCGTGCAGCTCGGCGTAGAACGCGTAGGGGTCCTGGTAGAAGGCGACGTCGCGGGGCTCGGCAAAGGCGCGGCGGTCGGCGAGGGAGAAGGGGGAGGCCATATGTTCTCTGAATCGGGTTCTGCCCCTCACTTAACCCCGCCGGTAGTCGCTTCGACAAGGGGCGGGGCCCTATCGTCGCCGCCGGCGGGTCTGGTACCGTTGTCACTAACGGGCGGTAGTGTTCCGCATCGGCCAGGCGAACGCAGCCAACAGCACCGCAAAAAGCGTGGCGTTGACCATTGGAAATGCTGACGTCGCAAGCTCCAATGTGCCCCGGGCCGTGTAGAAGGCGCCCAGCGCCAGATCCACCGATTGGATGGCGACCATATTCCAAACCCAGAACAGGTCCGGCCTGGTTCGCCGGGCCAATACGACGAAGCCGATGCCGTAGGCGAGGAAGCGAGCGCCCAGCATGCCGATGATGTAACGATTGTCGTCAGGCGGCGTCGCAAGGCCGATCAGTTCGAAGAAGAACGCGGGGGCGAAGAGAGTCAGGCCTCCCAGGATTAGCTGCGATACGGCAACAATCCAGAGAACGATGCGAAGACGGGTCATTTGGCTTTCCTTTACCGGGATGGATTGCCACAACCTAGAAAAACAACTATCAAAAGTGAAGTACGTACAAAATGTATAGCGGAAATTTCCATGCGAGAAGCTGATCCAACCGGCTGCGAGCCGGACTGTCCAGTGGCGAAGGCGGCGCAGGTCATCGATGGAAAGTGGACGACACTGATCTTTCGCGACTTGCTGCTTGGCACAAGACGCTATTCGGAGCTGCAGCGCTCATTGATCGGCATCAGTCCGCGCATGCTGGCGTTGCGGCTGGCGATGCTTGAGAGCGAGGGGCTGGTTTCGAAGCAAATTTATCCGACCGTGCCGCCAAAGACGGAATACTCGCTGACGGAGCTCGGACAGGCGATGGAGCCGGTAATCGCGGCGATGGCCGCTTTTGGTGAGCGGCTTGGCGCGACGGCAGGGGCCAAGGCCGAGGGGCGAGGATCAGGATTCAGACGAAAAGCGTATCGGCGGCGCTCGTTCGCCTAACCATTCGGGCAGGTTCCCGGCTGAGGCGGGTTGCGGCATGCTCAGGTCTATTGAAGCCCGCCACACTCGCGCCTATGTCTCGCTTTACCGGCCGTTAAGGCGGCATCGCATGCAATCGGCCAATCGCGCTGATTCGTTTCCAACCCAGGGGCAGCAGGAATGAGAGATCCGGTCGACACAATGAACATGCTCGTGCCGATGGTGGTCGAGCAAACCAACCGCGGCGAGCGCGCTTTCGACATCTATTCGCGGCTGCTCAAGGAGCGGATCATTTTTGTCACCGGCATCGTCGAAGACAATATGGCCTCGTTGATCGTCGCGCAGTTGCTGTTCCTCGAATCGGAGAATCCGAAGAAGGAAATCAACATGTACATCAACTCGCCTGGCGGGGTGGTGACGGCTGGACTGGGCATTTATGACACCATGCAGTTCATCCGTCCGCCGGTAGCGACGCTGTGCATGGGGCAGGCGGCGTCCATGGGTTCGCTCCTGCTCGCGGCCGGCGAAGCCGGGATGCGCGGGGCGCTGGCGAATGCCCGCATCATGGTGCATCAGCCCTCAGGCGGATATCAGGGGCAGGTTACCGACATCCTGATTCATGCCAAGGAAGTCGAGGGCCTCAAGCGCCGCCTGAACCTGATCTACGAGAAGCACACCGGCCGGACCTACGAGGAGGTCGAGACCGCCCTCGAGCGCGACCGCTTCCTCTCGCCGGAAGAGGCCAAGAGCTTCGGCCTCATCGACAGCGTGTTCGAGAAGCGCGCGTTGCCGGAAGCTTCATGAGAGTTTTAGGCGTTAAGGTGAATCGAAAAGGACACGGGAGTGTGACCCTCGTGTAATTGCGTGGCTCCGGAACGGCCTTTAAGGTCGTCGCCAATAACAACTTGTTTAAGTCTCGTGCGTTAGCGTTGTTGGCAGCGCACGGTTTGGGAGCGCCGCTCCCGGGAGTGACAGGATGTCCAAGGACACTACCAACGGCGAATCCTCCAAGAACACGCTTTATTGCTCGTTCTGCGG
>JAUXUM010000136.1 GCA_030680995.1 Devosia sp.
CCGCGCAGGGTCCGCACTTCCTGCGAGGACAAATTGCCCCGGCTGAGCATGGAGCGGAGATTGTTGACGACGGTGGGCCGCTTGTCGGGCGCCGTGAAGAACCCGGCGCGATCGAGGGCCTCCTCGAGGTGCCCGAACAGCCCCTGCAGCTCCTGCTTGGTGGCAAGTTCCGCCAGCATGTCGGTGAACGGCAGCGTCGAACCAAGGTCGGACTGCCGTCGCCACTCATAGGCCAGCACCAGCACCGCCTGGGCGATATTGAGCGAAGCGAAGGCGGCTTCCACCGGCAGGGTGACGATGGCGTCGGCCAGCGCCACTTCTTCGTTGTAAAGGCCCCACCGCTCGCGCCCGAACAGCAGCCCCGCCCCATGGCCACCGGCGATGTGGGAAATCAGCCGCTGCGACGCCTCCTCGGGTCCGAGCACCGGCTTCTGCAGGTCTCGCCGGCGTGCCGTCGTGGCAAAGACCAGCGACAAATCGGCGATGGCGGCCTCGGTGGTCTCGAACACCCGGACCCTGGAGATGACGTGATCGGCCCGGGATGCAGCGGCAACGGCCCGCTCGTTCGGCCAGCCGTCGCGCGGATTGACCAGCCGCAGGTCCCAGAGCCCGAAATTGGCCATGGCGCGCGCGGTGGTGCCGATGTTTTCGCCCAGCTGTGGTTCGCACAGGATAATCGCCGGGCTCGGCCGGAACACGATCTCCTGCGATTTATCGGTGCCGGCCATGATGAATGATCCCGTTTGTGCCGCAGATAGTGCGCAACGGGACAAAAGATCAAGGCATGGCTGGTTCAGGCCACGAGGTGGGTCGGGATTTCCTTGACCTTGGTGCCGCGCCGCCATTCGCGATCCAGGATGGCGAAATGCAGTTCTTCATCCCATTCGCCCTGGAACAGGGCATGTTCCCGATAATGGGCTTCTAGCCGCATGCCCAACCCCTTCATCAGCCGGGCAGAGGCGTGATTCTTGGCCCCGCAGCGGGCGAAGATGCGGTGAAAGCCGAAATGATCAAAGCCCAGGTCGAAGGCAGCTCTTACCGCTTCAGTGGCATAGCCCTGACGGCAAAAAGTGGGGTTGAAGACGAACCTGACTTCTGCCTGCCCCGCCGTGGCGTCGGTCCAGCGGAGCGACGCCTGCCCGATCAGCAGCTCGTCGGACTTTCGTGCAACCGCCAGGGTCAGCGTATCGCCCGGCCGGTGCAGCCGGCGCTGTGCGCACATTCCGTCAAGCGCGGCCTTGCATTCAGTTTTGTCGCGGGCCTTCCGGTCCAGGTAGCGTTGCACCTCCGGAAGCAAGTGGTACGCCATAATGCTGTCGAGGTCGGATTTTTCGAAGTGACGGAGTATGAGACGCTCGGTTTCGATGGGTAAGTCAGATGCGCTCATGACCGTAATGTCCTCCGCTCACACTTCTCCAACCAATAGCGGGAGAACGTGACGTCGCCATGATAGTTCCGGCTGTTTTTCAGGAAACACTTGCTAAAATGCCGCCGGCAGACGCACCAGCCGTGGAATTGTCGTGACTGAACACCTAGGCGTCACGCCTGGTCCGCCACTCGTCTTCCAGCATGGCGTAGATCAATTCCTCGTCCCACACACCCTTGACCAGGACATGCTCGTGGAAGTGCGCCTCGCGCCGCATCCCCAGGCGCTCCATCACCTTCCAGGACGCAACATTTCGGGCATCGCAGCGCGCATGGATGCGGTGCATCGCGGCGCCTTCGAAGCCTAGGGCCAGCAGCGCCCGGCTTGCTTCGGTGGCATATCCCAAGCCATGGAAGTCCGGATTGAAGATGTAGCCGAGTTCGGCCTGCCGGGACTCCAGGCTCCGCAGGATCAGCGACACCTCGCCGATCATGGCCGAGTCTTCCAAGCGCTCGACTGCGAGAAAGATCTTGTCGCCTTCCTGCTCGAAGCCGGTTTGTCCTACCCGGGCCTGCACGACCTCGGTGCAGCTTTCGCGGCTCATCGGTTCATCGAAGAGATAGCGCGCGACATCCGCCCGTTGCCGGTAGGCAAAGACCGCCTCGACATCGCCGCGCGTGAATGGCCGCAGCCGCAGGCGCGCCGTCTCAACGGGATAGTCGGGGACAAAGGCCATCAAGCACTCCAGTTGTTGCGGCTTAGGACGGCGGCGCCATCCAATCAAGAGCTTGGGGGCCTTCTTGCCTGCCGACAGTGCCCGTGTCAGCCTCCCACAATGGAAAAGCGACAACGGCCCCAGGTCGATCTCAAAGCCAGCTGCGCCTGCGGCAGCGTCAGCATTGCCGTTAGCGGCCCCATCCACTCGATGTTCATGTGCTCGTGCGAGGATTGCCAGAAGGCGACCGGCAGCGGGCATTCCACCGTCGCTATCGCCGATCCGGCCGATGTCGCCATCGCCGGCCAAACCAGATCTTTTGCCAGGACGGCCGATTCGGGGGCGACCTTCACACGGTACTTCTGCCCGGAATGCGGCACACCGCTGTTCGGCAAATCGAGCCGGGCGCCTGACGCGATCATGCTGCCGGTGGGCTTGTTCGGCGCGGACGCGCAATGGTTTGCACCCAACCAGTTGATCTTCGCGCGCAGCCACCGAGATTGGGACAGGATTGCGGAGGATCTGCCACGGCACCAGACCTACCGCGAACGCGGGAGGATCGACGGTATCTAAAGCCGCCGACGAACTCGCCGGCCGCATCCGCTCACAGATCGGACTGCTGCCCGGTGTGACGGAGAAGAGGATGTTCGGCGGCGGCGGCGCCAGACGGGTCTCGAGACCTTCAAGGAGGCGTTGGGCGGCGAGCACCGCCCGATCGCGAAGACCTCGCCGTTCTCCACCGGGGAGGACGGCCTTCCTTCGCCCCTTGCCTCAATGTCTCCGTCATTCTGGCCATTATTGGCCCATGTTCGAAGAGGCGGGGACGAACGTCGCGCTTCGAACCGCCGGGGGACTGACTTAGGAGTGCGAAACATGAGGACACTCGCTCTACTTGCCATCGGTCTGTTTGCAGTACTTGGCGGTCCCGCGTTCGCGGACGACGCGGACACCGCGCATGAGAAATGCATGGCCTATCTGACCAAGACCTATGGCGTGCCAAAATCCGCCTACGGCAATTTCAGCGTCCATCACCTGGGCGGGGAGCGCTACGAGGTGGTAGGCAGGGCAACTACCTGGGCGAGCCACACCAGGCGCTGTGCAAGGTCAACAAGGACCGCGTAACCTCCGTCGTCTGGAGTTGATCAGACTGCCGAGACAATCAGCGACGCGTTGACCCCGCCGAAGCCGAAGGAATTGGACAGCGCATGCCTGACCGCCTTGTGCTTGGCGACCTTCGGCACGAGATCGAAGGCCTCGCCCACATTGGGCTCTTCCAGGTTGAGCGTCGGCGGTAGCGTTTCATGGCGCAGCGCCTCGATGGAAAAGACCGCCTCGAGCGCACCGGCCGCACCCATCAGATGCCCGGTCGACGACTTGGTCGAGGAGATGGCGAGGTCCTTGCCTCGTCCGGCGAAGACGGCGTTGATCCCGGCAAGCTCCGCGGCATCGCCGACCGCCGTCGAAGTGCTGTGGGCATTGATGTAACCGATATCGGCCGGGCTCAATCCCGCCATCTTCAGGGCATTGCGCATGGCGACCTGTGCCCCGGCGCCGTCCGGATCCCCGGAAGTGAGATGGTAGGCATCGGCGGAGGTGCCGTAGCCCGCGAGCAGCGCCAGCGGGGCGGCCCCGCGGGCTACGGCATGGCTCAACCGCTCGATCACCAGTACGGCGGCGCCTTCCGCCAAAACGAACCCGTCGCGCCGCGCGTCGAACGGCCGCGACGCCGCCGGCGGATTGTCGTTGAACGCGGTGGAGAGTGCGCGCGCCGCGCCGAACCCGCCGACCGAGATCGGATCGATCGAACCTTCGGCCCCGCCCACGACCGCGACCTCGGCTTCGCCGGTGAGGATGAGGCGCATGCCGTCGCCGATCGCCTGTGCGGACGCCGCGCAAGCGGTTACTGGCGCGCCGATCGGTCCCTTGAAGCCGTAGTGGATGGAAATCCATCCGGCGGCGAGATTGGGGAGAAACGCAGGGACGGTGAAGGGGGACAGGCGCCGCGGTCCGCGTTCGATGATCGTCTTGACCGCTTCCGCCATCACCGGCGAGCCGCCCACACCGGTGCCGATGATCGTCGCCGTGCTCGCCTTTTCCGCTTCGGTCCGCGGCGCCCATCCGGCCTGCGCCAGCGCCTCGGCCGCCGCCACCATGCCGTACTGGATGAAGAGGTCCATCTTCTTGACGTCCTTGGCATCGACCACCGTCAGCGGATCGAAACCACGGGCATCCTCGGCCCGCGACGGCACCAGTCCGGCGACACGTGCCGCATAGGCGCTGGTATCGAAACGGGTATTCGCGACGATTCCGCTCCGTCCGGCGATCAACCGCGTCCAGTTGGTTTCGATCCCGACTCCCAGTGGGCTGACGGCGCCCATGCCGGTAACGACAATCGGATCGTGCTTCTGGTTCATCCTGTACTCCAATATGTGCATGAATTCGCGCGCCGGCGGAGGCGCTCGGCCCCGCCGAACTAAACTTTCGCCAGCCGCTTGAGGACTTTGAGGGAAGCGTCGAAGCCTTCCTCCGTGAGGGTTTGCTTCATTTCCGCCTGAGCCTTGCGCCAGAGCGGCAGCAATTGCGCGATCAATTCATCGCCCCTTGCGGTAAGCGCGCAGATGCGGCCATTGCCTTTCTCCGCGTCGCGCGACGCGATCAGCCCCATCCGCTCGAGGCGGCCCATGTTCCGCGTCAGCGTCGTCCGCTCGAAGCCCCGCGCTTCGGCCAATTCGCTGACCGTGGGGGCGCCGGCGAGCTTGAGAGCGCCGAGCAGCGAGAATTGCGTTGCGGTCAAACCATGTGGCCGCAGATAGCTGTCATAGCGCCGGGTGATCGCCCGGGCCGCCATGCGGCTGTTGGAAACCATGCATTGGGTGAAATCGTCGGCCATGGTCCAGATATACCGTGTATATGCACGGTGTCAAACCGCGGCCATCGGGCCCATCCAGCCACCTTCCCTTGTGGCTTTTTCATGCTATAGGCGTGCCCACCAAATTCTGCTGCCGAGGAGCATCTGCATGGCCAAGATCAAAGTCGCCAATCCCGTAGTCGAACTCGATGGCGACGAGATGACTCGCATCATCTGGCACGCGATCAAGGACAAGCTGATCCACCCCTACCTGGACATCGATCTGCACTACTACGACCTTTCGATCGAGAACCGCGATGCGACCGACGACAAGGTCACTGTCGACGCAGCCAATGCCATCAAGGAGCACGGCGTCGGCGTCAAATGCGCGACCATCACCCCCGATGAGGCGCGCGTCGAGGAATTCAAGCTCAAGAAAATGTGGAAGTCGCCCAACGGCACCATCCGCAACATCCTGGGCGGTGTGATCTTCCGCGAACCGATCATCTGCCGGAACGTGCCGCGCCTGGTGCCCGGCTGGACGCAGCCGATCATTGTCGGCCGCCACGCTTTCGGCGATCAGTACCGCGCCACCGATTTCCGCTTCCCCGGCAAGGGTACGCTCACCATCAAGTTCACCGGCGAGGATGGCGCGGTCATCGAACACGAGGTGTTCCAGGCCCCGGGCGCCGGCGTTGCCATGGCCATGTACAATCTCGACGACTCGATCCGCGACTTCGCGCATGCCTCTTTCAACTATGCGCTCGACCGTGGCGTGCCCTGCTACCTCTCCACCAAGAACACCATCCTCAAGGCCTATGACGGGCGCTTCAAGGATCTGTTTCAGGAAGTGTTCGACGCGGACTATGCGGACCGTTTCGAAAAAGCGGGCATCACCTACGAGCACCGGCTGATCGATGACATGGTCGCCGCCGCGATGAAATGGAGCGGCGGGTTCGTGTGGGCCTGCAAGAATTATGATGGCGACGTGCAGTCCGATACGGTTGCGCAGGGCTTTGGTTCGCTGGGCCTGATGACCAGCGTGCTGATGACCCCGGACGGCAAGATCGTCGAGGCCGAAGCTGCCCACGGCACCGTGACCCGCCACTACCGTCAGCACCAGCAAGGCAAGGAAACCTCGACCAACTCCATCGCTTCGATCTTTGCGTGGACGCGTGGCCTCGCGCACCGCGCCAAGCTGGACGGCAGCGACCAGTTGATGAAGTTCGCGCTGACGCTTGAAAAAGTCTGCGTCGAGACAGTGGAGAGCGGCAAGATGACCAAGGACCTCTCGCTGCTCGTCGGTCCGGACCAGCCGTGGTTGTCCACCCTCGGCTTCCTTGACGCCATCGACGCCAATCTGGAAAAAGCCATGAGTTGCTGATCCCGACGTCCTCGCAGCATCCTAGCCTGTTGGAGGTGGAACCTCTCCTATTGGCGGCCGTGCGGCGACAGGCGACGGCGGAGACCCGTGGGCATCTCATTGTCTCCGCGGTTGTATGGACAATGGTCGCCGCACACGGAATTGCGAACGACGGCCCCGCGGTTGTCGTCTATTGGGCGGATGCCGAACATAACCTTCGGCCACGCCGGGCGGCATCGCCATTGTTGTCGGCGTTGTGGTAACGGATCCGTTTCCCGATGACCTGGCGCTGAAATGCACCGGGACCCCCGGCGGCCGCGTTGTTGCAGCCCGCCATGTTGGCCCCCACCGGCGTCATTCCGGCGAACGCCGGAACCCACTGCTCGAACGGCGCCGCCGGCCCAATCCATCCGGCTATCATCGAAGCAAGGTCGGCCCGGCCTGAGCGAGCGGATGGTCCAGAGCACCGGGTCCCCGCGTCCGCGGGG
>JAUXUM010000142.1 GCA_030680995.1 Devosia sp.
AGATCGCCGCGTTCTGCAATCTGCACCCGCTGGAAGTGCAGGGCGTCGCCGACGGCGACGTGGCGGGCGGCATCATGGGCGTCAACCCGATCCAGAACGGGCAGCTCACCCGCGAGGAAATCCAGAAGGCCGAGGCCGATCCCAACTATCGCATGAAGGTGAGCGAGCCCAAGGTCCGCGTCGCCGCCGCCAAGCGCAAGGGCCCGCGCTATACCCCGATCTCGCGCCGCAACGAACGCCCGAACGCCATCAAATGGCTGCTGCGCAACCATCCCGAGATGAAGGACGCGCAGATCATGCGGCTGGTGGGCACCACCAAATCGACCATCGATTCGGTGCGCGAGGGCACCCACTGGAACACCGCCAACCTGGCCGCCATGGACCCCGTCACGCTCGGGCTGTGCAGCCAGATGGACCTCGATCTCGAGGTGAAGCGTGCCAGCAAGGGGTCGATGACACCCGATGAGGCCGACCAGGGCACCATGCTGCTGACGGCCGAGGAAGCGCTTGCCTCCGCCGGCGGGCGCACCGGCTCCGCGGCGGCCGAAGAGGCAGCCGCCGCCGCGCGTCCCGAACAGGACGAAGCGCTTGACGCCGATTCGGTGTTCGCCAAACTGAAGTCTCTGAAGGGCGATTCCGCCAATCAGTAGCAGGGATGCGCGCCGGGGGGCGCTATTGGCGGGCAGGTGACCGATGGAAGACAATTTCCTGCTCGCGATCTTTGCGCTACTCGCCGCGTCGGTTGCGCTGGTCCCGCTCGCCAAATGGGCGGGGCTCAGCACCATCGTCGGCTATCTCGCCGCCGGCATCCTCATCGGCCCCTACGGCCTGGGACTGATCTCCGACAGCGAGACCATCCGCCGGATCGCCGATTTCGGCATCGTCATGATGCTGTTCCTGATCGGGCTCGAACTGCATCCGGTCGAACTCTGGCGTATGCGCAACCAGGTGCTCGGGCTCGGCCTGACGCAGATGCTGGGAACCGCCGCCATCCTCACCGGCTTGACGATCGCTCTCGGCTTTCCCTTTCAGGAAGCACTGATCGTCGGGCTGGCCCTGGCCATGTCCTCAACCGCCATCGCCATGCAATCGGTGGCGCAGCGCTCGATCACCAAGACCGATACCGGCCGGGCGAGCCTTGCGGTGCTGCTCGTCCAGGACGTCGCGGTCATCCCGGTCCTCGCCCTCATCCCGGTCCTCGCCTTGCTGAGTGGCTCGCCGGTCGAGATGCTGACCGAGGGCGCGGTCGAAGCGGCCGAGGAAGTCGCCGGTCCGCGCGGCTGGGTGTTCGCGGCCTATATCGTCGGCGGTTTCGCCGCGGCGATGCTCGGCGGCCGCTTCGTCATCCGTCCGCTCATGCAGTTCGTCGCGCACACCAATGTGCGCGAGGCCTTTACCGCCTTGGCCCTCCTGCTGGTCGTCGGCGCCTCGATGGTCGCGGAGTATCTTGGCCTTTCGGCGGCCCTGGGCGCTTTCCTCGGCGGGGTGCTGCTGGCCGACAGCGAATATCGTCACGAACTCGAAAGCAACCTCGAGCCGCTCAAGGGCCTGCTGCTCGGCCTGTTCTTCATCACCGTCGGCACTTCGATCGCCTTCTCGGTGCTGATCGAGAACCCGGTGACGGTTCTCACCTTCGTCGTTGCACTGGTCGGGATCAAGATGGGCGTGATCTACGGGCTTGCGACCTTCTTCAGGATGCATGTCGCCGACCGCTTGCTTCTCGCCGTCCTGTTGAGCCAGGCGGGGGAGTTCGCCTTCGTCGTTCTGCAGTTCGCCCGCTCGGCCGGACGTTTCACCGGCGACCAGTTCGAAATGCTGACCGTGGTCGTCGCGCTTTCGATGGCGACCACGCCGCTGCTCATCTTCCTCTTCGACAGGCTCTGGGCGCCTCGCCTGCATGCCCGCGACGGCGCCAAATCCGCGGACTCGGACAATATCGAGGCAAAGCACCAGGTCATCGTGCTCGGATATGGCCGGTTCGGGCAGATCGTCACCCGCATGCTGCGCGCTCAAGGCTTCGAAATGACCCTGATCGACGACGATCCGGCGCAGATCGAGCTGGTCAGGCGCTTCGGGGTGAAGGTCTTCTACGGCGACGGCTCCCGGCTCGAGATCCTGCGCGCGGCGGGCGCCGCGAATGCCCGCATGATCGTGATCGCGGTGGCGGGCAGCGAACGGATTCTCGCCATCGCCGAACTGATCCGGCGCCATTTTCCGCATGTGGTCATCGCCGCTCGCGCCGTCGACCGGAACCACGCCCACGATCTGATGGCGTTAGGCGTCGAGGTCTTCGAGCGCGAGACCTTCCGTTCCGCCATCCGGCTGGGAGAACAGGCGTTGATCGCCCTCGGGCATGACGAGGCGAAGGCGCGGCGTTTGGCCGAGGCCTTCGAGCGGCACGACCTGCGGATGCTCGAAGAGTCCTATGCGGTCCGTCACGATCAGGACGCCTATATCGGCTTTGTGCGCCGCTCGACCGAAATGCTCGACGCCGTCATGCGGGCCGACCGGCTTTCGCGTGAAAGCGAGGCTGAAGAGGCGGCGCGCGAGGCCGGCGATATTGACAAGCAGCGCAAGGCAAGGTCCGACTAGCACCCAATCTTCCCCCCTTCGGTCTCCTTCATGCTCGATCCCTATTTCTGGCTGGTCGCCGTTTCGGCGGTATTTATCGTCGCGCTCAGCAAGTCCGGCCTGATGGGCAGCCTGGGCATGGTCGCGGTGCCGATGCTGGCGCTGGTCATGCCGCCCCGCGACGCCGCCGGCATGATGCTGCCGCTACTCCTGGTCATCGACGCGATCGCCATCTGGACGTACCGCAAGGACGCGGACTGGCGCATATTGATGATCATGCTGCCGGGCGCCTTCATCGGCACGCTGCTGGGCTGGGCGCTGTGGACGGTGGTGAGCGATGCCATGGTCCTGCTCTTCGTCGGCGTCATCACCCTGCTCTTCGTGATCGACTCGCTCGTGCCGCTGCGCAAGCGGCTCGAAGGCCTGCCCCCATCGAAGCCCTGGGGCGCCTTCTGGGGCGGATTTGCCGGCTTCACCAGCTTTGTCAGCCACACCGGCGGGCCGCCTTTCCAGATCTACGTGCTGCCGCGGCGGCTGCCGCCGGTCATCTATTCGGGCACGACGGCGTTTTTCTTCGCCATCGTCAACACCGCCAAGCTCATCCCCTATTTCTTCCTCGGCCAGCTGTCGGTCAGCAACCTTACCATCGGCCTGATCCTGACTCCGATCGCGATCCTCGGTGTGCTCCTCGGCGTCTTCCTGGTGCGCCGGATCTCGGTGAAGCTGTTCTACCGGTTGGCCTACTGGCTGGTGTTCGTACTTGCTCTCAAGCTGATCTATGATGGCGCGCTGGGCACGTTCTTCAACGGCCCCGTCGCCTGAGAAAGGAAGGGACCACGCACCCGGTCCTTCGTATCGATCGCATCGCCTTGGTGGTCAAAGACCTCGACGAGAGCGCCGCGTTCTACACCGAGGCGCTGCGGCTGCGCGAAATACCGAACCCGATGGGCGGAACCGATATCCGCTGGTTCGATATCGGCGGCGATCAGCGCATTCGCATGCAGGCTGGCGATTTCGACGCCACTCGCGTCCACAAGGGGACGCATATCGCTCCGACAGCGCTGAACTTCGACGAAACCCCCGGTTACCTCCGCTCCAGGAACGCCGCCTTTTCCGACTTCGAGGGGACGCCAGGTGCGGTGAACGTCAGGCCGGACGGCATGCCCGCCATCTTCCCGCAGGATCCCAACGGGTACTGGATCGAGATCAACGATTTCGGCTAGCGCCTGACCGGTTCGCCGCACTTGCGTTGCGCTCCAGCCGGACAATGGGGGCATCGGCCTGGCACTCGCGAAACAAAAAAAGGCCGCGGCGGAGGTAACCGTGGCCTTCGAAAGCACAAGTCGTCCAGACGCCGTCAGGCGGCGGCGCCGGCCTGCAATTTAGCGAGTTCGTCTTTGACTTCGAGCTTTTTGCGCTTGAGCGCGGCGATCTGAAGATCGTCGTAACTCGCGTGCCCCAACTCTTCCTCGATCTGCTGATCGAGTTCGCGATGTCGCCGCTCAAGGGCAGCTATGTGGCCTTCAGTCGTCATGACAACTCCTTTCAAGCTTCTTGGGACGACTCCATCGTCACAAAAATTTCATGGATTGTCGACCGTCTCGGGAAGCAAATGGTTCTTTAGTTGAAAAGCTGGTGCAATTCATTTCCCGATCAGTTAACCTTTTGTGACCTAGAAACGCCGCGACACCCTGGGAACCTTGTCCGCCGCATGCTGCCGCTCACCAAGGAACAGGAAGCCGCGCTTGGCCTCGAACTGGCGGCCAAGCGTCAGGACCATGCGGATCTTGATGCCGCCATCCACACGCTGACCGCCTCCGGACTTGCCGACCAGATGCTGATCCAGCGCCTCAAGAAGCGCAAGCTGGCGCTTAAGGACCGTATCGTGCAGCTCGAGAACCTGCTGATCCCCGATATCATTGCGTAGACTCGCCGGAGACCGCGCTTGAACCTCCGATCTCTATGGGGTAAACGCCGCTTTTGCAGAGCCAGAGGGGCTTTCGGCCATGCTCGACTCGCCACCAGTCGCCATCGTCATGGGCAGCCAGTCGGACTGGCCGACCCTGCGTCATGCCGCCGAGACCCTGGATATCCTCAAGATCGAATATGAGGCGCGCATCGTTTCCGCCCACCGCACGCCGGCGCGGCTCTACGATTTCGCCACCAACGCCAAGGCGGACGGCTTCAAGGTGATCATCGCGGGCGCCGGCGGCGCCGCGCACCTGCCCGGGATGATCGCCGCCATGACCACGCTCCCGGTCTTCGGCGTGCCGGTCAAGTCCAAGGCGCTGTCGGGACAGGACAGCCTGCTCTCCATCGTGCAGATGCCGGCCGGCGTCCCCGTCGGCACCCTCGCGATCGGTGAAGCCGGCGCCACCAACGCCGCGTTGCTGGCTGCCGCCGTGCTGGCGCTGAGCGACCCCGAGATCGACGCGCGGCTCGAAACGCTGCGGCGCGAGCAGACCGACGCCGTGGCGCAGTTCCCCAGCGATGACGAGAGATAGTGCGCCGCTGCCGCAGGGCAGCACCATCGGCATTCTGGGCGGCGGCCAACTCGGCCGCATGCTGGCGCTCGCCGCCGCCCGGCTGGGCATGAAGACGCACATTTATTGCCCCGATCCGTCAAGCCCCGCCTTCGACGTCACCCCCCGCAAGACGGTCGCCGCCTATGACGACGAGGCGGCGCTGGCAGCCTTCGCGGCGGCGGTGGACGTGGTGACCTACGAATTCGAGAACGTGCCGGCCGCGACGGCGGCGTTCCTGGGCCGCCTCAAACCGCTGCGGCCGGATGCAAGGGCATTGGCGATTTCCCAGGACCGGCTGGCGGAAAAGGCGTTCCTCAGCCTCAACCGCGTCCCGGTCGCGCCCTTTGCGGCCATCCCCACCGCCGAAGTCCTCGAGGCCGAGTTGGGCGAGATCGGCATGCCTGCCGTGCTCAAAACCACGCGCATGGGCTATGACGGCAAGGGGCAGCAGACCATCCGCAAGCGCGGCGAAGCAGCCGCCGCTTTCGCGGCGCTGTCGCCCAAGCCGCTGGTCCTCGAAGCCTTCGTGCCGTTCAACAAGGAGATCTCGGTGGTGGTGGCACGTAATGCGGCCGGCGGCGTCGCTGCCTTCGATCCGGCCGAGAACGTCCACCGCGGCCATATCCTCAGGACCAGCACGGTTCCTGCCGCCATCAAGGGCAAGACGGCAAGGAAAGCCCGGGAGATCGCGGAGAGAATCGTCACCGCCCTCGATTATGTTGGCGTGCTCGGTGTCGAGTTCTTCGTGCTCGAGGACGGATCGCTCCTGGTCAACGAGATCGCCCCGCGGGTCCA
>JAUXUM010000143.1 GCA_030680995.1 Devosia sp.
TGTCGAAGCGCTTGAGCCGCACTTCAAGAAGCCGAATCAGCCTGCCCGTTTGTTTCGCGTGACGAGCTTGGTGATGCCCGCTGCGATCAAGGCGAATACCAGGCCTGGAACCGCGCCCGAAATCAACGCTGTCCAGAATCCGGTCATGCCGGTGACGTCCTGATCGTTGAGCGTAACCGTCGACAGTTCGGGCGCGACCAGTTCGATGATCCCGACGAGAAGCCCGATGGCGGTGCCGACCAGAAACACGCCGAGAAAGACTTTCCGTGCCAGTGACATAGGTTCCTCCTAGTTTATGAGCCTTGCCACCAGGATGACGACAATGGCTCCACCGGTAGCAACAAGAAAGGCCCTGATCCACTCGTTGTCTACGGGGATAGGGATATTGAAGTAGGAGACGATGATGCCGCCAACGATCGAACCTAGCAAGCCCGCGATGAGATAGCGGACCAACCCGCTGCCCCCGACGACGCGACTGGCGACCCATCCGGCGGCAAGCCCCACCAAGACCCATACGATAAGAGCTTGTCCCGTCATTTTGTGCTCCTCGGGCGGCGGATGCCCATGCGCTAAACGTTCAGTGCCCTGCCATAGGCGTCGAGTACGCTTTCCTTCATGGTTTCGGACAGCGTCGGGTGCGGGAAAATCGTGTGGATCAGGTCTTCCTCGGTGGTTTCGAGGTTCATCGAGACGACGAAGCCCTGGATCAATTCGGTGACCTCGGCGCCGACCAGATGCGCACCCAATAGCTCACCGGTCTTGGCGTCGAAGATGGTCTTGACCAGACCCTCCGGCTCGCCGAGCGCGATGGCCTTGCCATTGCCGACGAACGGGAAGCGCCCGACCCTGATCTCGCGGCCGGATTCCTTGGCCCTGGCCTCGGTGAGGCCGACGCTGGCCACCTGCGGCTCGCAATAGGTGCAGCCGGGGACCTTGAGCTTGTCGAGCCCATGCACCTGGAGGCCGGCGATGGTCTCGACGGTGACGACCGCCTCGTGCTCGGCCTTGTGGGCCAGCATCGGCGGCCCGGCGACATCGCCGATGGCCCAGATTCCGGAGACATTGGTGCGGCCGAAATTGTCGATGGCGATGGCGCCGCGGTCCAGTTTCACGCCGAGTTTTTCGAGCCCGAGCCCTTCGGTGTTGCACTGGACGCCGACCGCCGAGATCAGCCGTTCGCCCGAAATCTGCTGCTTCTCGCCGGACTTGAGCTCGACGTGGGCGGTGATGCCGTCCCTGGTCTTGTCGACCTTGGTGACCCTGGCGTCGGTCAGGAACTTGATGCCGCGCTTTTCCATGCGTTTTTTCACGTGGGCGGCGATCTCGGCATCCTCGACCGGCAGGATTTGCGGCAGGAGTTCGATCACCGTCACCTCGGCGCCGAGCGAGCGGTAGAAGGAGGCGAACTCGATGCCGATGGCGCCCGAACCCATGACGACGAGTGACTTTGGGAAGCTCGCCGGCTTCATGGCCTCGAAATAGGTCCAGATGCGGTCGCCGTCCGGCTCGATCCCGGGCAGTACGCGCGGCCGAGCGCCGGTGGCGATAATGATGTTCCTGGCCTTGTAGGTGCCCTCGCCCAGCGCGTTCCTGGGCGCCGGGTGCTGCGGCTCGACCGGCTTCTTGGTCGGCTTGCCGACCTTGATCTCGTCGGGGGCGGTCAGTTGCGCTTCGCCCCAGATGATATCGACCTTGTTCTTCTTCATCAGGAACTGGACGCCGTTGTTCATCTGCCCGGCGATCTGGCGCGAGCGCTTGACGATGGCGTCGATATCGAACCCAAATCCCTCGGCCTTGAGCCCATAGCTGGCCGCGTGCTCCATATGCCCGTAGATTTCGGCGGAACGCAGCAGCGCCTTGGTGGGGATGCACCCCCAGTTCGAGCAGATGCCGGCCATGTGCTCGCGCTCCACGATCGCCACTTTCATGCCGAGCTGGGCGCCGCGGATGGCGGCGATATAGCCGCCGGGGCCTGCGCCGATAACGATCAGATCATATTGGTCTGCCATGGGCTCCTCGTGTGAGCTTGCAATTGCGTTCCGGGTCAGAGCCCGAGAACCGATTTCACGACCGGCACGAGCCCCTCGCCGATCGCACGTGTATTACTGGCGTCCAGATGGACGCCATCGATCGGCGTCGCCGTGGCCACCATTGCCGCATCGAAGAAGCCGCAACCGAGTTCCGCCGCGATGCGGCTGTAGTAGCCAGCGAACAGCTTTGCCTCGCCGGCACACGGCGCAAACATCGGCCCAAGGTCCACATGCTGGGTGGGCACGGTCGGCGGCGGCGAGACGATCACCACCTTGGGCACGGGATAGCCGTTGCCGTAGGGGTGGGATCGGACGATCTCGACCAGGCGCTTGACGCCCATGGCGGCGCCGAAGGCGGTGCCGTTGAGGTAGGTCTTGAGGTCGTTGATGCCCAAGAAGATGATGACCAGATCGAGCGGGGAATGGCTGGCAAGCAGCGTGGGCAGCATAGTCGCCCCATTGCGGTCGGCGGCGGCCGAGAAATCGTCGAACACGGTCGTCCGGCCGCCCAGCCCCTCGGCGATGACCCGGGCCCTGCCGCCAAGGCCAGCCTCAAGCACGCTGGGCCAGCGGTCTTCATAGGCGTGGCGGCCCTGCGTCTCCGCATTGGCGCCGAAGGTCAAGCTGTCGCCATAGGCGAGAATGGTTTTCATCGGCGCGCCCCTAGGCCAGCATCATTATCGGGTGTTCAATAATGGATTTGAATGCAGCCAATAGCTCCGCCCCGAGCGCGCCATCGACCGAGCGGTGATCGCAGGAGAGCGTCACGGTCATGAACTGGCCGGTCATGACCTGCCCGCGCTCGGCATAGACGCGTTCCTCGCCGGCGCCGACCGCGAGGATGGTGCCGTGCGGTGGGTTGATGACGGCGGCGAAGTGCTTGACGCCGAACATGCCGAGGTTGGAGACGGCCGTGGTGCCGCCCTGGTATTCGTGCGGCGCCAGCTTCTTGGTACGGGCCCGGGCGGCGAGGTCCTTGACCTCCTCGGAAATCTGCTTGAGCGATTTGGTCTCGGCGGCCCTGACCACCGGCGTGAACAATCCACCGGGCACGGCAACCGCGACGGCGACATCGGAGTGCTTGTGGTAGAGGATCGAATCCCCGGCCCAGGTGGCGTTCGCCGTCGGGATTTTCTGCAGCGCCGCGGCCCAGGCCTTGATGATGAAATCGTTGAGCGAGAGCTTGTAGACCGGCTTGCCGTCCTTCATCGGGGCGGCGTTGTTGATCTGCTCGCGCGCCTCGAGCAGCGCGTCGATCCTGCAGTCGAGGGAGAGGTAGAAATGCGGGATGGTCTGCTTGGCCTCGGTGAGGCGGGCGGCAACCACCTTGCGCATGCCGTCATTGGGCACGAGTTCGTAGCTGCCCTCTTCGTAGAGCGCCAGCACCTGCTGCCTGGTCATGCCCGCAGCCATGGCGGACGCTGGTGCAGGAGCGGTCGCTGGCGCGGCCTTGAGCGGCGCCTTGCCGGAAGCGGCCGCTTCGACATCCTTCTTGATCACGCGGCCGCGCGGGCCGGAGCCGGCGATGGCGGCGACATCGATGCCGGCGTCCCTGGCCAGCCGGCGGGCGAGCGGCGAGGCGAAGGCGCGGACGCCGTTGGATTTGGGTGCGAACGCCGCCGGGGCCGGCGCAGATACGACCGATGCAGGCGCCGGCGCCGGTACGACTTTGGGCGCCTCGGCCTTGGGCGCTTCCGCCGCCTTCGGCGCGGGCGCCGGGGCGGCCTTCACGTCGCCGGCGCTCTCGCCTTCCTGCAGCAGGACCGCGATCACCGCGTTGACCTTCACGTTCTCGGTGCCCTCGGGGACCATGATCTTGCCGATCTTGCCCTCGTCGACCGCCTCGACCTCCATGGTCGCCTTGTCGGTCTCGATCTCGGCGATCACGTCGCCGGAGGAGACGCTGTCGCCCTCCTTGACGTGCCACTTGGCGAGCTTGCCCTCTTCCATGGTCGGAGAGAGCGCGGGCATGGTGATGTTGATGCTCATTGGGGCCTCAGCTCCGGTAGGTGACGGCGTTCACCGCCGCGATCACTTCGTCCACGTTCGGCAGCGCCAGCTTTTCGAGGTTGGCGGCGTAGGGCATGGGCACATCCTTGCCG
>JAUXUM010000150.1 GCA_030680995.1 Devosia sp.
GGTCGGCGATACGGTAGATCTCGTCGAACTTGTGCGAGATGAAGAGCACCGCCTTGCCGTCCTGCTTGAGCAGTTCGATGAGGACGAACAGATCCGCGATCTCCTTGTGGCTGAGCGCGGCGGTCGGCTCGTCCATGATCACGATTTGCGCATCGATCGACATCGCCCGCGCCACCGCGACGAGGTGCTTATTGGCGATGCCGAGCTCCTTGAGCCGCGCATTCTGGTCGATGTGCCTGGCGCCCATGGCGTCGAGCACGGCGCGGGCCTCGCTCCGCATCTTGCCCCAGTCGATGGTGCCGAGCCTGGTGCGCGGCGCGTGGCCGAGAAAGATGTTCTCGGCGACCGTCAGATCGTCGAACAGCACCGTCTCCTGATGGATGGCGGTGATGCCGTGCTCGAAGGCCCGGTGCGCGCTGGTGAGCTGCACCGGCGCCCCGTCGATGGCGATCTCGCCCGCGTCGGGCCGGTAGATACCGGTCAGGATCTTGACCAGGGTGGATTTGCCGGCCCCGTTTTCTCCGATCAGCGCCGTCACCTCGCCGGGGTACAGCGCCAGCCGCACATCGTTGAGCGCCCGCACGCCGGGGAAGGACTTGCTGATGCCGGCAAGGGTGAGCCTGGGCTGGGTCATGGCGCTATTTTGGACTTTCCGGGATCGAACTCAACTCCAGAAGCACCCCCCTGCGTCACGACGGACTCGAGCTACGCCAGGTCCTGTTCCGCTTCCCTCCCCCTTGTGGGGAGGGAAGCAATTGCGATGTCTTGGCGCGGCCAAGCATCTGCAATGGCCGGGCGGGGGCGAAAGTCAGACACCCCCGGGTGCGGCCCGGCGGCGATGGTCCGCCGCCGGGCTCGCCGGGAGCGCTCAGTAGATCTTGGAGAACTCTTCGATATTGGTCTTGTCGAACTGGAACGGCGCAGCCATCGCCGCCGAGTTCGTCTCGTCGAGCGTGATCGAGCCGACCCGGCCGATCGAGACGGTGGCGCCGGGCTCTGCCGTGGCCTTGCCGGTCGCCAGCTGGTAGGCGATCTGCACCGCCGAATAGCCGAGGTCGATCGGGTTCCACAGCGCCACCGCCTGCGATGCGCCGTTGTCGATGAACTTCTTGAACTCGGATGGCAGCGCCAGCCCGGTGACGTTGACCTTGCCGATCAGGTTCTCGTCGGTCACCACCTGCGCCGCGGCAACGACACCGACCGTGGTCGGGGCGATGATGGCTTTCAGGTTCGGGTAGGAGGCGATCAGGCCCTTGGCCTCGTTGGTGCTTTTGACCGAATCGTCGTCGCCGTAGACGGTGGCGACGAGGTTGATGCCGGGGAACTTCTCGGGCAGCACCTTCTTGGCCGCTTCGATCCAGGCATTCTGGTTGGTCGCCGTCGAGGACGCCGAAAGGATGGCCACGTCGCCGCCCTCGGGCAGGTAGTCGGCCGCAAGCTTGATGATGGTCTCCCCGATCAGATCGGTATCGGACGGGTTGAGATGCAGCTGCCGGCCCTCCGGGGCGACGCCCGAGTCCCAGGAGATCACGGCGATGCCGCGATCCATTGCCTTCTTCAGTACCGGCACCAGCGCGTCCGGATCGTTCGCCGAGATCGCGATCGCATTGACGTTCTGGGCGATCAGCGAGTTGACGATGTCGATCTGGCCTTCGGCGGTCGCGGTGGTCGGGCCGGTATAGATGATTTCGACGTCGCCGAGCTCCCTGGCCGCCTCCTCGGCGCCCTTGGCGGCGGCATCGAAGAAGCCGTTGCCGAGCGATTTGACCACCAGCGCGATCTTGGTCTGCGCCATTGCCGGCGAGGCGGCGAACATTGTGGCCGTCAGCGCCGTGGCGAGGGCCAGTTTCTTCAGTATGCTCATCGTTTCCTCCCTGAGCCGTTGCTATCGCGGCGGCGGCATCATGCGACCGACGCGGAGTCTTCTTTCTCTGTCTCGCCGGCCTCGGCCACGATGACGCGGGCGCCTGCCGTCTCCAGCATGTGCCTTTCCTCATCGCGGATGCCGCGGTCGGTGATGACGGCGTGGACACCTTCGAGCGCACAAAGGATGAGGCTCGAACGGGCCCGGAACTTGGACGAGTCGACCAGTATGATCAGCTCGTCCGCCTGGCTGATGAGCTTTTGCTCGGCCTGGATGAGAAGGGGGTCGGCTTCCATGATGCCGTGCGGGCCGACGCCCTGCGCCCCCATGAACATCTTGCGCGCGTAAAAATTGCGGCTGACGTCGTTCTCGAACGGCGAAAGGATGATGTTCTGCTCGCGGTAGATGGTTCCGCCCGGTACCATCACCGAGTTCTTCGAATGGTGCAGCAGGTGCTCGGCGATCGGGAATGAATTGGTGAACACCTGCATCCGCCGGTTGGCGAGGTAGTAGACCATTTGATAGGTCGTGGTGCCGCCGTTGATGATGATCGGCTCGCCGTCCGCGCAGAGCGCCACCGCCGCCTTGGCGATAGCCCGCTTCGACGGCGTGTTGATCGTTTCATTGACGGAGAAGGGGCGGCCGACAAGCCCGGATTGGCTGGGCGGGTTCACCGCCTCGGCGCCGCCGCGCAGCCGCCGCAGCTTGCCCTGCACATGCAGCGCCGCTATGTCGCGCCGGATCGTCGCTTCCGATGTGCCCGTCAGCTCGACGAGATCGGAAACGGTGGCCATCGGTCGCGATTGGACCGCTGCCAGGATCACCCTGTGGCGCTCGGTTTCGTGCAAGTAGCAATCTCCCCAGCCAATTTCGTTTCACACCAGACCGATCACTGTCAATCGTATTTCGATCAGTTCCGATCAAAGACCAGCAATATTGACTGATCCTGATCGTTTCTGATTGACAGTTTCCCGATTGTTGTGGCCATGTCGGCAAAGGAGCGCTTACAGTGCAACTGGAAACGGTTCGCCGGTCCGAAAGCGCGACCAGCCGAAAATGCTCTGAGGGAGGAGTTCATGTCCGGTATCGCGCCGTCGCGCCTGGCCAATCTTTGGGATGACGCCAGGGCGGTCGGCATGACCGAACCGGAGCGGCTGGTCTACCGCTCGAACATTCTTGGTTCGGACAAACGCGTCACCAATTACGGCGGCGGCAATACCTCCTCCAAGATCATGGAACGGGACCCGCTCACCGGGGAACAAGTCGAGGTCCTCTGGGTCAAGGGCTCGGGCGGCGACAGCGCCTCGATCGGGCTCGATGGCTTCGCCACCCTCTACATGGACAAGCTCCGGGCGCTGAAGGGGCTTTATCGCGGCGTCGGGCACGAAGACGAGATGGTGGGCTATCTGCCGCACGCGACCTTCAACCTCAACCCGCGCGCGGCCTCGATCGACACGCCGCTGCACGCCTTCGTGCCGCGCCCCTACGTCGATCACATGCATCCGGACGCCATCATCGCCATCGCCGCGAGCAAGCATTCAAGGGCGCTGACCCAGGCGATCTTCGGTGACGAGATCGGCTGGTTGCCCTGGAAGCGGCCCGGCTTCGAGCTCGGCCTCTGGCTGGAGAAATTCTGCCTCGAGAACCCCGACGCCGGGGGCGTGATCCTCGAGAGCCACGGACTCTTCACCTGGGGCGACACGCCGAAGCAGTGCTACGAGACCACGATTTCGACCATCAACCGGGCCATCGCCTGGTTCGAGGAGAAATCCGGGGACAGATCTGCCTTCGGCGGTCAGGCCGTCGACCCGCTGGCGCCCGCCGAACGTCGCGCCATCGCGGCGCGGCTGATGCCCAGGATTCGCGGTCTTATTTCCGGCGAACGCAAGAAGCTCGGCCATTACGACGACAGCTCCGCCGTCCTCGAGTTCGTCTCTTCGAAAGACCTGCGGCCGCTCGCCGCGCTCGGCACCTCCTGTCCGGATCATTTCCTGCGCACCAAGATCCGGCCCCTGGTGATCGATTTCGATCCGGCCAATCCCGATGTCGACGCAGTCGTCGCCGGGCTCGAAGCGGCGACTGCCGCCTATCGGGCCGACTACGCCGCCTATTACCAGCGCTGCAAGCATCCCGACAGCCCCGCCATCCGCGACGCCAATGCCGTGGTCTATCTCATGCCCGGCGTCGGCATGTTCACCTTCGCCCTCGACAAGGCGACCGCCCGTATCTCCGGGGAATTCTACGTCAACGCCATCAACGTCATGCGCGGCGCCTCCGCCGTTTCCACCTATCGGGGCCTGCCCGAACAGGAGGCCTTCGACATCGAGTACTGGCTGCTCGAAGAGGCGAAGCTCCAGTGCCTGCCCAAGCCCAGATCGCTCGCCGGCCACATCGCGCTGGTGACCGGCGGCGCCGGCGGCATCGGCCGCGCCACCGCCGCCCGGCTCTTGACCGAGGGCGCCTGCGTGGTTCTCGCCGATATCGACGAAGCAGCGCTGGCCGCGGCCAATGGCGAACTGGGCAAGCGTTTCGGGAAGGATTTCGTCCGGCCGGTCAAGTTCGACGTGACCAAGGAGGGTGAGGTCATTTCCGGCTTCGCCGAGACCGCGGTCGAGTTCGGTGGCATCGATATCCTTGTCTCCAATGCCGGCCTCGCCTCGTCGGCGCCGATCGAGGAGACCAGCCTCGAGCTGTGGAACCGCAACATGGATATCCTCGCAACCGGCTATTTCCTGGTGTCGCGCGAGGCGTTCAAGCTGTTCGGCGCCCAGAAGATCGGCGGCAATGTGGTCTTCGTCGCCTCCAAGAATGGCCTCGCCGCCTCGCCCAACGCCGCCGCCTATTGTACCGCCAAGGCGGCCGAAATCCACCTCGCCCGCTGCCTGGCGCTGGAAGGCGCCGAGGCGCAGATCCGGGTCAATGTGGTCAATCCGGACGCGGTGCTGCGCGGTTCCAAGATCTGGACCGGCGAGTGGAAGGAACAGCGTGCCGCCGCCTACAAGTTGTCGACCGACAACCTCGAGGAGCACTACCGCCAGCGCTCGATGCTGAAGCGCTCGGTGTTCCCCGAGGATATCGCCGAGGCGATCTATTTCCTCGCCTCCGAGATGTCGGCAAAATCGACCGGCAACATCATCAATGTGGACGCCGGCAACGCGCAGAGCTTTACGCGGTAGTTCGAGACAGGGCCGCGGGACCCCCACCCCCGTCCCCTCCCCCTTGAGGGGAGGGATCAAGGGTGGGGGTCCCGCAGTCATTACCGAGGGGAATAAGACAATGACCGACCAATTGATCGCCGCGGATGTCGTCGAAGCTGAAAACGCCAGGCGTCGCGCCGACCTGCAGCGCGACTACGACCATCTGGGCGAGCAGCTCGACCGCCGCGGCATCGCCATCGACGCCATCCGCGACAAGGTTGCCGCTTTCACCGTCGCCGTCCCCTCCTGGGGCGTCGGCACTGGCGGCACCCGCTTCGCCCGTTTTCCGGGCCCGGGGGAGCCGCGCGATATCTTCGACAAGATCGAGGACTGTTCGGTCATCAACCAGCTGACCCGCGCCACCCCCACGGTTTCGCTTCATATTCCCTGGGACAAGGCGGATCCGAACCGGCTGAAGCAGGCCGCCTCGCGCTTCGGGCTCTCATTCGACGCGATGAACTCCAACACCTTCTCGGATGCGCCCGGTCAGGTGCATTCCTACAAGTTCGGTTCGCTGTCTCACGCCGATCGGGATACCCGTCAACAGGCGGTGGACCGCAATCTGGAGTGCATCGAGATCGGCAGGACCATCGGCTCCAAGGCGCTGACCGTCTGGATCGGCGACGGCTCCAACTTTCCCGGCCAGGTCAATTTCACCCGCCAGTTCGAGCACTATCTCGAGGCCATGAAGGCGATCTATGCCGGGCTGCCCGACGACTGGCGGCTGTTCACCGAGCACAAGATGTACGAGCCGGCCTTCTATTCGACCGTCGTGCAGGATTGGGGCACCAACTACATCATCGCCCAGGAACTGGGGCCGAAAGCCTTCTGCCTCGTCGACCTTGGGCACCATGCGCCCAACGTCAACATCGAGATGATCGTCGCCCGGCTCATCCAGTTCGGGAAGCTCGGCGGCTTCCACTTCAACGATTCCAAATATGGCGACGACGATCTGGATGCCGGCTCGATCGATCCCTACCGGCTGTTCCTCATCTTCAACGAACTGGTCGACGCCGAGTTGCGCGACGCGCCCGACTTCGAGCCGGCGCATATGCTGGACCAGAGCCATAACGTCACCGATCCGATCGAAAGCCTGATGCTCTCGGCCGTCGAGGTGCAGCGCGCCTATTGTGCCGCACTGCTGGTCGATCGCAAGGCGCTGGCGGCCCATCAGCAGGACAACGACGCGCTGATGGCGACGCGGATGCTCAAGACCGCCTTCCGCGCCGATGTCGAGCCGATCCTCGCCATGGCCCGCATCGCGCGGGGCGGCGCCATTGATCCGGTCGCGACCTACCGCGCCGCCGGCTATCGGGAAAAGGCGGCGGAAATCCGCCCCGCCGCTACCGGCGGCGGCGGCGGTATCGTTTAGGGGCCGTTCGGGCCTAGTTCGAGGGCGTCGCAGGAGCCTCGGTCGCCGGCGCCTCGGTTGCGGGTGCTTCGGTCGTCGCCGGTGCTTCCGTGGTCGTGGCCGGAGGAATGTCGGCCGTCGTTGCCGGCCGCTGGTTGGCCACGAAGATCCAGATCACGACCGCCGCCACCACCACCACGGCCATGGCGGCCCATATCATTTGCGTGCGACTCATTTGCAGTCCTCCTTGCGGCGGCCCATCGGGGCGATCGCCGGCTCAAAACAGACAGCGCGCCGACTCGCCCGGCGGCACCGCAACATAGTAAAATACCGCAATCCGGACAATAACATGGTGGACCGGACGGCAACCCCCCGCAGTCCATCGTCGACTTGCGGCAGATTTCGCCGCTTTCGCGGCAGACCCATAACTCCGGGGATCCGGGGAGGTTGCAGCGCCGCGCCTAGATGTCGTTCGCGGCATTGAGCTCGGCCGGCGTCTTGCCCTCGTCGACCTCCTCGCCGGGCATCACCCCGTCGCCGCCCAGTGCCGCGTCGATCGCCACTGCCAGCGCCACGAGATCGAGTTGCCCGAGGTCGGTCGCGGCCTGCCGCTCGATCCCGGCGACCAGCGCCTGATGAATCTTGAGCTTGCGCCCATCCAGTTCAGCCTTGCCCATCGATTGATATTCCGTGCCCATCGACTCTGATCTCCAGTTTCGACTTATGGGTCTCCTGATAGACGAGATAGATGCCGAACACGACGACGATCACCGCCAGCGCCCAAATGACGAGATAGAGTGCACTTCTGCTCATGTCCGGAAACCCATCGCCTTGACGCTTCACCGGAAAACGCGTCAGCCGCGTGGAAGTTCATTCGGACGCAATCGCCTTCATGGCTTTGACGAAAGCGCCGATCCCCGCCTCCAGCGTCCCCGAATTGTCGATCACCGCCGGCGCGACGTCCGCGCGTACCGGCGCGCCCTCGCGGCTGAGCCGCGCCACCACCTCCTCGGCGCTTTCGCGCCCCCGTCCGGCCAATCGCCGCGCCCGCACTGCCGCATCGGCGGTGACCAGCACGATCCTGGCGCGGGCGTACTTCCCAAGAGCCTCGGGGACCACCCGCCGCGACACGTTGGCGACGACGATCCGGCCGTCCGCGAGCGCCTCCTCGACGCTGCCGGGCAGGGCGTAGCTGAACCCGTGCGCCTCCCAGTCCAGCGCAAACTCGCCGCGCCCGCGCGCCGCTTCGAACCCCTCGCGGTCGATGGTCTCGTGATCCTCGAGTTCGGCGACGGCGTCGCGGGTCACCACCCGCCGCACGAAGACGAAGCGCTCATCGTCGGCGAGCGCATCGCGGGCCGCGGCAATCAGCGTGTCCTTGCCGGCGCCGGAGGGGCCGACCACGAGCACCAGCGCGCCTTGCCCCATCTCAGCTGACCCGCTCGCCCTGCCGCCATACGCCCCGCACCACCGGCGTTCCGTTCATCTGGCGGACCCGCACCAGATCCGCGCGCTTGCCCATTGCGATCTCGCCGCGATCGTCGAGCTTGGCCGCCCGCGCCGGATTGGCGGTCACCGTCCGGATCGCGTCGGGCAGGGTGACGCCCTCGACCTGCTCCGGCAACAGGAAACCGGCCAGCATCAGCGCGAAGGGGACATAGTCCGACGAGAGCACATCGAGCACGCCTTCCCGAGCCAGTTCGCTCGCCGAGATATTGCCGTTGTGCGATCCGCCGCGCACCACATTGGGCGCGCCCATCAGCACCGCGAGCCCGCCGGCATGCGCGGCCTTCGCCGCGTCCAGGGTGGTGGGGAACTCCGCGATCACCACGCCGTCGCCCAGCGCTTCCTCGACATGGGCGACGGTGGCGTCGTCATGGCTGGCGAAGGCGAGCCCGACCTCGCGCCCGCGGGCAAGAATCGCCTGCCGGTTGATATCGGAGTATCTTTCCTGCTCGGCTTGGCGCCCGCGGATGAAGGCGGCCATCTCGGCGTCGCTGAGCCGCAGCCGCTTCTGGTAATAGGCGACATAGTGCTCGATCGTCGTGAATTGCCGCGCCCCCGGCGTATGGTCCATCATCGAGGCGAGCTTGACCACCGGCTGGGCGCAATGGGCGGCAAAATGGTCGTAGCAATCGGGCATCGGAAGCTCGCAGCGCAGGTGCACCAGGTGTTCGGCCCGCAGCCGCCCCTCGCTACTGGCCGCCTCGATGGCCCCGACCTGCGCCGCCACGTCCTCGGTGATGTCGCCGATCTCCGGGTCCGAGCCGATGCGCACCGCGTCGAACACGGTCGTGATGCCGGCGCCGGCGACCTGCGCGTCATGCGCCTGCAACGCCGCCGTGGCGTTCCAGGTGACCCCCGGCCGCGGCCGGTAATGGTTCTCGAAATGGTCGGTATGGAGCTCGACCAGCCCCGGGATCAGGTAGTCGCCGCCAAAATCCTCGCCGCGCGAGACATTGCCCAGATCGAAAGCGTCGATCCGCCCGTCCTTGACGGACAGCGAGCCGCGGATCACCTCCTCGCCGAGCACGATCTTCGCATTGGTGATCACCAGATCAGGCATCGATCTTCACCTCGACCGAGAGCGGGAAATCGGTGAGCCGTTTGAACGGCGCGCCGGGCTCTGCTTGGTGGAACAGCGACAGCCGGTCAAGCAGAACCCCTGGTCCGATCACCGGTGCGAACCATTCCCGTGCCGCGAGCATCATCGGTTCGCGGTCCGCCTCGCCGAGGCGGTCGCTGAGCGTCATGTGGAACAGGAACTGATCCATCACGTAGGGATAGCCATAGTGGTCGAGCAGGCCGATCTGGTAGGCTTTGAGTCCGCTGTGGATCCGCTTGTCCCGCTCGGCCGCGCTTATCGGCGCCCGGAAACGGTCGAAATGGGCGACGCAGTCGCCGGCGAAAGCGGTGAGCGCCTCGGTTTGCCGTTCCGGCACCAGCGCCAGAAAACCGTCGAGCAGCCGCAATTCCAGGCGGCCGACCGGCACCTGCTTGCGCCGCAGCCCGAAATCAAGGAGTTCTCGTTCGAGTTCGGCGCGACTGGTCCCCTCGGCCAGCGCCATCGGCGCCTTGATGGTTGCGTGAAATCCATAGCGCCGCGCCGAGGCCGTCACCGCCGTCAGCCGGTCGCGGCCGATTCGTTCCGGATTGGCCTCGAAACGGTCTCCGCTCGCGGCGTCGCGGCCCAGCCACTCGCTCGCCCTGCCCCACAACTGGCTTGTTGTCGCGGGCGCGAAGTAGATGGCGAAGCGTTCGGACATCGGAGCCAATCGGGTGGGGAAGCGATGGTGCGATGCCTAGTTGAAGCTTGTGACAGTTCTTTGACAAGTCTCGCCGCGGCCAGGGATGCGTCACTCGGCAAAAAACCGGGTCTGGAACCGCGGCTGCTTTTTCTTCTTGAGGCGAGCCCGGAGGTTCTGTTCCACGCTGCCCTCACCGGCGAGCGCGGGGGTCTTGCGCGCCGGACACGATCTGGCTTGCCGGCGCATGCTCGGCCCTGGCGGCGACCGGGATCGGCGGCAACGGCACCAGCAGGGCGCCAGCCAGTTTTGCCGCGATGCTCAATCTTGCCTCCTGACTGTCTTGCCGGCGCGAGAGTTCCCGCCGCGCGGAATTTGGGGCGTCCCTGTTGCCGGTCCTCTAGCTTCTCCCTTTTGAACCGGTGGCGAGACCGGTGTTTGGCCGCCATTCATGTCCTTGGCGCCGCTTGCCAGCGCGGTCGCCGGGTTTCATGATGGCGCACGTCACATCGGGCTCGGCATGGATCGCGATATCCTCCAGGATCTGTTCGAACACGCCGTCGCCGCGGCGCAGCCGGCGCTGGCCGTGCGGGCCAACCTGCCCGCGCCTCCGGCGGGCCGGACCATTGTCATCGGCGCCGGCAAGGCCTCGGCGCAGATGGCCAGGGCCTTCGAGGAAGCGTGGAGCGGTCGGCTCGACGGGCTGGTCGTCACCCGCTACGGCTATGCCGTCCCCTGCCAGCGCATCGAGATCGTCGAGGCCGCCCATCCGGTTCCCGATGCGGCCGGCTATCTGGCCGCCCGCCGCATCATGGAAAAGGTCTCCGGCCTCGGACACGATGATCTGGTGGTCGCCCTGATTTCCGGCGGCGGCTCGGCCCTGCTTCCCCAGCCTGCCCCGGGCATGAGCTTGGAGGATGAGCAGGCGGTCAACGAGGCGCTGCTGGCCTCCGGCGCACCGATCGGGGTGATGAACGTCATCCGCAACGAGCTCTCCGCCATCAAGGGCGGGCGCCTTGCCGCGCTGGCCTCTCCCGCGCGCGTCGCCACCCTCGTCGTCTCCGACGTGCCCGGCGACGATCCGGCGCTGGTTGCGTCGGGGCCGACGGTTCCGCTCGCCTCGACCCGGTCCGAGGCGCGGCACCTCGTCGCGCTTTACGGCCTGAGTCTTCCGCAAGCCGCGCACGATGTCATGGCCTCCGATGCCAATCCGGCGCCGCGCCCGTCCGATCCTGTCTTTGCCAACAACACGGTGCGGATCATCGCCTCGGCCGCGCTGTCGCTGGAGGCGGCGGCGGCCCGGGCGCAATCCTTCGGCCTCGCCGCTCACATCCTTTCCGACTCCGTGGAAGGGGAGGCACGCGACGTTGCCCGCGTCCATGCTGCCATTGCCCGGGAAGTCCGCGCCCGCAATCGGCCCTTTTCCGCGCCCGCCGTCATTCTGTCGGGCGGCGAGACCACGGTGACCATCCGGGGCAATGGCCGCGGCGGCCGCAATGCCGAGTTCCTTCTCGCCTTCGCCATCGCCATGGAGGGCATCGAGGGCGTGACCGCGCTCGCCGCGGATACCGACGGCATCGATGGGGCAGGGGACAATGCCGGCGCCGTCGCCGATGGCTCCACCGCCACACGTATGCGTGCGGCCGGCATCGATCCGCTCGCAGCCCTCGCCAACAATGACGCCTATGCGGCGTTCCGTGCCGTCGATGGCCTGCTCATCACCGGCCCGACCGGCACCAATGTCAACGATTTCCGGGCCATGGTGATCAGATAGGGAGGAGAGAGTGGCCAAGGCAACCGGCATCGGCGTCGAAACCAGGTCCGATGAATGGGATTCTCCCGCAACCGGCCACTTCCGCCGCATCCGGGATCCCGAAGGCAACCAGATCGAACTGCGGGAGCCGCCTGTCTCCATGTGCGGCTAGCCGCCCGAACGTTTTGATTGCCAAAGGAGGGGCTTGCATCCGCGGCCGGGCCCTGTTTGATAGCGCCCGCATTTCGGGGGAGCGCGCATGGCCAAAAAGCAGATCGCCGTCATCGGCATCGGCAAGATTTCGCAGGATCAGCACCTGCCGGTGATCGACAAGAGCGCGGATTTCGAAGTCGCCGCATGCGTCTCGACCCGGGGTATCGGCCACCGCGATCTGCCGGTCTTCAAGACCCCTGCCGAGCTCTACGGGGCCATGCCCGAGATCGGCATCGTCGCCGTCTGCACGCCGCCGGGCGTCCGCCATGCCTTCGTGCGCGAGGCGCTCGATGCCGGCAAGGACGTGCTGATGGAAAAGCCGCCGACCCCGACCATCTCCGAGTTCGACGATCTGGTCGCCTATGCCAAGAAGAACAGGGTGCTCTTTCAGACTTGGCACTCCCAGTACAACAAGGCCGTCGACGCGACCCGCAAGATGCTCAAGAAAGACGGCGTCGCCTCGGTCCGCATCGACTGGCGCGAGAGCGTGCGCAAATGGCATCCGGGCCAGGATTGGGTCTGGGAGCCGGGCGGCTTCGGGGTCTGCGATCCGGGCATCAACGCGCTCTCGATCTTCACCAAAATCATGCCGTTCCCGGTCTTCGTCGAAAGCGCCAGGCTGCGCTTCCCCGCCAACCGGCAGACCCCGGTGGATGTGGAACTGATCTTCAAATCCGCCGAAAAGCACAGGCCCAGGCTGAGCGCCGGCTTCAACTGGCTCGAGGAGTCGGGCGAGATCTGGACCGTGGCCATCGAGACGCGGAAGGGCGATCAGCTCAGGCTCGAAAAGGGCGGCGCCGTCCTCAAGGTCAACGGCAAGATCAGGATCGAGAACCCCTCCGAGGAATACGAAGGCATCTACGCTCGCTTCGCCAAGCTCTTGAAGAAGCGCAAGAGCGACGTCGACGGCAGCCCGCTGCGGCTGATGGCCGACGCCTTCCTGCTCGCCGCCCGCGAGAACGTCGACGAGTTCCACTGGTAAGTAAAGGTGAGTTGACCCCTCACCCGCCCTTCGGGCACCCTCTCCCGCAAGGGGATGAGGAGGCACTGATGTATGCCACGCTGAACGGCTCCGCCCATCCGCTGGCTTCGAAAGAAATCGCCATCACGGCGGTCCCCGGGGACGAGCGGGTCTGGGTACCGCGGGCCGAAGGCGTCTGGTTCAGGCCGCTGCTGCTCAATACCGTCCAGGGCCAGTGGTGCAACCTGCTGCGCGTGCGTCGCGCCGGCATCCTCTCGCGGCACCTGCACCCGGCGCCGGTCCGCGGCTATGTGATCAAGGGCCGCTGGCACTATCTCGAGCATGACTGGGTGGCCGAGACCGGCTCCTATGTGTTCGAGCCGCCCGGCGAGATCCATACCCTCGCCGTCCCCGCCGATTGCCCGGAGATGATCACCTTCTTCAACATCTCCGGCTGCATGGTCTATCTCGACGCCGACAACAGGCAGATCGGTTTCGAGGACGTCTTCACCAAGATCGACATGTGCCGGAAGCACTACGTGTCGGTGGGGCTGGGCGCTGATTATGTGGACCAGTTCGTGCGGTAGGTGCGGGGATGGATGATGTGCCAAAGGCCCCCTCACCCGGATTGCTTCGCAATCCGGCCTCTCCCTCAGGGGGCGGGGTAGCCCGGGGTCGCCGCTCCCCTTGGGGGAGAGGTCGGCTAGACGAAGTCGAGCCGGGTGAGGGGGCCTTAGCAGGATGACAGACGCGCATTGGGCTATGCCCTTCTACACCGGCAAGATCGTGCTCGTCTCCGGCGGCACCTCGGGCATCGGCCTCGGCCTCGCCCGGGGCTTCGCCGCGGCCGGGGCGGCGGTTCACGCCACTGGCGCGACTGCGGGCGAAGTCGCCGCTGCCCGCGGCACAGCGCCCGAAATCTCCTTTTCCGTACTCGACGTGCGCGACACCGCCGCCGTCACCGCCTTTGCGGCCCAATTCCAGACCGTTGCGGCGCTGGTCAACTGCGCCGGAGTCAATCTCCGCGCCGCTGAGTTCACCCCCGAAGGCTTCGAGACCGTGGTGGACATCAACCTCACCGGCACCATGCGGCTTTGCACCGCGCTGCGGACACAGCTCCACGGCGGCGCGGTGCTCAACATCGCCTCGATGTTCGCCTTCTTCGGCGCCGGCCACGCCCCCGCCTATGCGGCCTCCAAGGGCGGCGTTGCCCAGCTCACCAGATCGCTGGCGGTTGCCT
>JAUXUM010000151.1 GCA_030680995.1 Devosia sp.
TTGGCGCAGGCTTCCTTGGCGGCGAAACGCTTGGCGTAGGATGCCGCACGCTGGGCCCTGCGGTCCGATTTCTGCCGTTCGACCTCGGTGAAGCATCGTTGCGTGAAGCGATCGCCGTAGCGCGCCAGGGTCTTTTCGACGCGGCCGATATCGCAGAGGTCATTGCCGACGCCGATGATCACGCCAACCCCCTGCTCCCCGGCTTCACAGCAGGAATGGCCGCAAGTTCCGGCGGCAGCTTGTCGGCGGGATAGGCAGGGACCTTGTAGCGGGTGAGCGCCACCAGCGGCACGCCGACATCGGCCTCGCCCCCCGACCGGTCGATCAGGCAGGCCGCGGCCACGACGTCAGCGCCAATCGATCTGAGGCAATCGACGCATTCCCGGATCGAGAGGCCGGTCGAGACGATATCCTCGACTACCAGAACCTTTTCGCCTCT
Organism: Devosia sp.; assembly: GCA_030680995.1. Taxonomy (GTDB): domain Bacteria; phylum Pseudomonadota; class Alphaproteobacteria; order Rhizobiales; family Devosiaceae; genus Devosia_A. The sequence continues at coordinate 440 of JAUXUM010000151.1, forward strand.
GGCCACCTCAAAGCCGCGTCGCAACTCGAAAACACCATTCACCCGTTCGGTGTAGATCGCCGGCACGCCCAGGTGGCGCGCCGTCTCGTAGCCGGGAATGATACCGCCGACCGCCGGTGAAACGATCTGGCCGATATCGCCAAAGCCCTCGTCGCGGATCTTCGCAGCGAGGGCGCGACAAAGCCTCTCGGCCTTCGCCGGGTGCATGAAGACGCGCGCCTTCTGCAGGAAGATCGGCGAGCGCAGCCCGGATGAGAGGATGAAATGTCCCTCCAGCAAGGCGCCGCATTCACGAAAGACATCGAGGACCTCTTCGGTGTTCACGCCGGCTCCTTCCGCATTTCCGTCTGGTCCCATTCGAGCCTGGATAGCGCCCTGGCTTCCGCAATCGTTGCGCGCTGCACACCGGACAAGCCGGGCGTCAGCTTGAGCGTCGCCAGCACATCGGTGAGCTGGGCGAGGTCGCGCACCTCGATCTCGAAAATGAACTTGTGAAAATCCGGCGAGCCCATCCGCATCGAGAGATTATGGATGTTGGCCTCGCAGGCCGCAATGGCAGAAGAGACCTGGGCGAGGGTGCCGGGCTTGTTCACCGCCAGCATGGTGATCACGCACTTGTGGTTGTGTTCCTCGCGGCCGGTGATGTCCCAGCGCACGTCGATCCAGGCGACGTCAGAATCATGGAGCTCGACCAGCGCGTCGGAGTGGATAGGGTAGACCACCACCGGAGCATCCGGCGTCATGATGCCGACCAGGCGATCGCCCGGCACCACGCCTTCGGGCGAGATCTCGACCCTGGTATTGAAATTGAGTTGCGCCAAAGCCGCTTTGGCATGGCCGCCGGCCCGCTGACCACCCGGAACCCGGAACCGGAACATCTCGCTGTTGCGAAGCGCGAACCAGCCTTCGGCCTTGTCGGCCACCGGCAGATCCATCTTCCTGTGACGCCGGCGCTTGATGCCCTTGATCGCAGCCAGCTCGGTGCTGAGGGCCTCCGAGCCAACCTTGCCTTCACCCACGGCAACCAGCAGCTCGCGCTTGCTCTGCGCGCCCAGCCTCTCGGCCAGCGCCTTGTTCTCGGCCTCGTCGATGGTCGCGCCTTCCCGCTCGAGCACCACCGAAAGCACGTGCTCGCCCAAAGCATAGGCACGCTGCTGGGCCGCCTGGCGCACGGCGCGACGAATGGCGGCACGGGCCTTGCCGGTCGCGGCGATGTTTTCCCAATTGGACGGCGGAACATGATTCCGGTCGCGGATGATCTCGACCTCGTCGCCCGATCGCAGCTGAGTGACCAGCGGCACAATGGCGCCGTTGATCTTGGCGCCGACGCAGGTGTCGCCGATATCGGTGTGCAGCGCGTAGGCGAAGTCGATGGGGGTGGCGCCACGCGGCAGGGCGATCAGCCGCCCGCGCGGCGTGAAGCAGAAGACCTGATCCTGGAACAGTTCGAGCTTGGTGTATTCGAGGAAATCCTCGGTTGAGGCACCGGTGGTGAGGTGCTCGATGGTGGACCGCAACCAGGCAAAGGCCTTGCTCTCGCCTTCGAGCTTGTGCAGATCGCCGGCCGCACCTTCCTTGTACAGGGCGTGCGCGGCAATGCCGTATTCGGCGATGCGATGCATCTCCTCGGTTCGGATTTGCAGTTCGGCACGCTGCCGCCCGACCCCTACGATGGTGGTGTGGATCGAGCGATAGTCATTGTGCTTAGGGACGGAGATGTAGTCTTTGAAGCGGCCAGGGACGACCTTCCAGTTGGTGTGGACGATTCCCAGCGCCCGATAACAATCCTCCACCGAGCGGACAATGATACGGAAGCCGATCATGTCCGAAAGCTGTTCAAGGGCGATCGATTTGCGCTCGATCTTTGTGGCGATCGACCACGGCGATTTCAGGCGCGCGCTGACCTTGGCGTCGATGCCTTCGTCCTTGAGCTTCTGGGCCAGTTCCCGGCTGATGGTGTCGATGGTCTCGGAGAATTCCGCCTGCATCTCGGCGAGACGGCTGGTGATTACCCTGTAGTGGTCCGGCTGGAGAACCTTGAAGGACAGGTTCTCGAGCTCGGAGCGCATGTCTTGCATGCCCATGCGGCCAGCGAGCGGCGCATAGATATCCATCGTCTCGGCGGCGATGCGTCTGCGCTTGTCTTCGGGCATGAAATCGAGGGTGCGCATATTGTGCAGGCGATCCGCCAGCTTGACCAGCAGCACGCGGACATCGGCCGAAATCGCCAGCAGAAGCTTTCTGAGATTCTCGGCTTGCGCCTCTTCGCGGGTGACGAGATTGAGGCGCTCGATCTTGGTCAGCCCGTCGACGATCGCTCCGATGTCGGCCCCAAAGAGCTGGTCGATTTCGGCGCGCGTGGCGTCGGTATCCTCGATGGTGTCATGCAGAAGGGCGACGGCGATCGTCGCATCATCCAGCTTGAGCTCGGTGAGGATGGCCGCGACCTCCAGCGGATGAGCGAAATAGGGATCGCCGGAAGCGCGCTTCTGGCTGCCGTGCTTCTGCATGGCATAGACATAGGCTCTGTTCAGCAGCGCCTCGTCCGTATGCGGGTTGTAAGCCTGTACCCGTTCGACGAGTTCATATTGACGCATCATAGCAGAGCCGCACTCCCAGCGGCGTCTCTCCAGCCATCATGTCCGGCAAACAAAAGGGCGCCCGGCACTTGCCCGACGCCCATGCACTTATAAGCCAGATTGGCCGCCGATCAATCGTCGCGGCGTTCCGGCGGAGCCAGACTCTCGATGCCGCGCAGCAGCTCGTCCTCGCTCATGGTGTCGAAGGTGTCGCTGTCTTCGTCGGCATTGGCGTCCAGCAGCGGCGCCGCATGCTTCTCGGGTTCGTCGACCTCGACATATTTCTGCAGCGAGTGGATGAGATCCTCCCGCAGGTCTTCAGGGGAAATCGCGCCGTCGCCAATTTCACGAAGCGCCACGACCGGGTTCTTGTCGTTGTCGCGGCTAACCGTGATCGGCGCCCCCGCAGAGATCATGCGGGCGCGGTGCGCGGACATCAGGACCAGGTCGAAACGGTTCTCGACCTTCTCGATGCAGTCTTCAACTGTGACGCGGGCCACGAACGTCTCCAGGTTCTTGTGGAAGGAGTGGCGCTAATACACGAGCTGGTTCTCCGATTCAAGGATTTCCGCCCCAGTTGCAGATATTTGACCTCGACAGGCGCTGGAGACACGCCCCGCCAAGTTGGTTGACAGCGACGGCAGCCAGCGGCATCTGCCCCTGCACCCCCTATTGTCGGCTATTCGCGACGACTGACGGCCATGGTCTCGATAGCGACCAAAGTTCCCAACAATATTGCCGCCGAGCGGCTTTAGGTTTGGACTAATGCGCCTCAGTTCAAGCTTTTTTTGTGGTTGCAAACTTCTAAGTTTAAGTGCGTAGTGCAGCGGTAGCGGCGCCGTCTGCCTCAACTAAGGCTGCCCACAGTTTCTAACGTTACCATGCAAAGACTTATGCTGGGCGGCCTGAGAGGCCGGCCGACCAGCTAGGAGAGTGTCTATGTCTATCGATCCCCGCGAGAAGGTTGTGTTGTTCATCGACGGCGCGAATCTTTACGCAACGAGCAAGGCCATTGGTATCGACATTGATTACCGACGCCTGCTTTCCGAGTTTCAAAGCAAAGCTTATTTGCTCAGAGCATATTACTACACCGCACTTGTAGAAGATCAGGAATATTCATCCATACGCCCGCTCATCGATTGGCTCGATTACAATGGCTTCACTGTAGTCACAAAGTCCGTGAAGGAATTCACCGACTCAGCAGGTCGGCGCAAGGTCAAGGGCAGCATGGATATTGAACTGACGGTGGATGCCTTGGAGTTGTCGGCCCACTACGATCACTTCGTGCTGTTTTCGGGTGACGGCGACTTCACGGCGCTGGTTGCGGCCCTGCAGCGGCGCGGAAAGCGGGTGACGGTGGCATCCACCCTGACCACGCCGACGCCAATGATTTCGGACGATCTGCGCCGGCAGGCCGACTTCTTCCTCGAGGTCGCCGAACTCGCAAAGACGGTTGGCCGCGCGCCCGCGGTTGACCGCGGCGCCGGGGCTGCCGATAAGGTCGACTGACCTTCGACCAGCCGACGGACTTGTTTTTGCCCGAGCCCCTGCCACCTTTTGCCGATCCGCCCGCGGATTGCCCTCTTTGCCCGCGGCTGGCGGCGTTCCGCGCCGATAACCGCCAGCAGTTCCCCGGCTGGTTCAACGCTCCCGTTCCCAGTTGGGGCGACGAGCGTCCGCGCCTTCTCATAGTGGGCCTGGCGCCTGGACTACGCGGCGCCAACCGCACCGGACGCCCGTTCACTGGGGACTACGCCGGTGACCTGCTCTACAAGACCCTGCTAAAGATGGGGTTGGCAGCGGGCATCTATGAGCAACGGCCCGACGACAGCCTCACGCTGCATGGCGTGATGATCGCCAATGCGGTGCGCTGCGTGCCGCCGCAGAACAAGCCGACCGGCGAGGAGATCGTCACCTGCCGGCAGTTTCTGCTGACCACGATCAAGACCCACAGGCCAAAGGCCTATCTCGTTCTCGGCCGCATTGCCCATGACTCGCTGCTTTCGGCCCTGGGCGAGCGGCGCGCGAAGTTCCCCTTCGGGCACGGAGCCGAGCATCGCCTCTCCGACGGAGCGCCCCTCTTCGACAGCTACCACTGCTCGCGGTACAACACCAATACCGGGGTTCTGACCGAAGCCATGTTCGAGGATGTAGTCGGGCGGGCGGCACAGATGGTCGGAGCCAGACCTACCCCCGTCCGCCTTCCTTCATGATACGGGCCTTGTCGCGGTTCCAGTCGCGATTGCGCTCGGTCTCGCGCTTGTCGTAGCTCTTCTTGCCCTTGGCCAAGCCGATGAGGAGCTTGGCCATGCCCCGCTCGTTGAAATAGAGCTTGAGCGGCACGATGGTGTTGCCACTACGCTCCACTTCGCTGGTCAGCCTTGCCAGCTCCTTCTTGGACACCAGCAGCTTCCGCGGCCTCCGTTCCTGATGATTGAAGCGGTTAGCCTGCAGATACTCCGGGATATGTGCATTGATCAGCCACAGCTCTCCGCGCTCCGGCGAGGCATAGGATTCGGCGATCTGGGCCTTGCCGGTGCGCAAGGATTTGACCTCGGTGCCGGTCAGCATGATGCCGGCCTCGAGGGTGTCGAGGATTTCATAGTCGAAGCGCGCCCGCCGGTTCTCGGCGACCGTGCCGGTGACCAGCATCGTGGGCTTTTTGGGTTTTTCGGCCATTGGCTAGTGCGGCAGCAGGCCCGCGTGATCGAGGGCGAAATCGATCGCCTGCTCTGTCGATCTGGCAATCGGAACAAGCGGCAAGCGGAACTCGTTACGGCAAAGATTCAGCTTTGATGCAGCGTATTTGACGCCTTGCGGGTTGGGCTCGATGAAGAGGTTCTTGTGCAGGTGGACCAGCTTGTCCTGGATCGCCAGGGCCTCGGCATAATTGCCCTGCTGGCAGGCGTTCTGGAACTGCGAACAGAGCCTTGGCGCGACGTTGGACGTTACCGAGATGCAGCCGGTGCCGCCATGGGCATTGAAGCCGAGCGCGGTCATGTCTTCGCCCGAGAGCAGGATGAAATCATTGCCGAGCTTGGCGCGCTGCATGCTGGCGCGTTCCATGTTGGCAGTGGCGTCCTTCACCCCGATGATGTTGTCATGCGCTTCCTTGAGCCGGGTGATCGTTTCGACCGTGACATCAACGACGGTGCGGCCGGGAACGCTGTAGAGAATCACCGGCAGGCCGGTAGCGCCGGCAACTGCTGAAAAATGCTGGAACAGCCCTTCCTGGCTGGGCTTGTTGTAATAGGGCACGACCGAAAGGATCGCGTCGGCACCCACTTCCTCGGCGAATCGCGCAAGCGACACGGCCTCCGCAGTCGAGTTGGAGCCGGCGCCGGCGACGACGGGGACACGCTTGTTGGTCACTTCCACGCAGATTTCGATTATCCGGCGGTGCTCCTCATGAGTCACCGTGGGACTTTCACCGGTCGTGCCGACCGGAACCAGACCGTGGGTGCCTTCGCGAATCTGCCAATCGACCAGCGCCGAGAAGGCTTTCTCATCCAGCATCCCATTTACGAACGGAGTGATGAGTGCCGTTATCGAACCTCTCAGCATTTCCCGGTTTTTCCTCGATTGGTGCAGCTTTTGGCCGGAAGCGGATCCGGGGCCGTAGGAGCAGTTTATCGTCAAAGTGTGGCCACAACTGCTTCATGGCCCGGCCACAGTCGCGCACCATAGTTTCTCTCGCGCGGCGCGACAAGCAACCACTAGCGCGCCGCGCACCCACAAGGACCCGGGCGGAAACCAATTGTTCACCCCAAAAGGGCACAATTTGAGCTAGCCGCAAGGGGTGGGGGCACCTTGTTGGATTTGTACTGTGGACCAACAGGACGGTTAACATGGCCATTGCGCACCGAGCTTGGCGCAGCCTCAATGCCGGCGTCATTGCTGCAGCGCTGACGCTTGCCGCCTCTCTGCTGGCGACCGGCGGACGCGCGACAGACGACATCGATTCTATCATCACCGGCTCCGTCGATCAGAGCGCGCTTACCAGCGCAGCATCTTCCTCTACCGCGTTCCGCAAGGCTCTTGACGTACTCGTGTCGGGCGAAGAGGCCGCCGCGTACGACTTGGCCAAGACGTTTCCGAACGAGACCGAACGACGAACCATTCAGTGGGCGGCCATCTACTATGGTGACGGCAAAGTCGACTACGCCTCGGTGCTCAAGTTTTCGCAGGATGCACCCGCTTTTGCCAACACATCGGTGTTCAAGACGCGGCTCGAGCAGGCACTCACCAGAGCCAACGCCAATGGCGCCGAGGTTATTCGGCTTCTTGGCGGCGCCATGCCCAATACCGTCGATGCTCAGATCGCCCTCGCACTCGCCTATGTGGAGGACGGGCAGCAGGAACGCGCCGCGCGGATCGCTCGTACGATCTGGACCGAGAATTTCCTCGACAGCGATACCGAGAACAAGGTTCACAAGACGCTGGGCGCTCTGCTCGACCGTGACGCTCATTGGGCGCGGGCAGTGCATCTGATGATGCATGATCGGGCTTCGGGCGTCGAGCGGCTGCTGCCCTATCTGTCAGCGGGACAGAAGTCGCTCGCCGTCGCCCGCAATGCAGTGTCGCGCAACGCCAAGGATGCCAAGAAGCTGCTCGACAGCGTCGACCCCGCCTATCGCAGCCACCCGGTTTACCTGTTTTCGCGCGCCCAGCGGGCACGCCAATTCGAACTCTGGGATGATGCCGTCGCCTGGCTCGACAAAGCCAAAGGCGATCTGCCGGATGCCGCCGAGTGGTGGTATGAGCGCCGAACCCTCACCCGCCGCTTGCTGGCGCTGGGGAAGCCCAAGCTCGCCTATCAGGCGGCAGCCGGTTATCGCGAAGGACCCGAGGGCCGTCTGGTCGAGGCCCATTTCCACGCGGGTTGGATCGCTCTGGCCTTCCTTGGCGACGCCAAGACCGCGGGCGGTCATTTCGACGCCATGCGCGGCCTTTCGACGCTACCGGACTCGGTGGCCCAAGCCTATTACTGGCTCGGCCGGGCCAGGCTGGCGCTCGGCGACAAGCTCGGCTCAAACGAGGCCTATGCCACCGCCGCCCGCTACGGCACCGTCTACTACGGTCTGCTGGCGCGCGCCGAACTCGGCATGAAGGGTGTGCATCTGCGCGGGATGCCGGCCTGGCAGCGAAGCGAGGCGGCATTCGAGTCGCGAGAGATCGTGCGAGCGGTTCGGCTGCTCGCAGACAATGGTCAGAAGGCGATGGCGGTCCCCCTGCTTCGCAGCTTCGCGCATGGACTGCAGGATGGTGGCGAGCTGCTTCTGGCCGCAAGGCTGGCGCAAACGATCGGCGCGCACCACCTGGCGATTGCGATTGCCGACACCGCCGACCGCCGCGGCTTCCCGCTCGATCTTTTCAGCTTCCCGAAGGATGGTCTGCCAGCCAGCCAACTCGCTTCGATCGACAAGGCGGCAGTCTATGCGATCACCAAGCAGGAGAGTCACTTCCAGGTAGACGCGGTCTCGTCGGTTGGCGCCCGCGGTCTCATGCAATTGATGCCGGAGACGGCGAAGGAGACGGCCGCCAAGGTAGGGGTGGAATATTCCAAGGCCCGGCTGACTTCCGATCCGGCCTACAATGCCCTGCTCGGCTCCACCTATCTTGCAGCACAGCTGCAGAAATATGAGGGCTCGCTGCTGCTGGCAGCGGCCGCCTACAACGCCGGAGCCGGCAATGCGAACAAGTGGATCCAGGTGTTTGGCGATCCGCGCTCGGAGACGGTCGACCCGGTAGTGTGGGTGGAACTCATCCCGTTCCAGGAAACACGGAAATATGTGCAGCGGGTGCTCGGCAACTATCTGGTGTACCGGACACGGCTCGGCCACGACGACATGACCATCCGGCAGGCGCTGCGCCGCATTCCTGGCTAGACCCGCGCGCGCTATTGCGCTCCGGCCGCGCTCTGCTATGGCTGCTGTCATGTTCGGAAAACGCGCGATCCCGCCCGATCATCCAGCCTTTGCCGATCTCCCGGTGGCGCAGCTTGCCGTAGGCGCCGCCGGCGAGCGTATGGCCGTCCACCTGTCGGGCCGCCTGCTGATCGGCCGCGTCCCACTCGTCTGCATCTCCGGCTACCACCGCAATATGTCTGACTTCTCCGATTTTCTCCGACTGTTCCAGCGCGCCCATAGCCTGGACTGGCCGGTGGTCCTGGTCGATTTCAAGGGCCGCGGCCGCTCATCCGACCGCGCGGACAAATCCGGGTACGCATCACCCGTCGATGCCCGCGACCTGTCGCAAATATGCAATGGGTTGGGCATAGAGAGAGCGGTATTTCTTGGCCAGGGCTATGGTGGACAGGTGGCGATGGCGCTCGCGGCTCAGCGGCCGACGCTTATCGCCGGCGCCATCCTGATCGACGCCGGCCCGGTTTCCGACCCGCGCGGCCTGGTGCGGCTGCGCAACAATCTGAGCGATCTCGACGGCCTGCGCAGCGCCGCCGGCCTGCGCGCCATGTTCCGCCGGATGCTGGGCGCGGGATATCCGGGGATTCCGGACGCGACGCTCGACCTCCTCGCTGCCCGCACGCACTATCTCGACAGACGCGGCCGGGTAAGAGCCTTGTTCGACACCCACCTCGTCAAGATGCTCGATGCCTTCGACCACGATGACGTGCTGGTGGCGCAGTGGCCGCTCTTCCATGCGCTGGATCAAATGCCGCTCATGCTGATGCGCACCCAGCTTACCGACCAGCTCCGGCGCGAGACGTTCGAGGAAATGCTGCGCCGGCGGCGGGACGCGGAGGGCTACATCATCGAAGGCCAGGCCTCACCCGCCCTGCTGCGCACCGACGACGACGTCGCGCCGATCGCCGAGTTCATGCGCCAGGCGCTCAGGCGCAGAAAAGCCGCCGCCTGAGACTCAGCGCCTTGCAGCCCGGGCGGCGCGGCCGCGGGCCTTCGCCAGCTCCCGCGCCTGCCCGATCCATCTGTCGCGCCCGATCCGCCCGCCGAGCGCAAAGCGGTTCTCGATCCACACCACCGCCTTCCTGTCCCATGCGGCGATCTGATCGAAATGAAAAATGCCGAGATCGTTGAGTGCCGCCTCGATCTGGAGTGTAACCCCCTTGATCCGCCGGAGTTCGTCCTTGCGCCCGTCGCGGGGGGCATCCAGGCCGGACGGCTTGCCGAAGGGCGAGCGGTTGCCGGGCTTGGGCGACACTTCGTCCGCCGCGGGAACGGGTTCCTCGCCCGCTTCGGGCGCCCGCAGGTGCCCGGCGATCGCCGCCTCCGCGGCAGCGCCGGCAGCGGCGACCGCGGAGCGGACCGAAGAGATGGCCCCGGCGACCTCCGCGGCTGAAGCTCCGTCGATCCGCGCCGTGGCGGTTTCGACTTCCGTGGCCCCGGCCGGCTCGGGCAGTTCCACCCGCGCCGAGGAATGGCGCGGCGCCGGCCGCGGGGTCCAGTTGCCCTCGATCGCCCGCATGGCAGCGTCTTCCGTGTCCTCCTCTTCACCGCGCGGTGCCGGTGGGGCTGGCCTCCCGGATAGCTCGCTCCACGATATTTCCATCGGAACGACGGCTTCGGCCGCCGCCGGAATGTGCCCCCCGGAGGTGGTTTCGCCGGCGACGCGGGCTGGCTGAATGCCCTTCTTGGGCATGGCGGCGATGTGCTCTTCGGGAGCCGCCATCGCGGCCGGTACGGGCGCGGGGACGGGAAGCGGGGCAATCCTGGGCGCCACGACCAGTTGCGGCGCCGGCACGTCCGCGGCCCGGGCCGCGGCCGGTGTTGCCGCGGGGCGGGCTCGTCCTGTCGCGAGACGCCGCAGCAGATATCCCGCCGCGCAACCGATCAGGAAGGCGGCGAGCAGCAGCAGCGCGGTCTCGATGATGTGGGGCGCGATGAACATCGGCTCGAAACCCTCAGCTACTTCGCCGGTCCGGAATAGGTGAACCAGCCGGTGCCGAGGCCGATGAGCAGCGCGGCCAGCAGGAAGGGCCAGTAGATTTCAACAAGATAAATCAATGAGTCGATGGACATATGTTCACCGATGTTCGTCGAGGACGGTGAAGACGATGCGCCGGTTGGCCTGCTTGCCGGCATTGGTGGCATTGTCGGCAATGGGCAGGCTCTGGCCGTACCCCACGGCATAGAGGCGCTCGCCGCGCACGCCGCGGGCGATCAGCGCATCGACGACCGCCTCGGCCCGGGCGACCGACAGGAAGAGGTTGAGATCGGCGGCGCCGTCGGAGTCGGTGTGTCCCTCGACATGCACGGTGGCGTCCGGGCAGATCGCGAGATAGCCGGCCAACTCGTCCAGCGCCGGCGTCGACTCGTCCGCGATCATGGCGCTGCCGGACTGGAACAGGATGGCATTGCGCGTGGAGAATGCGCCCACCTTCCGCCGGCAGACATCGATCGCCGGCAATTGGGTGACTTCGATCTCCCAATCCCCGGTCGAGGGCAGGACGTCGAGCCTGGCAAGCGCCGCGGATCGCTCCGCCTCGGATTCGGCCCGGCCGCTCAGGACCCATCTGTCTCCGTCGAGGCCCAGGTGACCGTCCGAGAGCATGGCCAGAGCCCGGATCCCGGCATCGGCATTGGGAATGAAGTCGGCCGGCAGATCTCCGCCGACCACGAGGCCACCGGTGGGGACCATGCCGGCGATGACCCCGAAATAGCGCCTCGTGGCATCGGCGGGTACCGTTCCCTTGAACTCGACGGGCGCACCCAGCGCCTTGCTGGCTTCGAAGGCGAAATTACGGACCACGGGACCCGGTTCGGCCGCGACTTCGGGTTCGGCCGCGACTTCGGGTTCGGCGGCGATTTCGGGTTCGGCGGCGATTTCCGGCTCCGGTTCCGGTACTATCTCCGCGGGAACCTCGGGTTCGGCGGCGATTTCCGGCTCCGGTTCCGGTACCATCTCCGCGGGAACCTCGGGTTCGGCCAGCGGTTCCGGCCCGGGCCCGGCGGCTGGCTCCGGCTCGGCGGACGGCCGCGGTTCGGGCGCGACAATGGGGGCCGAGAGCGAGGCCTCCCACCCGGCTCCGGCGTTCAGAGCGGCCAATGCCGCCGCGCCGTCTTCCGCGGTCCGCGGGACGCCGGTCAGCCGCCACCCGCCGTTTTCGTAGCCGGCGGTGCCGGTGTTCAGTTGGCCGAGGGCATCGAGGCCGGCCAGCGCGCCCGCGATGAACCCCTCCGGGGCCCCGGCGCCCAGTTGCGAATTGTCGATGGCGCCGCCGCCGGCGCGGCGGGCGAAGAATCTCCTGGCGGCCTCGGCCGGCACGTATCCTCCCAGCGTCACCACGCCGTCCGCCGATTTCCGGGCGCGCCAGACATAGGGATCGACGATCGGCGGCGTCGCGGCATCCGCCGGCTCCGGCAGGGCCACCGCATAGGACCAGCCGGCGGCGCGCAGGCCGGCGGCGCCAAAGGCGGTCTCGGCGGCGAAGGCTTTTTGCGGCGTATCGACGGTTCCGGTCAGGCTCCAGAGCCGGCCATCATAGGCGACCGTGCCGGTGTCGAGCAGTTGCAGCACGGCCAGGGCGACCGTGGCCGCGGTTTCGAAATCGGGGGGATTGCCATCGGCAAGCGTCGTCGAATCGAGGCCCGGAGCGGGCACGGCGGCCCGCAGGGCCTCCCGCGCCTGCCGGCTCGGCACGAAGCCGCCCATGGCGACCGAGCCGTCCCCGGCCTTTTCGGCGGACCAGACGAAGGGATCGGCGAGCGGCGGCCTGATCTCCGCCTTGGCGAGAATAAGCCCCTGCGGCGCCCCCAGCGCGACCGTGGTTTCGAGGACGGCGAAATCGGCGGCCGTGTTCGCCCTGCCCTCGAGAGAAATCACGGTGCCCCGGATGATGGCGCGGCCGTCGCTCATGCGGGCAAGGGCGTCGAGCACGAAATCGACGCCCGACTGGAAGCGTTCGGGAGCGCCCCGCGCCAGTTCGAGCCCCGCCGCATCGACGGCCTCCAGCGCATCCAGCCGATCCCGGGTGGCGGCATCGGGCACGAAGCCGGTCAGGGTGACGGCTCCGGCGCCGCGAACCGCGGTGAACTCGTAGTCGGCGACGCGCGGGGGATCGAGCGTCACCGTCGCCTCCAGCGGCGTCATCGCCAATAGCACCGCTTCAGCCGTCCCCCGATCCGGCGGCGCGCCTCTCAGGCTGACATCGCCGTCGGAGATGGAGGCGGCACCCTGCTCGAGCCGGACCAGATTCGCCAGCAGCAGCAAAGCCGTATCGTCGAAACCTTGCGGGGCGCCCGAGGCCAGCATCAGGCTGGCCGATACCGGCACGCCGCCAATTCCGGCGGTCTGAAGCCGCCGCGCGAAGGCCTCGGTGGGCGTGTGGCCCGAGACCAGGACGCGGACGCCGTCGAAGCGGGCGCGCCACTCGAAGGGCGAAGCCAGCGGCGGAGCAATCTCGACGGAAGCAAGCCGCACCCCCTGGGGGACGCCGGCGCGGCTCAAGCCTTTCAGCGCGTCGTAGGCATCGGACGATCTGGCGCGGCCGGAAATGGAGAGATCGAGATCGGCGAGCGAGATCCGGCCCTGGTCGAACTGCTCGAGATGGGTCAGCCCGTAGTCGACGGCGGCGCGCCAGGCCGCGCGCCCGGGGGCACCGGACATCAGCCGCAGCCCGTCGCTGGCCGCGGCGGTCCGCAGGATGATTTCGGCATGCGCGGTCTCGTCGGGCACGCCGCCGGAAACGGCAATCGCGTCGCCGTCGATCCGGGCCTCGAACGGAAACGGACTGACGAACTCGGCCAGAACGATGCCGGAGCGCACCGAGCGGACGCCATGCACGGCGGCGACGCGGGCGATCGCCGCATCGATCATCCGTCGATCGGTGGCGGTGCCCGAGATCACCGCGTCGCGGGCTTCGAAGCCGACCGAGGCCCAGCCGAACCCGGCGGCGGCCAGCGCGCCGCCGGCCCGGCCGGTCAGATCGGAGGCGATGTTCTCGCCGGTCATCATGATGCCGATGGCGGTTCCGCCCACGACGGTGACAAAGCCGGGAACGCCCCAACGCAGGAATATGCCGCTCATGAATCCCTCGCCAATGTTCACATGGGATGAGCCTTACCCGTTCGCGGCGACTCGGGGAAGCGGCAGGCTCGATTTTCACAGCGCGGGGGGGAGGGGTTGGAGCATCGGCGTTGTTCCCCGCTGTTGGGGTGCTCACCTCACCCCCCACCCCTGACCCCCTGCCATTCGAGCCCCGGCTTCCGCCGGGGCAGGCTCCGCCTCTCATGGCCTTTCTCGCTCAAATCGCTCCACTGGAGCGATTTGTCCCTTCGGGCCGCTCCGAAGCCCCGCAAGGGGGAGGGATATGCCAACCCTCACCCTCTGAGCCTGCGGCTTACCCCCCACCCGTCCCGGCTGCGCCGGTCCACCCTCCCCACGAGGGGGAGGGATGGAGCGAGAACCGATGCCCTTGAGCCTGCGGGACCCGCGGTTCACGCCCCTCCCTCCCCCTT
>JAUXUM010000155.1 GCA_030680995.1 Devosia sp.
CATCATGCCGAGCGTCGCCAAGAGGTCCGGCACCCGCATATAGACGATAAGGAAGCCGTTGATCAGCCCGACCACCACGCCGATGGCGAGGCAGACTGCCACGGCGGAGAGCGCGTCGCCGCCCATCACAACCATGACGTAAGACGAGGCCATCATCGCCGTGGTGGCGACCGACCCGATCGACAGGTCGAACCCGCCGACCACCAGGGTCGCCGTTACGCCCAGCGCCAGAATGCCGGTGATCGACACCGACTGGAAGATGAACACAGCGCTTTGCGGGCTGGCAAAGCCCTGGGTGGAAATCCCGAAGTACAGCACCATGCCGACCAGCAGCACCAAAAAGCCGTAGCGGATGGCAAGCTCGCGCGGGCTGAGCCGGGCGGAAATCTGCGGGCGGAGAGCGGTTTGCTGGGTAGTCATGGGGGACTCTGTCATTCTCTAAGCCGCCTGGTGCTGGCCGGCGATTTCCGCCAGCAGCCGGTCGGTGTCGATCTCGGAATTGCGATGCTCGCCGACCAGCGTGTGCTCGGACATCACCAGGATGCGGTCGGCGATCTCGAAGGCCTCGTCGAGTTCGGTGAGAAAGATGATCGTCGCCCGGCCGGCCGCCGAGGCGCGCAGCTTGGCGGCAATATCCCGCCGCGCCGCGATATCGACACCCTGGAATGGTTCATCGAGGATCAGCAGCCGCGCGGCGTGGGTCAGCCAGCGCGCCACCATCACCTTCTGCTGGTTGCCGCCGGAGAGCATCGCCATCTCGTCGCGCTCGGTGCGGCAGACGATGCCGAGGGCCGAGATCTGCGATCGGGCCATGGTCCGCTCCCGCCCGCGCCGCGAGATGGCGAAGTCCGACAGCCGCCGGAGGAAGGGCAGGCTCATGTTCTCGTAGATGTTGAAATCCGGGACGATGCCGCTCTCGGCGCGATCCTTGGCGACGAGGAAGACCCCGGCACCGATCGCCTCGTGCGTCATCTTCGGCGCGAAGGCCTTGCCGTCCAGCGCCATGGTGCCAGCCAGCGGCTGCCGTGCCCCGAACAACGTTTCCGCCAGCGCCGTCTTGCCAACGCCGACCAAACCGGTCACCGCGACGATCTCGCCGTCGCCCAGCGTCAGGCTCAAAGGCCGGGAAGCGGCGGCGATCTGCAGCCCCTCGGCCCGGAATACCGGTCGGCCGCCGTCGCGCACCGCCACGGCATTGAGACTGATCTTCTGCCCCAGCATGGCGTTGACGGCGCCCTCGTAGTCGAGCCGCTCGCCCTCGAACACCCCGGTGATCCGGCCGTCGCGCAGCGATACGACGCGGTCGGCGAGGCGCCTGATGTCAGACATGCGGTGCGAAATGTAGAGAATGGCGACGCCGTGCGCCTTCAGCCGGTCCAGGAGCTCGAACAGCCGGTTGGCTTCGGTACTGGAGAGCGACGAGGTCGGCTCATCAAGGATCAGCACCTTCGGCTGGTGCGCCATGGCCCGGGCGATGGCGACCATCTGCCGGTCGGCCGGCGACAGGTCGCCGACCTTGGCGCCGAGGTCGATGGCAAGCCCCATGCGCTCGGCTACGTCGCGCGCCTCGCGACAGACGCGACGCGGATTGAACAGCAGGTGCGCGCCGCGCCCGCTTAGCCGGTCGAGGGTAAGGTTGGTCGCCACGTCCAGATCGGCGACCACGCCATCGTTGATGTTCTGGTGCACCGTCACCACGCCGGCGCGGATGGCCTCGGCCGGGGTCCGGGGCACGAAGGACTGGCCGGCGAGCGTGATGGTGCCGGCGTCAAGGCTGTAGACGCCGGAAACGATCTTCACCAGCGTCGACTTGCCGGCCCCGTTGGCGCCCATCAGCACGGTGACCACGCCTGGATACAGCGCCATGTCGATGCCGCCCAGCACCGTGATCGGGCCGAAAGCCTTGCGCAGACCGGCAATGCGGAACACGGCGTCGTCGGCCATCAAGTCCTCCCTAATCCGATGCTACGGCGGAGTCTCGTCAATTGTCAAGCATGTTGACATTTGACAGAAACCTGCCCTACCAAAGTGACGTGAGGCGGTGCACAAAGCGGAATGGCCCACCGGCCGGGGAGGACGAGATGGCAGGAAATCAGGACTTTCTGGCGCTGACGGTGAAATCGCTGGCTGAGCGGCTCGGCAGCAATGCGGTGCTCGCGGCACGCATCGGCGCCGATGCGTCGCATTGGATAGTGCGCGAAGTCGGGGACGGCAATCTCAACCTGGTGTTCATCGTCACCGGCGACGCCGGCGCCGTCATCGTCAAGCAGGCCCTGCCCTATGTGCGCCTCGTCGGTGACAGCTGGCCACTACCGCTGAAGCGATCGTTCTTCGAGTATCACGCCCTCAAGCGCCAGGCAGCCCGTGACCCCGGCATGGTGCCGGACATCCTGTTCTTCGATGAGGCACAGGCGCTCATCGTCATGGAGTTCCTAACCCCGCATATCATCCTGAGGCGCGCCCTGATCGAGGGACAGCAACTGCCCAGAATCGCCAGGGATCTCGGCAATTTCCTCGCCCGCACTCTGTTCCGCGGCTCCGATCTCGCCATGGTCACGAAGGACCGCAAGGCCGATCTGGCGCTGTTCGCCGACAATGTCGAACTCTGCGACATAACCGAGAACCTGGTGTTCTCCGACCCCTATTTCGCCGCCAAGATGAACCACCACACCACCCCGCAGCTCGATGGCATCGTCGCCGAGTTGCGGACCGACCGGGACCTGAAGGTCGCGGCGCAACAAATGAAGCACCTCTTCGTCGCCAAGGCGGAGACCTTGCTGCATGGCGACCTCCATAGCGGCTCGGTCATGGTGACCATCGAAGAGACCCGCGTCATCGATCCCGAATTTGCTGTCTATGGCCCCTTCGCCTTCGATGTCGGCATGCTGCTGGCCAATTTCTGGATGAGCTATTTCTCGCAGAGCGGCCACGAAGATGCGGGCAGCCGTGCCGGCATGAGGGCCTACCTGCTCGGCGTCATCGACGAGACCTGGGCGACCTTTGCCGCCGAGTTTGCCGCTCTCTGGCGCACCGAGCGGAAGGGCATTCTGTACCAGGCGTCGCTTTTCGAGGACCAGGGCGACGCCCTCGGCGCCGAACAGGCGCTCGATGCGCTGCTCACAGATATTTGGGTCGAGGCCCTCGGCTTCGCCGGCGTCGAAATCCACCGCCGCATCCTCGGCCTCGCTCACAATGCCGATTTCGAGACCATCGCCGACACAGACCTCAGAGCGCGCTGCGAAGCCAAGGCGCTCAAGCTCGGACGCCACCTCGCCGTCAACCGGCGGACCATCCATTCCATTGCCGAGGTCAATGCGCTTGCCGCCCGGCTCGAAAAGGAGATCGTCC
>JAUXUM010000161.1 GCA_030680995.1 Devosia sp.
CGGATTTCCCCACCGCAAGCATCATTCTGGGACGCTCGGGCATTCGCTCCGCCTATGAGACCGGCCGTGGCTCGATTCCGGTGCGGGGCCGCGTGGTGGTGGAGGAAGTCCGCAAGGAGCGCGAAGCGCTCATCGTCACCGAGATTCCCTATCAGGTGAACAAGGCGGTGATGATCGAGAAGATGGCCGAGCTGGTGCGCGACAAGCGCATCGAGGGCATCTCCGACATCCGCGACGAGTCCGACCGCAACGGCATGCGCGTCGTCATCGAATTGAAGCGCGACGCCGTTGCCGATGTGGTGCTCAATCAGCTCTACCGCTTCACCCCGCTGCAATCTTCGTTCGGCTGCAACTTCGTCGCCCTCAACGGCGGCAAGCCGGAACTGATGAGCCTCAAGCAGATGCTCGTCGCCTTCATCGACTTCCGCGAGGTAGTGGTGACCCGGCGCGCCCGGTTCCTGCTCAACAAGGCCCGCGACCGCGCCCATATCCTGGTCGGTCTCGGGGTGGCGGTGGCCAATGTCGATGAAGTCATCGCCCTCATCCGTACCTCGCCCGACCCGACAACCGCGCGCGAGCGGCTCATGGAGCGCCACTGGCCCGCGACCGACGTCGCGCCGCTGATCGCGCTCATCGACGATCCGCGCCACAAGATCAACGACGACGGCACCTTCAAGCTCTCCGACGAGCAGGCCCGCGCGATCCTGGCTCTGACGCTGTCGCGGCTGACCGCGCTCGGGCGCGACGAGATCGGGGAAGAACTCAACGGCCTGGGCAAGGACATCGAGGACTATCTCGATATCCTGCGCTCCCGCGACCGGGTGATGAACATCATCCGCGCCGAACTCGCCGGGATCAAGGAGCAGTTCTCGACCCCGCGCCTGACCACCATCGACGAGGCCGCCGGGGACTTCGAGGACGAAGACCTGATCGCGCGCGAGGACATGGTGGTGACCGTCACGTATGGCGGCTACATCAAGCGCGTGCCGCTTTCGGCCTATCGGGCGCAGCGCCGCGGCGGCAAGGGCCGTTCAGGCATGGCGACCCGCGACGAGGATTTCGTCTCGCGCCTGTTCGTGGCCAATACCCACACGCCGGTGCTCTTCTTCTCGTCGCTCGGACAGGCATACAAGCTCAAGGTCTGGCGGCTGCCGGTGGCGGAGCCGCAGGCGCGTGGCAAGGCGCTGGTCAACATGCTGCCGCTGGATCAGGGCGAGCGAATCACTTCCATCCTGCCACTGCCGGAGGACGAGGCAGAGTGGAGCACGCTCGACATCATCTTCTCGACCCGCAGCGGCGGCATCCGCCGCAATTCGCTGGCCGATTTCACCTCGATCAACCGCAATGGCAAGATCGCCATGAAGCTCGACGAGGGCGACGAGATCGTTGGGGTGGAGACCGCGACCGAAGCCGACGACGTCATGCTGACGACGGCACTGGGCCGGGCGATCCGGTTTGAAATCACGGATGTCCGCGTGTTCAAGGGCCGCGATTCCACCGGCGTCCGCGGCATCCTCCTGGCCGAGAGCGACCGGGTGATTTCGATGTCCATTCTCCGCCACTTCGACGCCTCGCCGGCGGAGCGCAACGCCTTCCTCAAGCTCGATGGGGCTGCCCGCCGGGCGGCGACCGGCGAGGACGAGGGTGGGGCGGAGGCCCCCGAACCTTCCGATGAAGCCGAGGAGGAGGGCGGCGAGGTGTCGCTCTCGGTGGAGCGTTACGCAGAGATGGGCGCCGCGCAGCAGTTCGTCTTGACCGTCAACGAACGCGGCTACGGCAAGATTTCGTCCGCCTACGACTTCCGCATCTCCAACCGCGGCGGCAAGGGCATCCAGGCGACGGACCTCTCCAAGCTCGACGAGATCGGCAACCTCATCGCGTCCTTCCCGGTAGAGATGAGCGACCAGATCATGCTGGTCAGCGACGGCGGGCAATTGATCCGCGTCCCCGTCGAAGGCATCCGCTTCGCCAAACGCGCCAGCAAGGGCGTCCGCGTCTTCAAGACCGCCGAGGACGAGAAGGTCGTCTCGGTCGAACGCATCAGCGAGCCCGAAAGCGAGGAAAACGGCGACGGCGAGGTGACCGGCGGCGAGGTCGTGCCCGAATAGGCATCCGGTCTCCTGAACCGGCCCCAGGCCGGTTCAGGAGCTTCTTTTTCGGCGCGCGAGGTGCCTTTCTCCTGAACGGGAGGCGCCCATGCGGAAATCTCGACCCTCGTCACCTTGGTCCTCGCCGCGCTCATCGCAGCAATCGTTCCAGGTCCGGCCGTTGCCATCGTCGTCGCCACTTCGCTCAGCCTGGGCTCCCGCGCGCCGGCCTCGCCAGCGTGTTCGGAGGCCAGGCCGCGTCGAGAGCTGTCCCTTGATCTGGGCCAACCCCAGGACCCTGCTTTTCTTCGGGTCCTTCCCCCCCGCAGTTCGTCAGCCTCGAAGGGCCGACCTTCCCGCAGATCGTGCTGCTGGGACTGTTTCTCATGGTCGCCGCCGACTCGACCGACGCCATTTATGCGGCGATAGCCGGCCGGGCGAAGGGGCCTCCGAGCGCCGCGTGCGCCGGCTTCCGCCAGCTTGCCATGCGGCATCAGGCATGACACAAACCCTGCGCTAGCGATCAGGAGGGTCCCCCGCCATGACCAGACTCGTCGGATTCTACCCCGGCTCCTTCGATCCGCTGACCAATGGCCATCTCGACGTCATCGAACGGGCCTGCAAGCTGGTCGACCGGCTGGTCGTGGCCGTCGGTACGCATCACGCCAAGAAGCCGCTGTTTTCGCATGAAGATCGGCTGGCGCTGCTCCGCGCGGCGCTCGACTCCATCGGCAAGCGGACCGATACCGAAATCGAAGTGGTCGATTTCAACGGTCTGATGGTGCAGGCGGCGCGTTCGCATGGCGCCAAGCTGATCATTCGCGGATTGCGCGACACCACGGACTATAATTTCGAGATGCAAATGGTCGGCATGAACGCCCAGATGGCGCCCGACCTGCAGACGGTATTTTTGCCGTCGAGCCCGCATGTCCGGCACATCTCCGCCACACTTGTGCGCCAGATCGCCGAAATGGGAGGCGACATCAGCGCCTTCGTCCCCGCTATCGTTTTGAAGGCTCTCAACAAAGTATGAACTCCCCAATAAAACGTGCCGGGCTCATCCTCGGCTTCATCCTGGCCGCCCTCGGCATCTTCTTCGCCGCTTCGATCGCGGCTCCCACCGCCGCCATGTCCCAGAGCGGCACACCGTATCTGCTGCTGGAACTCAAGGGCGGCACCGTCGATATCGAACTGCTCCCGGCCGTGGCACCCAGGCATGCCGAGCGCGCCGTCACCCTCGCCGATCAGGGGTTCTATGACGGTATCGTCTTCCATCGGGTGATCGAGGGCTTCATGGCCCAGACCGGCGACCCCACGGGTACCGGCATGGGTGGCTCGGATCTTCCTGATCTTGCGGCCGAATTCTCCAATGAACCCTTCGCGCGCGGCGTCATCGGCGCCGCCCGGACCAATGATCCGAACAGCGCCAATTCGCAGTTCTTCATCACCTATGCCGACGCCCCCCATCTCAACGGCCGGTATACGGTCTGGGGCAGGGTCGTTTCCGGCATGGAATACGTCGATGCGATCAAGAAGGGCGACCAGGCCCAGAACGGCATGGTCGCCGGTCCCGACAAGATCATCACCGCCAAGATTGAATATCGCTAGAAGGAATTGCCCAATGGCTGATTATGCCGATCCCGAAAACACGCTCGTCATCGAGACCACCAAGGGCGAGGTGGTCATCGCCATGCGCCCCGACCTCGCACCCAGCCATGTGGCGCACATCAAGAAGCTGGCGCGTGAGGGCTTCTACGACGGCATCGTCTTTCACCGCGTGATCGAGGGCTTCATGGCGCAGACGGGCGATCCGACCGGCACCGGTACGGGCTCGTCGAAATATCCGAATCTGAAGCAGGAGTTCAGTGCCGAGCCGCATGCGCGCGGCACCGCCTCGATGGCTCGCTCGCAGAACCCTGACAGCGCCAATTCGCAGTTCTTCATCTGCTTCGACGACGCCCGCTTCCTCGACCGGCAGTACACCGTCTGGGGCAAGGTCATCGAAGGTATGGAAAACGTCGACCAGATCAAGCGGGGGGAACCGGTGCGCGATCCCGACAGGATGCTCTCGGTCAAGGTGGCGGCGGACCTCGCTGTATGATTCGCGGCGCTGCCATCGCGGTAGCGCTTGCCGGCCTCTCCACTCCGTCAATGGCGACGGAGTGGATCAATGGCGGCGACGCAGAGGGTCAGGCCAGCTTTGATTTTCTCGCCGGCGCCCTCGATGTGATCAGCGTCGTGGGGCCGGCTATCTCGGTCGGCGCCATGGACGAAAAGCCCGGCGCCAGAATGGCCGAGCTCCGGTTGTTCAAGGCCAGGGAGGGTGACGCGGACACGATCTACGCCGGGACCTTGCGCGTTCCGGGCCACGGCGCCTGGGCCGTGAACTGCAGCGGCACCTGATGCGTGTCGACGATTTCGACTTCGACCTGCCGCCCGACCACATCGCGCTGCATCCCGTAGAGCCCCGGGATTCGGCGCGCATGCTGGTGGTCCAGCCCGGTCGCCCTCTGGCGGACCGGCACGTGACCGATCTGCTTGATCTGCTGCGCCCCGGCGACGTGCTCGTCGTCAACGACACCAAGGTGCTGCCGGCCGAACTTGCCGGCACCCGCATCCGAGGCGAGAACCGTGCCAAAGTCGCCTTCAACCTGCACAAGCGCGTTGACGCCAATACCTGGCGGGCCTTCGCCCGACCGGCCAAGCGCCTGCATGTCCTCGACCGGCTGGCGCTCGGGGACGATGAAAGCCTGGGCGCGGTCGTCGCTGGCAAAGGCGAAACCGGCGAGGTGACGCTGAGCTTCGATCTCGGCGGCGCCGAGCTCGACGAAGCCATCAAGTCGCACGGCGCCATGCCGCTGCCGCCCTATATCGGCGCCAAACGGCAGGTCGAGGAGCGCGACAAGACCGACTACCAGACGGTCTATGCGGCGGTCGACGGGGCTGTCGCGGCGCCGACGGCTGGGCTCCATTTCACCGAGGGCTTGCTGCAACGGCTTGCCGACATGGGCGTAGGGATCGAGCGGGTGACGCTGCATGTCGGGGCGGGGACCTTCCTGCCGGTCAAGGTCGAGGACACTGCGGACCACCTCATGCATGCCGAATGGGGCGAAATCACCGAGGCGGTCGTGCACCGGCTGCAGGCGGCCAAGGACAAGGGCGGACGTATCGTTGCGGTCGGGACGACCAGCCTGCGCCTGCTCGAGAGCGCCGCCCGCGCCACCGGCCGGTTGCGGCCGTTCAGCGGTGAAACCGACATTTTCATCACGCCCGGCTTCCGCTTTCGGGTGGTCGACCTGCTGATGACCAACTTCCACCTGCCGCGCTCGACGCTCTTCATGCTGGTCAGCGCCTTCGCCGGGTTGGAGACGATGCGTGCAGCCTACCGCCACGCCATCGAAAACCACTACCGCTTCTATTCCTACGGCGACTCTTCCCTGCTATTCCGCGCCCCGCGGGAAGAGGACGACGAGTGAAAGAGTTCAGTTTTGCCCTGATGGCCACCGACGGAATGGGCCGGCGCGGTCGCATCGACACGCCGCGCGGCGAGATCGAAACGCCCGCCTTCATGCCGGTCGGCACCGTTGGCACGGTCAAGGCCATGTATCCAGAGCAGGTGCGCGAGACCGGCGCCGACATCCTTTTGGGCAACACCTATCACCTGATGCTGCGGCCAGGGGCCGAGCGCGTCGCGGCGCTGGGAGGCCTTCATGCCTTCATGGACTGGCAGTGGCCGATCCTCACCGATTCCGGCGGCTTCCAGGTGATGTCGCTGGCCAGGCTCCGTAAGCTCACCGAGCAGGGCGTCACCTTCCGCTCGCACATCGACGGCTCCGCCCACGATCTTACCCCCGAGCGCTCGATCGAGATCCAGACGCTGCTGGACAGCGACATCATCATGCAACTCGACGAGTGCAT
>JAUXUM010000180.1 GCA_030680995.1 Devosia sp.
GCGGCGCAGCGCCAGCTGTCGACGGCGGAGCCCGTAGAGCTGCCGTCAGGACTTTACGACGAATTCGCGGCCCGCTTCCCCTATGACGAGACAGAAGACCAACTGGCGGCGATCGACGCGGTTTTCGAAGACCTGACGTCAGGACGGGTGATGGACCGGCTGGTGTGTGGCGATGTGGGCTTCGGCAAGACCGAGGTCGGGCTGCGCGCCGCTTTCGCCGTGGCCATGTCGGGGCGGCAGGTCGCGGTCGTGGTGCCGACCACGCTGCTGGCGCGCCAGCATTTCAAGACCTTCTCCGAACGTTTCGCGGGGATGCCGGTGCGCGTCGCGCAGGCATCGCGGCTGGTTTCCAGTGCCGAGATGAAGGCGGCGAAGGAAGGCATCGCCGACGGCAGCATCGACATCATCGTGGGCACCCACGCCCTTCTGAGCAAATCCATCGAGTTCAAGGATCTGGGCTTGATGATCGTCGACGAGGAGCAGCATTTCGGCGTCGCGCACAAGGAGCGGCTCAAGGAACTCCGGGACAACGTCCACGTATTGACCCTAACGGCGACACCGATTCCGCGAACGCTGCAGCTGGCGCTCACCGGTGTTCGCGATCTCTCGCTGCTGGCCACCCCGCCGGTCGACCGGCTGGCGATCCGAACCTTCATTTCGCCATTCGATCCATTGAGCATCAGAGAAGCCCTGCTGCGCGAAAAGTACCGCGGTGGCCAGACCTTCTACGTCGTTCCAAGAATCAAGGATCAGCCCGACATCGCAGAGTTCGTGCGGACGCAGGTGCCGGAAGTGTCGTTCGTGGTCGCCAACGGCCAGATGCCGGCGACCGAGCTCGACGACATCATGAACAATTTCTACGATGGGAAATTCGACGTGCTGGTCTCGACGACCATCATCGAATCCGGCCTCGACATTCCCAACGCAAATACGCTGATCGTCCATCGGGCCGACAATTTCGGGCTGGCGCAGCTCTACCAGATCCGCGGCCGTATCGGCCGGGCGAAGCAGCGCGCCTATGCGCTGTTCACGGTGCCGGTCGACCAGAAGCTGACCGATACGGCGGAACGGCGACTGACTGTGCTGCAGTCGCTGGAGAGCCTGGGGGCAGGCTTCCAACTCGCCAGCCACGATCTCGACATCCGCGGGGCAGGGAACCTGCTGGGCGAGGAGCAATCGGGCCACATCCGCGAGGTCGGGTTCGAGCTCTATCAGGCTATGCTGGAGGAGGCGGTTGCATCCCTGCGTGGTGGGGCCGTGGCATATGAGGACACCAACGAATGGAGCCCGCAGATTTCGCTCGGCATGCCGGTCATGATCCCCGAGCACTACGTTCCGGATCTGCAACTGCGCATGCAGCTCTACCGGCGGCTGGGCGATCTGGCCGACGCACGAGAAATTGATGCCGTAGGTGCCGAGCTGATCGACCGGTTCGGCCCGCTGCCGCCAGAGGTCGAGGCGTTGCTCAAGGTCATCCTGGTCAAGGCGCTTTGCCGCACGGCAAATGTCGAAAAGGTCGACGCGGGCCCCAAGGGCGTGGTCATCACATTGCGCAACAATGAATTTCCGGACCCGGCGGCATTGGTCCGGATGGTTTCGGATCCCTCGATTCAGGTCCGCATCAAACCCGATCAGAAGCTGGTCTTCGCCCGTGACTGGCCGACTCCCGCAGCGCGCCTCAAGGGTACGGCGGCCATCCTGTCGCGGATGGCCCGGCTTGCCGAAGGCGCCGCGGCGTGAGCGGGCCCATGCGCGGGGGCAACACTCGACGGATAATCCGTTGGAAAGCCCGGTCGGTCATGTTATTGCCGGAATTCGCCCCTTGAAGGGCGTCAGATTTAGGGTGGCCAGAGAGTCGCCGATCGCAAGGGAAGCTCAAGGAAATTCGATGACCCTGAAGAACCATTTGATTGCCGGCATTGCGGCCGCGGTGCTGATGCTGCCCTCGTTCGGGGCGCTCGCCCAAGAGGCTCCGGCGGCAGGCGAGGCCCCCGCAGCCGGGCAGGCCGCGGTAGCCGCAGCGGTGGCCGCCACACCTGCTGCCCCCCGCAAACCCGGCGACAACTGGCTAAAGGTCTGCGACCCGCTTGATGGCGGCAAGAAGGCCTGCATCATGCGTCAGGTCGTGGTCGCCAACAACCAGTTCCTCGGTTCGTTCCTGTTGCGTGACGATCCGGGGCAGGAAAGCCGGCTGCTGGCCGTCGCGGCGGTGCCGCTCGGCGTACTGTTGCCGTTCGGACTTACCTGGCAGATCGACGGTGGCAAGCCGATCCGCGTTCCCTTCATGCTCTGCGATCCGCAGTCCTGCGCGACCCAGCTCGTCATCAACGAGGCTTATGTCAACAGCCTCAAGAAGGGCGGCAAGCTGAAGCTGACGGCCAAGAACCGGCAGAACCAGGATCTGGTGATCGAGATCGATCTCGCCGGCTTTACCGCCGTATACGACGGCGACGCCGCCATGACCTTTGAACAGTTCAACCAGGAAACCGCCGGACAGTCGGCGCTCGAGAAGCAATTGCAGGATCGAGCCGAGGAGCTGCGTCGCCAGCTCGATGGCGGCGACGCACCAGCCCAGTAGGCCGCGCATGATTGGTTTGGAAGGGGCGCTTCGGCGCCCCTTTTTCGTCAGTGCGCGCCCATGCCGAGGCGGAAGGCCTGCTTGCGCAGCGGCGGCAGCAGTTTGAGCGCCCAGAGCCCACCAGCGCGCAGGAACTGCGCCGGCAGCATGTCGGTCAGCAACGAGCGGAACAGCGTATCGACCATGGTCCCGGTACGGGCGAGATCGCCGCTGCGCCGGCTGGCGTAGTCCTCGCTCACCGCCCTGGCCCAGCCCGCCGGCTTCACCTTGGCCGCGAGCAGTGCATCGGACAGGTCAGCGACGTCGCGCAGGCCAAGGTTCAGCCCCTGTGCGCCGATCGGCGGAAAGGCATGTGCAGCTTCTCCCACGAGTACAACGCCATCGGCGCCGGCCTTTTCCACGCTGATCGTACTCAGGGGGAACAAGTGAGCCGGCGTCGCCAGCTGAATGTCCCCGAACAGACGCTGTGACCTGGTCAGGAATATCTTGCGCAGGTGCTCCCGGCCTCCCTCCTGAGCCGATTTGAGGACAGTACGGTCGTCGATCCAGACAAGATTGGCGCGGTTGTCGCCGGCCGGCACAAGCGTGAACGGGCCCCGATCGTAGTGGAACTCCACCGACGTACTCCCCAGAGGGCGCCCCAGCACCAGGTCGCAGACGAGTGCCGACTGAGTGAAATCGTATTCCCGCGCCCGGAAGCCCGCCGCGGCGCGGACCAGCGATTTCTTGCCGTCGGCGCCGATGACCAGAGACGCCTCGAGATTCGATCCGTCGCTCAGCGTCAGGCTGACGCCATCGCCGTCGACATTGAGGGCGGCGAGGCTGGCCGCGCGCGTTTCAAGATTGGAAAGCCGTGCCCCAGCCTTCTCGAAGGATTCCATCAGCAGCACATTGGGGAAATTCCAGCCGAAGGCGGCAAGGCCAGCCTCGCCGCTGTCGAACAGCGTTTCCGGCGCCCGCAGCAAACGCCCGGTGGCATCGATGATGCGAATCCGGGTCAGAGGATGGCCGAGCGTGGCAGGGTCGCCAATCAGGGAGGCTTGCCGCAGCCAGGCAACGCTCGGAAGCATCAGCGCCGAGGTTCGCTGGTCCCGCGGGCCCTGGGGCGCCAGGTGAATCGTATTGAGACCGGCCTTTGCCACGGCGATGGCAGCCGCCAGACCCGCCAGTCCGCCACCGACGACAACTGCATCCGCCTTGTTCATCTCTACCGTGCCACCGCCAGACGTTCTTCTCGCCCACTCGGTATGACAAACGCGCCCGCATAGGAACCGACAAACAGTGCAATCAGGAAGATCGGCAGATGGTCCGGCCAAAAGGCAATGAGCGAAATCGCGGGGCCCGGGCAGATGCCCGACATGCCCCAGCCAATGCCGAACAGAACCGCACCGACGACCAGCGGGGCGTCGATTCGTTTGAATTCGGGTTCGTTGAAATCGGTGTCGAACAGCGGCTCGGGCTGACGCCTGCCGATGCGCACGGCAACGAACATGACCACAATTGCAGGTACGATGACGAAAGCGAGACTCGGATCCCAGCCCCCGGTGGGAATGGCGGTGACGTCGAGGAAGCGGAGCACCTTCTGCGGATCGACCATCTGCGAGACATAGAGGCCGGCGCCGAACAGGAAGCCGCTCAGGGCGGCGGTCAGCAGATAGGGCAGGCGAAGGGCGCGAGACATCAAACGATCCCCGTTATCGTGACAGTGATGATGGCGACGCTGAAGAAGATGCCGACGGCAGCGAAGGACCGTTTGGAGAGACGGGCAATCCCGCAGACGCCGTGCCCTGACGTGCAGCCATTGCCGATCTTGGTGCCGAAGCCGGTCAGAAGACCTGCGATGGCGATCCAAACCGGCGCACCGATACCGAGGGAAGGCGGCGGTAAGGCAAGTTGGGCAGGCTCGCCCCCCGGACCACCGACACCGAGCCCGGGGATGATATAGGCGGTCACAAGGGCGCCGAGCACCAGCGCAACGAGGAAGATCACACGCCAGACGATGGTCCGGGCCGGCGGCAGCAACTGACCGAAGATGCCCGAGATTCCGACGATGCGTCCGTTGCCGAGCCATAGAATGGCGGAGGCCAGACCAATCAGCAATCCGCCGGCGAGGGCGGGGATGGGAGAGAAAGCGTCCATTGGTCTGTTCCTTGCAGGTGCCGCGAAAGCGTAACATTCCCCCTCGCGATGAACCAGCAAGGGCGCGACTGGTTTATGCTAAGGGCAGGCTGCGTAAGAAAAATCCGCACCCTTTATTTCTCGTATCGAGATACTTCCAACTCTTCACGCCCGGCACTAGATATAGCGCCTTACCTCACTCCCGAAGGAGCGTCAGATGCTGGAGCTGCTAACCGATCCCAATGTGTGGGTCGCATTCACGACCCTCACGGTGATGGAGATCGTGCTCGGCATCGACAATATCGTCTTCATCTCCGTGCTGGTGTCGCGCTTGCCCAAGGCGCAGGCCGACCGCGCACGCACGATCGGGTTGGCGCTGGCGCTGATCTTCCGCATAGCCCTGCTGCTGATCATCTCGTGGATCATCAGCCTCACTGAACCGGCGCTGACGATCTTCGGCCTCGCGCTCTCGTGGAAGGATGTGATCCTGATCGCGGGCGGGATCTTCCTCGTCTACAAGGCGACGCACGAGATGCATGCGGCGATCGAGGAGCCGCACGAGAACGATCTGGCCAGACAGGCGACCGCCAGCTTCGCCGTCATCATCGCCCAGATCATCGTCATCGACATGGTGTTTTCGATCGACTCGATCGTGACGGCGGTGGGCATGGCCGAGCATGTGGAAGTGATGATCGCGGCGGTGATCGTCGCCGTCGGCGTGATGTTCGTCGCGTCCGGCCCGGTGGCCAGGTTCGTCGTCGAACATCCCACCACAAAGATGCTGGCGCTGGCTTTCCTGCTGCTGATCGGCGTTTCACTGGTGGCCGACGGACTGGGGCTCCATATCCCGAAGGGCTACATCTACTCGGCGATGGCCTTCTCGGTGCTGGTCGAAGCGATCAACATCGTCATGAAACGGCGCAAGCTCGCCCGCGAGGGCGGCAGCGCCAAGGTCACGCCGGTAACGACCGGCGCTATCGCCACCGAGACGGCCGGCGCCGTCGCGCCCGCGTCCACCAAGCGGCGGTCGAAGTCGACGCCGGCGGCGCGCGCCAGGGCGCGACCGAAATCCGCACCGAGGAAGAAGCCATGACCCGCGCTTTTGTCGTACACGAGGCTGGCGGCCCCGGGGCAATGAAGCTCGAGGACCGGGACGTCGGCGACCCCGGTCCGGGGCAGCTTCGCGTCCGCAACCGGGCGATCGGCCTCAACTTCGTCGACGTCTACCAGCGCTCCGGCCTCTACAAGGTGGAGACGCCGTTCGTTCCCGGCAACGAGGGCGCGGGGGAGGTGACGGCGGTCGGCGATGGCGTAAGCGAATTCAAGCCCGGCGACAGGGTCGGCTATATCGGGCCCATCGGCGCCTATGCGGAAGAGCGGCTGCTGCCGGCGTCGCGAGCCATCCCGCTGCCCGGCAGCATCGACTTCGAAACGGCGGCTGCGGCCATGCTCAAGGGCATGACCGCCTATTACCTCCTGTTCGAGACGTGGAAGCTCAAGGCCGGGGAGAGCATCTTGTGGCACGCGGCGGCGGGCGGCGTCGGGCTCATCGCCTGCCAGTGGGCGAACGCGCTCGGGGCGACGGTCTACGGCACCGCGGGTTCCGACGAGAAAATCGCGCTCGCGCGGGCCAATGGCTGCCACGAGGTCATCAACTACCGGATCGAAAACTTCTCCGGGCGGATCCGCGACCTGACCGGCGGCCGTGGCGTCGACGTGGTCTATGACGGGGTTGGCAAGGTCACCTTCGAGCCTTCGCTCGATTGCCTGCGGCCGCGCGGGCTCATGGTCAGCTTCGGCAATGCCTCCGGACCGGTGTCGATCCCCGATCTCGGCATCCTCGCGGCCAAGGGCTCGCTGTACCTGACGCGCCCCACCAGCGGCGCCTATTTCGCGACGGCCGAGGAGCTCCGCCGGGCGGCAGCGGCGCTGTTCGAGGCAATAGCTGCGGGAAAAATCAAGGTGACGGTTAATCAGCGTTTCGCGCTCAGGGACGCCGCCGAAGCGCATCGCGCCCTGGAGGGAAGGGAAACCACGGGGTCGACGCTGCTCTTGCCGTGACGCGGGCTACGGGTTAAACGCCAGCCGCGAGGGTAGGTGGCAGAGCGGTTGAATGCTCCGGTCTTGAAAACCGGCGAACGCGCAAGCGTTCCGGGGGTTCGAATCCCTCCCTACCCGCCATGACCCAGGGGGATCCGATGGCACAGACGGCAGAGTCGGCGCCGCTTCCCAACCCCCTGATCATTCCGCTCGGAGATCACGGGCTGCTGGTTCGCTTCGCGATCGCGCTGTCGGATCGGGCCAACCTCGCCACGGTCGCCTTCGCTCGCCGATTGCGCGAGCAGATGCCCGAGGGGGTGACCGAGATCGACCCGAACCTGGTTTCGGTGCTGCTGAAATACGATCCCGCCCGAATCGCGTTCGACCAGTTGGCCGGCGAAGTGCGCCTGCTGATCGGGAGCCCGGACGGACGAAAAGGAGCGCGGCCCAAGCGCTATCGGATCGCCGTGATATTCGGCGGCGAGGAGGGACCGGATCTCGACGAGGTCGCGGCGGCGCTCAAGCTCGCGCCCAGCGCCTTCATCGCAGAGCACAACGCCCGCCCGTTGCGCGTGCTGACCACCGGTTTCGCCCCGGGATTCGTTTATTGCGGCTTCCATCCCGAGCATCTGGAACTGCCGCGCCGCTCGTCCGTGCGCCCGCTGGTGCCGGCCGGGACCGTGCTGTTCGCGGCCGGGCAGACGGCGATCACCGCCACCTCCATCCCCACCGGCTGGTATGTCATCGGACAGACCGACTTCCGCAATTTCGATGCGGAAAGAGATCCACCGACGCAGTTGCGCGAAGGCGACGAGGTCCTATTCGAGGCGGCGAAGAAGTGACGGCACTGCGCATCCTGCGGGCGGCACCACTGACGACTTTGCAGGATGCCGGACGCTTCGGCTACCTGCGCCACGGCATCAGCGCCTCGGGGCCCATGGACCGCGCCGCGTTCCAGCGCGCTGAAGCGTGGCTGGGCGGCGCCGGTTCGACAGCCATCGAGTTCACCACCGGTGGCCTCAGCCTGCGCGTCGAAGGGGGTTCTATTGGCGCGGCCTGCGACGGCGGCGAGTTCACGCTCAGCCTCAACGGGGAGAAGCTCGAATGGCCGGCGCGCATGTCGCTCAAGGATGGCGATGTGATCGACATCGCTCCCGGACCGGCCGGCAACTACGGATACTTCAGGACCAGCCACGAAGTCGACGTGCCCCTGCTGCTGGGCAGCCGTGCCACCAACCTGGTTTCACGGCTTGGCGGTTTGCAGGGCAGGGGGCTGCGGGCCGGGGACCTGATCCCAGTGGGCAGCCGGGTGCAGCGGCGGATGTCGATGCATCCGCGTCCGGCAATGCCAGCGAAAGGGCCGATCCGCGTCATCTGGGGTTTGCACGCCGATCTGTTCAGCGACGACGTTCGCGAACACTTCATCTCCGAGCCGTTCGTCATCTCGCATCGCATCGATCGCATGGGAGCGCGCCTCGAGGACCGGGCCGGCGTCTTTACGGCGGCGGAGATTCTCTCGCTGGTATCCGACGCGGTGGTCCCGGGCGATATCCAGATTCTGGGCGACGGCACGCCGATCGTGCTCATGCGGGACCACCAGCCAACGGGAGGCTATCCGCGCATCGCCACGGTGGTCGACGCCGACCTCGACCGTCTCGCTCAGATGCGTCCGGGTAGCGAAGTCAGCTTCCGGCCGGTCACCCTGGCGCAGGCATATGCCCTGCTGAAGGCCGGACACGCGTGACCAGCCTCGATCTCAATGCCGACCTGGGTGAGGGCATGGGCGCCGACGAGGCCATCCTCGAGGTTATTTCGTCCGCATCGATCGCCTGCGGGGGACACGCCGGCGACGATACGACGATGCGGGCGACGATCCGTGCGGCCAAGGCACGGAGCGTCACCATCGGCGCCCATCCCGGCTTCGCCGACCGCGAGCATTTCGGGCGCCGGCGTCTGCTGCTGCCTCCCCGGGAACTCGACGACCAAGTCCGCGGGCAGGTGCGCCGCCTGGTGGAAATCGCCGAAGAGGAAGGTGCAGCAGTCCGCTACCTAAAATTGCACGGAGCCCTCGCCAATATGGCGGCCGAAGAACCGGCAGTCGCCGCATTGTGCTTTGCCTCGGTCGAAGGTCTGGTGAAGAACCTCGCCATCCTGGCGCTCGACAACAGTGCCCAGGCGGAGGTTGCGGAAGCCATGGGGTTCGAGGTCGTCCGCGAGGCCTATGCCGACCGCGCCTATCAGCCAAACGGCCTGCTCGTGCCCCGCTCCGAGCCCGGTGCGGTGCTGCACGACTACGAGGCCATCGCGGCGCGGGCCATCCGGCTGGCGGAAAAGGGCGAGATCGTCGCTACCGACGGCACGGTCTTTGAGAGCAGTGCCCGCTCGCTCTGCATCCACGGCGACACGCCCGATGCGATGGAAATCGCACGGCGTCTGCGCCGATCGCTCACCGATGCGGGGATTGCGATCGCGACAACCTTCTAGGCGTTGCGGATCGCGCCGATCTGCTTCATATGCGGGCCGAAACAGCCGAGGGAACGCCCATGACCGCCAGGATCATCGACGGAAAGACCTATGCCGAGGGGTTGCGCGCGCGGATCGCCGGCCATGTGGCGCGGCTGCAGCGCGAGCACGGCATCACGCCGGGTCTGGCGGTGGTGATCGTCGGCGAGGACCCGGCGAGCAAGGTCTATGTGAGCAACAAGGCCAGGCAGACCGCCGAGGTCGGGATGTTCTCCGAGAAGCATGAACTGCCCGCCGACACCAGCGAGGCGGAGCTGCTTGAGCTCATCGAACGATTGAACAAGAACGACAAGGTGCATGGTATTCTTGTACAATTGCCGCTCCCGGGTCACATCGATCCGAACAAGGTGATCAATGTAATCTCCCCGGACAAGGACGTCGATTGCTTCACGCCGGCGAGCGTCGGGAAGCTCACCATAGGGCTGCCCGGGCCGGTTTCCTGCACGCCGCTCGGCTGCCTCATGCTGCTGCGCGATCAACTCGGTTCGCTGTCGGGGTTGAATGCGGTCATCGTCGGCCGGTCCAATCTCGTGGGCAAGCCGATGGCGCAACTGCTGCTGCGAGAAAACTGCACGGTAACTATTGCCCATTCACGCACGAGAGACCTGCCGGACGTCGTGCGCCGGGCCGACATCGTCGTCGCGGCGGTTGGGCGGCCGCGGATGATCAAGGGCGACTGGATCAAGCCCGGCGCCACCGTGATCGACGTCGGCATCAATCGCGTGCCGGCGCCGGAAAAGGGCGAGGGCAAGACCCGGCTGGTCGGCGACGTCGACTTTGACGCGGCAGCCCAGGTGGCCGGCGCCATCACCCCGGTGCCGGGCGGGGTCGGGCCGATGACGATTGCCTGCCTGCTGGCGAACACGATCACCACCGCGTCGCTGATCAACGGGCTGACGCCGCCGAAGGATTTGACGCCGTAGGGGGCGGAGGGAGCGGCGGGATGGGTGCTGCCGCCACGATGCTCCAGCGATGCGCATGTCCCCCACAAAGCCGTCATCCGCGGGCGAAACCCGGCTTCGGCCGGGGCGAGACCTCGCGGACCCATGCTGCCTATCCACCACCCTCATCGTGCAGAGTGTGGGGCGCGATCGCATGGGTCCACGAGATCGCCGCTTCGCGGCGTCCGTGGATGACGGTTCAGTGGGTGTGGATAGGAAACTGCTGGCGTCGGGCCACTCAACGCACCTCGGCGAGATGGAAGTTCCGCGCCACCGCGTGATCGCGGAGCCCGAGGGCGGGGAGCTTGCCGGGGATCAGCCGGTCAATCACGTCCGAAGCGTCGGGCATTGCGCTCGCGTCGACGACGACGCGGGTGAACATGGGGCGGTGTCCCTCGCGGGCGGACTGCAAGAGGTCGAAGAGAACGGCGCGGATATCGCTCGCCGCGGCGCAGCCGATGCATTCGACGCCGGACGCGTGGTTGTGGCGGCTCGGCTCCATGCGGATCACGGCGATGTCGTCATTCGTGCTACCGCCGACTGCGGACTTGGAGAGGACGGTGACGGGGATGGGGGCGGCAAGTCTGGCGTAGGGGTCGGTCATTGGACCACCTCCCCAATCTGGCAAGAACCCCCTCCCCAACCCTCCCCACGCAAGCGGGGGAGGGTGTGGTCCGGTGGATATGGCCTGACGATGCCCACCCACCGGCCGTCATCCTCGCGCTTGTCGCGAGGACCCAGCCGCGCGACGTCCACCGCGCGACAAGATGAGTCTTTTGCGCCGCCGACGCGGCGCCGCTGGGTCCTCGGGTTGCGCTGCGCGCCCCCGAGGATGACGTTCCGTGGGTGGGGCGTACTCGTGCCCCATGCGCAGGACCACGCCCTCCCCCTTGTTGGGAGGATTGGGGAGGGGGCGTGGCCGGGCACCGCGCCCATGGCTACTCCGCGGCCTCGACGACCGGCGCCGGGGTGTAATTGAGAACCGGGCCGAGCCAGCGCTCGACTTCGCGCACCGTCATGCCCTTGCGGGCGGCGTAATCGATCACCTGGTCGCGCTCGACCTTGGCCACACCGAAGTAATAGCTCTCGGGATGCGAAAGGTAGATGCCGGAGACCGACGAGCCGGGCCACATGGCATAGCTCTCGGTCAATTCGACGCCGATGCGCTGCCTGGCGTTGAGGAGGTGGAACAGCGTGGTCTTTTCGGTGTGGTCGGGTTGGGCAGGATAGCCGGGCGCGGGACGGATGCCGCGATAGGGCTCGCTAATGAGTTCCTCCGGCGCAAAGGCCTCGTCAGGGGCATAGCCCCAGAATTCCTTGCGCACGCGCTCATGCATCACCTCGGCGAAGGCTTCGGCGAAGCGATCTGCCAGGGCCTTCACCAGAATTGACGAGTAGTCGTCGTTCTGGCGCTCGAACCGCGCGGCGATCGACTGTTCCTCGAGCCCGGAGGTGACCACGAAGCCTCCAACATAGTCGGGCTTGCCGCTTTCCAGCGGCGCGACGAAATCGGCCAGCGCCATATTGGGCTTGTCGCCGGTCTTGGTGAGCTGCTGGCGCAAGGTGAAGAAGGTCGCGAGTTCGTCCTTGCGGCTTTCATCGGTGAACAGCCGGATGTCGTCGCCGACGGCGTTGGCCGGCCAGAAGCCGATGACGGCTCTTGGCTTGAACCACTGCTTCTGCAGGATGGTCTTGAGCATCGCCTGGGCATCCTCCCAGAGCTGGCGCGCGGCGGCGCCCTGCTCTTCGTCCTCGAGGATGGCCGGGTAGCGTCCCTTGAGCTCCCAGGTCTGGAAGAAGGGCGTCCAGTCGATGTACCGCGCCAGTTCGGAGAGGTCGTAGTTCTCGAAAACGCGGGTGCCGAGGAAGGCCGGCTTGGGGGGCGCATAGGCCTCCCAGTCGGGACGAAATGCATTGGCCCGGGCCTTGGCGAGCGAAATGCGCTGCTTCTCGATCTCGCCCCGGGTGTGCTTGTCGGCGACCTTCTGGTATTCGGCGCGGATATCGGCGACGTAGCCCGGCCGCTGCTCCGGTGAAAGCAGGCTCGAAACCACCCCGACGGCGCGGCTGGCATCGTTGACATAGACGGTCTGGCCGCTGTGGTACTGCGGGTGGATCTTGACCGCGGTATGCACGCGGCTGGTCGTCGCCCCGCCGATCAGCAGCGGAATGTCGAAGCCTTCGCGCTCCATCTCCGCGGCCACATGCACCATTTCGTCGAGCGAGGGCGTGATCAGGCCGGAGAGGCCGATGGCATCGACCTTCTCCTTCTTGGCCGTCTCCAGGATTTTGGCCGACGGCACCATCACCCCGAGATCGATGATCTCGTAATTGTTGCAGGCGAGGACGACGCCGACGATGTTCTTGCCGATGTCGTGGACGTCGCCCTTGACCGTGGCCATCAGAATCGTGCCGGCCGCCTTGCGCACGCCGTCGCGGCCATTGGCAAGCTTTTCGGCTTCCATATAGGGGAGGAGATGGGAAACCGCCTGCTTCATGACGCGGGCGGATTTGACCACCTGCGGCAGGAACATCTTGCCCGCGCCGAAAAGATCGCCGACAACGCTCATGCCGGCCATCAGCGGCCCCTCGATCACGTGCAACGGCCGTTCGGCCTTCAGGCGTGCCTCCTCGGTATCGACATCGATGAACTCGGTGATGCCGTTCACGAGGGCATGGGAAATCCGCTCCTCGACCGGCTTTTCGCGCCAGCTCAGATCCTTGAGGTTGCTTTCCTTGCCGGCGGTGCCGCGATACTTCTCCGCCAGTTCCAGCAGACGATCGGTCGCATCGGGCCGCTTGTCGAAGATCACGTCCTCGCAGGCCTCGCGCAGCTCCGGATCGATCGATTCATAGACCGCGAGCTGGCCGGCATTGACGATGCCCATGTCCATGCCCGCCTGGATCGCATAATAGAGGAACACCGAGTGCATCGCCTCGCGGACCGGCTCGTTGCCGCGGAACGAGAAGGAGAGGTTCGAAACCCCTCCCGAGACATGCGCATGCGGCAGGGTTTGCCGGATCTGCCGGGTGGCCTCGATAAAGGCGATGCCGTAGCCGGAATGTTCCTCGATGCCGGTGGCGACGGCAAAGACGTTCGGGTCGAAAACGATGTCCTCGGGCGGGAAGCCGACTTCCTCGGTCAGCAGTTTGTAGGCGCGGGTGCAAATCTCGACCTTGCGCTCGAGCGTATCGGCCTGGCCCTGCTCATCGAAGGCCATGACCACGACCGCGGCGCCGTAGCCGCGCACGAGCCGCGCGTGATGGAGGAAGGCTTCGACGCCCTCCTTCATCGAGATGGAGTTGACCAGGGCCTTGCCCTGCACGCATTTCAGCCCGGCCTCGATGACCGAGAATTTCGACGAGTCGATCATCAGCGGGACGCGGGCGATGTCGGGTTCGGCGGCGAGCAGGTTGAGGAACTCGACCATCACCTTCTCGCTGTCGATCATCCCCTCATCCATGTTGATGTCGATGATCTGCGCGCCGTTCTGAACCTGGTCGCGCGCGACCTCGAGCGCCGCCTGATAGTCGCCGGCGGTGATCAGCTTCTTGAAGCGGGCCGACCCGGTGACGTTGGTACGCTCGCCAATGTTCACGAACGGGATTTCTTCCGTCAGCGTGAAGGGCTCGAGCCCGGAGAGCCGCAGCCGCGTCTCGACCGTGGGGATGGCGCGCGGCCTGTGCCTGGAGACCGCTTCGGCGATGGCCCGGATGTGATCGGGCGTCGAGCCGCAGCAGCCGCCCACGATGTTGACGAAACCGTCCCTGGCAAAGCCCTCGATCTGCTTGGCCATGAACTCCGGGCTCTCATCATACCCGCCGAATTCGTTGGGCAGGCCGGCATTGGGATAGGCGCAGATGCAGGTGTCGGCGACGTCGGACAGCTCGGCGATATGCGCGCGCATGGCGTTGGCGCCCAGCGCGCAGTTGAGCCCGATGGTGAAGGGATTGGCGTGGCGCACCGAATACCAGAAGGCGGCCGGGGTCTGGCCGGACAGCGTGCGGCCGGAGAGATCGGTGATGGTGCCCGAGATCATGACGGGGAGGGCGTTGCCGCGCTCTTCGAAGATGCGCTGGGCGGCAAAGATGCCGGCCTTGGTATTGAGCGTATCGGTAATGGTTTCGAACAGCAGCAGCTCGGCCCCGCCGTCGATCAGCCCCTCGATCGCTTCGCGGTAGGTGCCGACGATCTGGTCGAACGTGACCGTCCGGTGGCCCGGATTGTTCACGTCGGTGGACATCGAAGCGGTCTTGTTGAGCGGGCCGAGCGCGCCGGCCACGAACCGCCGGCGGCCGTCCTGCTTCTGGGCCAGCTCCGCGGCCTCGCGCGCCAGCCGGGCACCTGCGAGGTTCAGCTCATAGGCGAGCGCTTCCATGCCGTAGTCGGCCATGACGATCGAGGTCGAGGAGAAGGTGTTGCTCTCCACGATGTCGGCGCCGGCGAGGAAATACCGCAGGTGAATGTCGCGGATCGCGTCCGGCTGCGTCAGGTTGAGCAGGTCGTTGTTGCCGCGTACGTCGCGGTGCCAATCGGCGAAGCGCTCGCCGCGATAGCCCGCCTCGTCCAGCCTGAGGGCCTGGATCATTGTCCCCATCGCGCCGTCCAGCACGAGTATCCTCTCGGACGCCGCCAGCGCGAGGGCACCACGCACCTCCTTGCCATCGGGCAGCGCGGTCGCAGGAGAACGGGGAGTCGGAGCGGTGGTCATCGCTGTAATCTCGTCACTCGTTGCCAGATGGACAAGCCCGGTCGCCGACTGTTCATCAGGGAGCATCGCGGACATGATATAAAGATTTCTTTATATGAACGTCCCACACACCGCAAGCGTGGGGTCGATCGCTTCAATTTGAGCCAAATTAACCCGACCGCAACCACGTTGCGCTTCCCTGCGGGCGGGAGTGGAGCGGATTCGCTAGATTGGCCGGACTGTTCGGTAAAGGTGCAAAGACCGTGAATACGACCTCCGGCGGCTGGCGAAGCGCGGTGCGCCTCGCTGTTCTTGTTGCAATGCTGGGGCCGGTTCTGGCCGCGTGCGGCGGCAGCGGCGGCGGGCTTGGTGCAAAGGTCAAGCGCGCTGCCTTCTCCGCCAAGGAATTTGGGGTCACCGTCTCGCCGCGGGTGACGACCAATCCCAACCCGCCTCGAGGAGGCGGCCGCCAGCTCGTCGGCAAGCCGTATACCGTGCGCGGGCAGGTCTATACGCCACAGGAAAATCCGGTCGGCTATGTGGCGCAAGGCACGGCATCCTGGTACGGCTCCGATTT
>JAUXUM010000192.1 GCA_030680995.1 Devosia sp.
CTACCACTGGCTTCAGCTCACACGGCTGAGCGGACTGCCGGCGCCCACAACCGCGGAATACGGCGCGAGCAGCTTCTCGGCCGGGGTCGAGGCGGCACGACGGTTCAATCTTTACGGGGCCGATTTCGAACCTTTTGCGGGCGGAATACTCAGCCTCGCCAATACCGGCGGCTTCACCGAGAGCGGAACGAGCTTGCTCGAAGTCAGCGGACAGCCCGCCACCACCGGCACCCTGAACTTCTATCTCGGCGCACGGGTGACGGGCCGCCATGAACTCGCCGGCGGCATGGTCGTGAAGCCGGAAGTCCACGGCCGCGTGGTTGTCGACGTCATCGGCGATCGGCGGGCGCTCACCACCTCCTTTGCCGGAGATCCCGGCAGTGCGCCGATGCCGATCACCGGCCTTCAGCCCGGCCGCATCGCTGCTCAACTGGGAGCCGGCATCGAGTTTGAGATGTCGGCGGCATGGAGGTTCGGCCTCGCCTATGAACTGCAGCTGCGCGCCGGCGGCGTCGCTCACCAACTCTCCGGCTCCGTCGGCGCCAAATGGTGACAGCCCCATTCGCGAATGCCGCAAATCGGCAATTCAATCGGCGATGATTTCGCTCTGCCGATGATCCCTCCCGCGATGCCGCCGAGGAGCAGCTGCGAAGCCTAAGCGCCACCGGCGGTCGATGCCGGCCTGCCGCGCCGTCGCAGGTAGGAATCGGTCGTATAGACGGCGAGCGACAGCCAGATCAGCCCGAAACTGAGGAGCCGCGTGACGTTCAGGTGCTCGCCGAACAGCGTGATGGCGAGCAGGAAGGCGATCGAGGGCGCGATGTATTGCAGCATGCCGATGGTGGTGAGCCGCAACCGCTGCACCGCGAAGGCGAAGAGCAGCAGCGGCACGGCGGTCGCCGGCCCGGTGAGCAGCAGCATGCCCATGAAATAGGGGTCGGCATGCGGACCGATGCCGCCGTCGCGGAGGAAGGTGAAGATCAGGTAGCCGGCGGCCAGCGGCAGCAGCAGCAGCGTTTCCACGAACAGGCCCGTGGTCGAGGAGACCTTGGCGGTCTTGCGGAAATAGCCGTAGCCGGCAAAGGTAACGGCGAGGCCGAGCGCGATGTAGGGGACACCGCCGATGCCGATCGCCTGGATGGCGATGGCGACCACGGCGATGGCGATCGAAAGCGCCTGCCAGCGGTTCTGCCGCTCGCCCAGGAACGCCATGCCGATGGCGACATTGACCAGCGGGTTGACGAAATAGCCGAAGCTGGCCTCAAGCAACTGCCCGGTCTCGACCGCCCACACATAGATGAGCCAGTTGACGGCAAGGAGCAGCGACGAGATCAGCATGGATCGCACGGTTGCGCCGTCCCTGAAGGCGGCCCGGATCTCCCCTGCCCGGCCAGCCACCACCAGGATCGCCCCGACCAGCACCAGCGACCAGATCGTACGGTCCGCAACGATGGTGGCCGAGGGCACCCCTTCGAGCAGCTTGAAGACGATGGGCAAAAAGCCCCATAGCCCATAGGCGGCCAGGCCCGCGAGGAGCCCGCCCCGCAGGGACTTTTCAGCCGAGTTCGGCGGTGTGGTGGTGATCGACGCCAAGGGCGTCCTCCCCGGCGCGGGCCGGAATGAATGGCAAGGGAGGCCTTCTAGCAGCCCGCGCCGCTCCGAACCAATCAGAGTTTGTGATAAGGTGCACCCGGCTTGTTGATTGAGATCAAACCATTCCGGCTTCGGCGCGTTGAATGTCCGCAGGCATCAAGGAGTACCGACCATGAAATCGAGCGTCACCTGGGTCCTCATCGCTGACGGCGCGCAGGCCCGCATTCTGGAATATTCGGGACCGAGCACCGGCCTGGTGCAGGTCGAAGGCCTCAAGTTCGAGGACGCGCGCCTGCGCAGCGGGGAGATCATGGCCGACAAGCCGGGCCGTTCCTATTCATCGGTTGGCTACGGGCGCAGCGGCATGGAGCAGCGCACCGGTCCGCGCGACTATCGCGAGACCGAGTTCCTGCGCTCGGTCGCCGACCTCCTCAACCGGAAATGCCTCGAAGGCGCCTTCCGCAAGCTCGTGATCGCCGCAGCGCCGCAGGCGCTGGGAGACCTGCGACGTTTCCTCAGCCCCGCCACGATGGAAAAGGTGACCGCCGAGATCGCCAAGGATCTGACCACGGTGCCCATCCTCCAGCTCGGCAAGCATTTCGAGGGCGCGCTGGTGCTGCAGTAGAACAGCGCGCCGAAGGGGATTCGGAGGGGCGCGCCGCGCCCCTTTTTCGTGCCGGGTTGGCGGCACGCCGAAGCGCCGGACCGCCCTCGGGCGTCCGGATTTGCGGCACGAGGAGCGGCAACGGCGAGGCTTTCGCCCAGCGGTAGTCCGCATTGGCTAGTGAGGCAAACGCCTCGCCGTCGCGACCGGGATTTTTGGCGTGCTCCGGGAAGGCTCGGGGCATTTGTCTATCGGATCGCCCCACCACCGCAGGCCCCTGTGCGAACCCGCCCCACGCTCTTCGCGCTTCGGCGGTTGGACCCCTTGAGCGAGGGAACACAGACCCCCGCCCGCGGCAGCAAATTAAGGCTGCAGTTCACCTGGGACTGCAAGCCCTCCCGGCCTGGCCTGGCGGAGACGACTCTCCGCCACCCGGCCTCCCCGCACCGGCTGCTCGTTTGCAACCTCGCTGTCGATGCGCGGATGGAGGGATCTTACGGCCGGCGGCGGGCACGGGGATAAGTTCGTTCAGGGGGTGAACGGGAAGGGGCCCGGATGAACTGGGGATGACCGGAAAATAACGGGATTGGTTGGCGGTGACCGACCGAGGAAGCCCGTTTTGGGGCACGAATGCGCGCCTACGCTGTCCCGCGAGCGCACCTCGGGCCAACCGTCGTATGGCCTAACGATATATCTCGGACCGATGTCCAACTTCGATCACGTGAACGACGAGCGCATCATCCTCGATCCTCGCAATGATGCGGATATCGCCGACCCTGTAACGCCAGAGGTTAGCCAGAGCTCCGGACAGCGCCTTGCCATGTGACCGGGGACTGCCGCTTGCCAGCAACCTATCGTCGATGAAGCGACGAACGCGCCCCCGTTCAACCGCACCGAGTCGCTTGAGCTCCTTGAAGGCCCGCTCGTCGAATTCGACGCGCCATCTCAAGCGGCGGCCTCATCGTCGCCACCGTCGGACAGTTGACCCTTGACCTCCTCCCAGGCGATCCGCTTGCCGGGAGTTTTGAGCCGTTCCTCGGCGAGGTAATAGTCTTCCAGATCCTCGATCTTTTCGAGGATCGCCTCGCGCGCGTAATAGCTCTTTGTCCGGCCGGTTTTTGCGGCCAGCGCCTCGAGCCGTTTCTCGATCTCGGGGGGCAAACGCAGGGCAAGCATGTTGGTCTCCTAGCGGGACGTTATACATGTATGGCGCTAATGTTTCCCGCGCAAGCGGCTCGGCAGTCATGCCTTCCTACCGCCGCCCGCGCCACATAACGACCGAAAGACTGGCATAACGTCGGGGTAGCCCTTGCGCGTCGAGCCAGTCCTAGCAACTCTCACATCCGGAATTCTACTGATCCGGAGCCGCCGTAGCGCGCATGAAGCTTGGTTTTGAAGAGGCCCCAGCC
>JAUXUM010000194.1 GCA_030680995.1 Devosia sp.
CAAGCCCCGCAGCAGTATAAGCAGCTGCTGATGGTGTCGGGCTTCGACCGCTATTTCCAGATCGCGCCGTGCTTCCGTGACGAAGACCCGCGCGCCGATCGCCTGCCGGGTGAGTTCTATCAGCTCGACGTCGAAATGAGCTTCGTCGAGCAGGAAGACATCTTCCAGAAGATGGAGCCTGTCATCACCGGCGTGCTCGAAGAGTTCGCCGATGGCAAGCCCGTTACCAACAACTGGCCGCGCATTCCGCATGAGGAGGCGATCCGCAAATACGGTTCGGACAAGCCGGACCTGCGCAACCCGATCGAGATGCAGGCGGTGACCGAGCATTTCCGCGGCTCGGGTTTCGGGGTGTTCGCCAACCAGATCGCGGCCGACCCCGAGGTCGAGGTCTGGGCCATTCCTGCCAAACACACGAGCGGAAGCGATGTTGGCGGCACTGGTGCAATCGGTCGAGCGTTTTGTGATCGAATGAACGCTTGGGCACTAAGCGAAGGGCAGCCAGGTTTAGGATATATCTATTGGAGGCCCGCTGAAACGGTTGACATTGTCCAGAGCCGCGCAAATCCGAGTGCGTCTGGATTTGAGATGGGACCGATCGCAAAGAACATTGGTCCTGAGCGAGCTGAAGCAATTCGAGCGCAACTGGGGCTCAGGCACGGCGACGCGGTGTTCTTCGTGCTCGGGCGGCCGGAGAAGATGTATCGCTTCGCCGGCGAAGCGCGGACACGGGTCGGCACCGAGCTCAAACTGCTTGATGTCGAGCAGTTCGCCTTCTGCTGGATCGTCGACTTCCCCATGTTCGAGTGGAGCGAAGAGGAAAAGCGCGTCGACTTCTCGCACAACCCGTTCTCGATGCCGCAGGGCGGGCTGGAGGCGCTGCTGACCCAGGATCCGCTGACCATCAACGCTTTCCAGTACGATTCGGTCTGCAACGGCTACGAACTCTCCTCGGGCGCGATCCGGAACCACCGGCCGGACATCATGCGCAAGGCCTTCGAGATCGCCGGCTACGATGAAAGCGTGCTGCTGGAGAAGTTCGGCGGCATGTACCGGGCGCTGCAGTACGGCGCGCCGCCGCACGGCGGCATCGCGCCGGGGATCGATCGCATCGTCATGCTGCTGACCCACGAGAGCAATTTGCGCGAGGTCACGGCGTTTCCGATGAACCAGCAGGGCGAGGACCTGCTGATGGGCGCGCCCTCGGAGGTTTCGGCCAGGCAGTTGCGGGAATTGAGCATCCGGCTGAATGTTGTCGAGTGAGCGAATAGTGCAGGCGAGACACCCACCGGCCCGTCGTCCCCGGGTCTTCGCCCGGGATGACGGTGCGGGTGGGGTGGATGGCCAACTATCGTTAACGCTCCGTTAAAGTCCGCGCTGCTACCGCTACCTTGCTAGTAGCGCCGGTTGGGATTCGCACGCGGTGAAGTCCAGATATTCCCACGTCATCATGCTGTTGGCCGCCATTGCGGCCTTCGTTCCAGTCATGGCCGTGGACTATTTGCTCGACAACTACGTCCGCATCCGGGAACGCGCCCAGCTGCAGCAATCGGTCGATGCCCTGAGCGAGCGAATCCAGGCCACCGCCTATGACGCCATCTCGTCGCTGCGGCGTGTGCTGGCAGACAGCCCGTCGCTTTGCACTCCGACGTTTATCTCCAATGTTCACAAACAGATGGAGAAGAGTCTTTATCTGAAGCAGGTGCTGGTGGAGAACGCCGACGGGGTACAGTATTGCGACGCCTTCGGGCGGCAGGTGGCCTATTCCCCATTGTCCGAAAGCCTCTCGGTCCCCGGTCACACCGAAACCATTTCGGTGGTGAAGCT
Source organism: Devosia sp. (assembly GCA_030680995.1). Lineage (GTDB taxonomy): Bacteria > Pseudomonadota > Alphaproteobacteria > Rhizobiales > Devosiaceae > Devosia_A. Next base: position 1,828 of record JAUXUM010000194.1, read on the forward strand.
CGGGGATCTGGACATGCCGGTGCTCAAGGTCACGCAGGCGTTCGGCACCGCACGCAAGGTTTCTGCCTTCGTGCCAGTTCTGGCGACTACCGCCGATGGCCTGCTGGGCGGGCTGAAGCCGATGACCATGATCCGTCTGTCGCTCACCAGCGGCACGCCCATCGTCACCGTCGGCGATGCGTCTGCCTATGACGGCCGCACCGACACCGAGTTCGTTTTTGCCCAGTCCGTCGCCGGGGAGATCCCGCTGCGGGCGGAGTCGGCGGTGCCGTTCGCGATGGTGCGGGCGGACTACGCCGATCTCGACGCCAGCTTCACAATCGTCGCCTGCCTGATGAGCGGAGCCTTCCTGGTGCTGGCGCTGCAATATGTCCGTCGCTCGCAGTTGCCCGCGTTCGATCTCGAGCGGGCCATCGCCGCCGGCGAACTGAAGCCCTATTACCAGCCGGTGATCAACCTGAGGACCGGTGCACTGGCGGGATGCGAGGTGCTCTGCCGCTGGGAGAAGAAGACCGGCGAGGTCGTGCCGCCGGGGGCGTTCATCGAATATGCGGAGGTCACCGGCCTCGCCATCCCGATGACGCTGAGCCTGATGCAGCAGGTCAAGAACGACCTCTCCGATCTCTGCCGGGAGATGCCCGAACTCAAAATATCGATCAACCTCTTCGAAGGCCATTTCCGCGACGGCACCATTGTCGAGGATGTGCAGGCGATCTTCGGCGGTTCGCCGATCTCGTTCCGGCAACTGGTGTTCGAGATCACCGAGCGGAGGGCGCTCAGCAACTCCATGCAGGCCAACAGCGTGATCGCCGGCCTGCACGCGCTCGGCGCCCGCCTTGCCATGGACGATGCCGGGACTGGCCACTCCAACCTGGCCTATATGCAGACGCTGGGCGTCGACATCATCAAGATCGATCGCGTCTTCGTCGACATGATCAAACCCGAAACGACGCAGGTCCCGGTGCTCGACGGCCTTATCTCGATGGCGCGCGATCTGGGAACCGAGATCGTCGCCGAGGGGGTCGAAAGCGAAGCGCAGGCGCTCTATCTGAGGGCGCGCGGCGTGGTGATGGCGCAGGGGTTCCTGTTCGCGCCGGCGATCCGGGTGACGCCATTCAAGGAACTGGCGCGAGCCCTCAATGGCGGCGATCAGCCATTGGAGCTGTCAGCTTCGACCGCCGCGGCCTAGGTTGCCGTGGCCGCCTGAGCCGGAATTCCCGCAATCAACGCCTTCTCTTGGCCGATTTTTGGTGTAACCACACTGCCAACGCATTCGTGAGGGGGAGTTCATGTCGTCCGACATGACAGAGCAAAAAAAGGCGCTGCGCGAAGCAGCCCTGCATTTCCATGAGTTTCCCAAACCAGGCAAGCTCGAAATCCAGCCGACCAAGCCGCTCGGCAACCAGCGCGATCTGGCGCTGGCCTATTCGCCGGGTGTCGCGGCGCCGTGCGAGGAAATCGCGGCGGACCCGGACAAGGTGACGCGGTACACGTCGCGCGGCAACCTGGTCGGGGTGATTTCCAACGGCACCGCCGTCCTGGGGCTCGGCGCCATCGGAGCCCTGGCAAGCAAGCCGGTTATGGAGGGCAAGGCGGTCCTGTTCAAAAAGTTCGCCGGCATCGATGTCTTCGACATCGAGATCGACGAGCGCGACCCGAAGAAATTCATCGAGGTCGTGGCGTCGCTGGAGCCGACCTTCGGCGGCATCAATCTCGAGGACATCAAGGCGCCCGACTGCTTCGAGATAGAGGAAGCCTTGCGGGCCCGGATGAACATCCCGGTCTTCCACGACGACCAGCACGGCACGGCCATCATTGTCGGCGCAGCGGTGCTCAACGGGCTCGAAATCGCGGGCAAGAAGATCGAGGACGTCAAGATCTGCACTTCAGGCGCCGGCGCAGCGGCGATCGCCTGTCTCAACCTGCTGCTGGCGCTGGGCGCCAGGCAGGAGAACATCTGGGTTGCCGACGTGGATGGCCTGGTCACCCACAAACGCACCGATGTGCTGGACAAATGGCGGGCCAAGTTCGCGCAGGAGACCGAAGAGACCACGCTGGCCGAAATCTTCGAGGGCGCCGATGTCTTCCTCGGGCTCTCGGCCGCGGGGGCGCTGAAGCCGGAGATGGTGGTGCGGATGGCGAAAAATCCGCTGATCCTGGCGCTCGCCAACCCGATTCCCGAGATCATGCCGGAGGTGGCCAAGGAGGTGCGGCCCGACGCGATGGTGTGCACGGGGCGCTCGGACTATCCCAACCAGGTCAACAACGTCCTCTGCTTCCCCTTCATTTTCCGCGGCGCGCTCGACGTCGGGGCGACCGCGATCAACGAGGAGATGAAGCTCGCCGCGGTCAAGGCGATCGCCAAGCTGGCGCGTGAGCCGGGACTCGAAGTCTCCCCGTCGGGGCAGCCGGCGGTCTACGGCCCCGATCACATCATCCCCAACCCGTTCGACCAGCGGCTGATCCTGCGCATCGCCCCGGCCGTGGCGCGGGCAGCGATGGAGACCGGCGTCGCCAAGCGTCCGATCGACGATTTCGACGTCTATCACGACAGCCTCAACCGCTTCGTCTTCCGCTCGGGCCTGGTGATGAAGCCGATCATCGACCGCGCCCAGGGGCACGGCAAGCGCATCGCCTTTGCCGACGGGGAGGACGAGCGCGTGCTCCGCGCCGCCCAGGTGATGCTCGAGGAAGGCATCGCCCGGCCCATCCTGATCGGCCGGCCGCCGGTCATCGAAGCCCGCATCGCGCGGTTCGGGTTGACGCTCGATCCGAGCCGGGATTT
>JAUXUM010000205.1 GCA_030680995.1 Devosia sp.
GCGGCCTGCGCTCGCGGTGACGCCGCTGCTCGCCTTCCCCCTGGGCGGCTTGCTGCTCGCCCTCGGCCGAAACGGCCTGCAGCACCACGGTTTCGGCACTTTCGCCCTCTGCGGCTGGCTGCTGTTCCTGCTGCGGCGGCACAAAGCGGCTGACCGGTTCGGGGCTGGAGAAACGATCGTTCATGGGCGGAAAATCGTCATCGTCGTCCTCGCCGTCGGTGCTCTGATAGGACTGATCCGACCGTTGCACGCCCTGCGGCTGCGCCGCCGCCACGATGCGGAAATAGTGCTCGGCGTGCTGGAGATAGTTCTCGGCCATCACCGAATCCCCCGACGACTGCGCATCGCGCGCCAGCTGCAGGTATTTCTCGGCGACATGCGCCGCGTTGCCGCGCACCTTCACATCGGGGCCGTTGCTCTCGAAATTCCGGCTCAATGGATTGACGTGCTTACGTCCGCCATTGTTGTTCCGGCCGCGGGAGCGGTTCTTGCTGTTCTGTTGGTTTGGTCTCATCGTTTCGTTCAAAACCTTGGGAAAGAGCACAAAAGGGCGTTTTGGGCCATTGGCGCACATTGACCTTCGGGGCCGCGGGCGCCCCAATGGGCCAGCGCGAGCGGTCACAGTCGTTCTTGCCTAGAGCTGTGCGGCTGAACCACTTGTGGCTCATCAAGACAGACCGGGTCCTCGTCCGGTTACCCCTGCTGCCAAACACAGCATCGCGATGAGCGGGTGGCCGTCACCTTGGCGCCACTCCTGCGCCGTTGACAGCAAATGGAAACTATCTGGTTCGCCTTCACTTTCCAAGTGGAAAATCGTGTACGGTACCGCGTTGCGTTTCCAGCTTCACAGATGGTGGCCGACAACGATGCGATCAAGACCCCCCAGGTCTTTTTCCATGGCCACGTCCCGAAAGCCCGCATCGATGAACAGCCGCCGCACCGCGGCGTTCTGCAGCGAACCGATTTCTACCGCCAGCGCACCCCCGGGCTTGAGCCAGTGCCGGGCCTCCCCGACGATGATCCGATAGGCGTCGAGCCCGTCCGGTCCGCCGTCCAGCGCCAGAAGCGGATCGTGATCCTTCACTTCCGGAGCCAGCTTCTCGATATCGGCGCTCTCGACATAGGGCGGGTTGGACGTAATGAGGTCGAAACTCTCACCTACCCGCAGCGGATCGAACCAGGAGCCATGCCGGGCGTCGAAGCGCTTGGCGACGCCATGACGATCGGCGTTCCACAGGGCGGCGATGATCGCCTCGCTGGCGAGATCGGTCGCGACCGCACTCGCGGACGGGCTCTCGGCGAGGATCGCGATGGGCACGCAGCCCGTCCCGGTACCCAGATCGAGCATCTGCTTGTGGGTACGGCCCTTGAGAATTTCCAGCCCCCGGCGCACCAGCATCTCGGTTTCCGGCCGCGGCACCAGCGTCGCCGCGTTGAGCGTGAAAGGGAGGCCCCAGAACTCCTTCTCGCCAATGATGCGGACCACCGGCTCGCCGCGCAGCCGGCGCGTCGCATATCCCTGCAGCCTGGTCAGCGCTTCGGTTGGGGCGATCTCGCGCTCGCGGTTGACCAGCTCGAGCCGCTCCATGCCGAAAGCCAGCTCCGCCAGAAGCCGCGCGTCGAGTTCGGGCGTGTCGATCCCGGCTCGCCGGAACAGGTCGCGCACCCCCCGCCATGCTGCCCCGATCAGGAGACCGCTCAGGAAACACCCTCCATTGCCGCAAGCTGCGCTGCCTGGTTTTCGGTGATCAAAGCCTCGATCAACTCGTCGAGTGCTTCCCCGACGATCACCTTGTCGAGCTTGTAGAGCGTCAGGTTGATCCGGTGGTCGGTCACCCGCCCCTGCGGAAAGTTATAGGTGCGGATGCGTTCGGAGCGGTCACCGGAACCCACCTGTTCGCGCCGCGCCTCGGAGCGCGCGCTGTCACGCGCTTCGCGCTGGGTCTCGTAGAGCCGGGCGCGCAGCACCTTCATGGCATTGGCCCGGTTCTGGTGCTGGCTCTTTTCCGACGACGTGACCACGATTCCGGTCGGCAGATGGGTAATGCGGACCGCCGAGTCGGTGGTGTTGACGTGCTGGCCGCCGGCCCCGGAGGAGCGCATGGTATCGATGCGGATGTCCTCGCCCTTGATATCGATGTCGATGTCCTCGACCTCGGGCAGCACCGCGACCGTTGCGGCGGACGTATGGATTCGCCCCGAGGCCTCGGTGGCGGGCACGCGCTGCACGCGATGCACGCCACTCTCGAACTTCAGCCGTGCATAGGCCCCCTTGCCCGAGATGTTGGCCACCACTTCCTTGTAGCCGCCAACTTCCCCCGGGCTCTCCTCCATCAGCGTGAACTTCCAGCCTTTGAGATCGGCATAGCGCTGGTACATGCGCAACAGGTCCCCCGCGAACAGCGCTGCTTCGTCGCCACCGGTGCCGCCGCGTATCTCCATGATGACGCTTTTTTCGTCAGCTGCGTCCTTGGGCAGCAGCAGCACGCGGATATCCTGCTCCATCTTCTCGATGCGAGGCCCGAGCTCATCGATCTCCGCCTCCGCCATCGCCGTCATTTCCCTGTCTCCCGACCTCAGCAGTTCCTCGGCGGAGGCGAGATCGGCAAGCAGCTTCTGGTAGGCAAGAATGGGCCGCACCACGGGCTCGAGTTCGGCGTATTCCTTGGAAAGCCGCACATATTCGTCCGGCGAAGGACCGGAAGACAAAGCCGCCTCGACGCTGGAAAAGCGTTTTTCAAGGGCATCGAGCTTGTCGTGCGGAAGGGCAGCCATGGCAAGGGTACTCTAGACGGAAAGATTCTGGCGCTCGGTCCAGTCGAGCAGCAGCTCACGGATGCCGACGCCGTCGGAACCGTCGAGCAAGGCTGCTGAAACCGACTTGCGGACCGGTTCGAGTTCGAGGCCCAGGATCACCTCCTTGATCGGGCCGATCGAAGGCGGACTCATCGAAAGCCGCGTCATGCCGATAGACATCAGCGCCAGGGCCTCCACCGGTTTGCCGGCAAGCTCGCCGCACATGGTGAGCGGCACGCCGTAGCGCCTCGACATGTCGACGATGTGGCGCAGCGCCCGCAGCCGCGGCAGCGCGATCGGATCGTAGCTCTTGGACACCCTCGGATTGGCGCGATCCGCGGCAGTCAAAAACATCACCAGATCGTTCGAACCGATGGAGACGAAATCCACCTGCGGGAGCAGGCGATCGAGTTCCCAGAGCAGGGACGGCACTTCGATCATGGCGCCCAGCTCGAGCTTTTCCGGCACTTTCTCCCCGGCATGTCGAAGGCGCTCCACCTCCTTGTTCACGACCACCCGCGTCTGCCTGAACTCCCAGGCATCGGTGACCATCGGCACCAGGATCTTGAGCGGGCCTCCATTGGCCGCCTGCAGCAGCGCCCTGATCTGGATGCGCAGCAGGCCCGGACGGTCAAGGGCAAGGCGCAGCGAGCGCCAACCCATGGCCGGGTTTTCTTCGGCCGCCGAGCGCAGATAGGGAATGACCTTGTCGCCGCCGATATCAAGCAGCCTGAAGACGATCGGGCGGTCGCCGGTGAGCCGGATGGCCTCCCTGTAGAGCTCCACCTGCTCGTTGAGCCTGGGCAGCTTGCTCGCGATCATGAACTGCAGTTCGGTGCGGAACAGCCCGACCCCGGCCGCGCCGGTATCATCGAGCATCGGCAGATCGGCGACCAGCCCCGAATTGTGCAGGAGGGTGATCTCAATGCCGTCTCGGGTGATGGCCGGCTTGTCGCGAAATTCGAGATAGTGCGCCCGGCGCTTGGCGGTCAGCCGCACCTTGTCGACATAAGTTTGCTCGACATCGGGCGTCGGCCGCAAATGCACGGTGCCGGTCGGGCCGTCGACGATGATGTCGTCGCCCGGCTCGCACATCGAGACGATGTTCTCGGCCTGACCGACGGCGACCAGCCCGAGCGAGCGCGCGATGATGGCCACATGGGCGGTGGCGCCGCCCTCCTCGAGCACAATGCCGCGCAGGCGCGAGCGGTCGTATTCCAGCAATTCGGCCGGCCCCATGTTGCGGGCGACCAGGATGGCGTTCTCGGGCAATTCCTTCGTGCCCACCGCATGGCCGTCGCCGGTAAGGATGCGCAACAGCCGGTTGGCGAGGTCATCCAGGTCGTGCAGGCGATCCTTGATATAGGGATCGGTAGAACGCATCATCCGCGCACGGGTATCGTTCTGCACCCGCTCGACCGCCGCTTCGGCGGTCAACCCGTTGTCGATCGCCTCGGTGAGCCGGTCCACCCAGCCGCGATCATGGGCGAACATGCGGTAGCTCTCGAGAATCTCGCGGTGATCGGAGAAGCTCTGCATGTCGCCATGGCTGAGCATGTCGTCGATGGAAACCCGCATGGTGTCGAGCGCAGCGGCCAGCCGGCGCAATTCCTGCTCGGTGTCCTCGGCGATGAAATTGGCGACGACGACGCGAGGATCGTGCAGCACCACCTGCCCGAGCGCGATGCCGTCGGAGAAGCCGGTACCGTTGAAGGTGCGCGGACGCCTGAGGTCTATGTCCTGGCCTGGCTTGATCAGGCTGTCGAAGTCCGAGGTCGCGATCATCTCGGCGAGGATGGTCGCGGTGGTCAGCATGGCCTCGATCTCGTCCTCGCCGAAGATCCGGCGATCGCGGTTCTGCACGACGAGGACACCCAGCGTCTGGCCTGCGCGGAGCACCGGCACGCCCAGAAACGCGGTGAACGGGTCCTCGCCGGTCTCGGGGCGATACGCGAAGCTCGGATGCGTGCGGGCGTTCTCGAGGCTCAAAGGCTCGGCTTCGGCGGCGATCAGGCCGACGAGCCCCTCGCCCAGCCGCAGGGTGGTCATATGGACCGATTCGGGCTTGAGGCCGTGGGTCGCGAACAACTCGAGCGCGCCGTCGTCGCGCAGCACGTAGAACGAACACACATCGGCATGCATGTTCTCCGCGATCAGATCGACGATCTTGTCGAGGCGATCCTGCGAAGCCAACGGCTCCGCCATGGTTTCGCGCAATTGCCGCAGGAGCACGCGCGGACCGCTGATCGCTGTGGCCATTTGTTCCGTTCAGCGGCCCCGCGCCGCCTCCCTATGCCGGCGCCGCAGCGAAACTTTCGCTCGGGCGCTCAGGCGTCTTCCTTGTCCAACCCGTAATACGTATGCAGGGCGCGCACCGCAAGCTCCGCATATTCATCATCGATCAGCACCGAGGTCTTGATTTCCGAGGTGGTGATGAGCTGGATGTTGATGCCCTTGTCGGCCAACGCCTTGAACATCGAAGCGGCGACGCCGGCGTGCGAACGCATGCCGACTCCGATCACCGAAATCTTGGCGCCGCCCTTGGAACTCGAGATCTTGCCGAATTCCACATTGGCCCGCGCCGCCTCGATGGTGTGGACCGCCTTGTCATATTCGCTGTCGGGCACGGTGAAGGTGATGTCGGTGAGACTGCCGTCATCGGAGACATTTTGCACGATCATGTCGACGACGATGGATTCGTCGGCCAGAGCGCCGAAGACCGCCGCGGCCACGCCCGGCTTGTCCTTGACGTCGCGCAGCGTGATCTTGGCTTCGCCCCTGGCCAGAGTTACGCCCGAAACGATCTGCTTTTCCATGATCTCATCCTCATCGCAAACCAGAGTGCCGGGTACGCCGGGAGTCCCGTCCGGAGCCAGTTGCGGCGCGTCCGGATCATCGAAGGTCGAACGCACCAGGAGCCGCACCTTGTGCGCCATGGCCAGTTCCACCGAGCGGATCATCAGCACCTTGGCGCCGAGGGAGGCCATTTCCAGCATCTCCTCGAAGGAAATCTTCGAAAGCCGCCGAGCCCTCGGGGTGATCCGTGGATCGGTGGTGTAGACCCCGTCCACATCGGTATAGATGTCGCAGCGATCGGCTTTGACGGCCGCAGCCACCGCGACGGCGCTGGTATCGGAGCCGCCGCGGCCAAGCGTGGTAATCCGCCCCGACGGCGCGACGCCCTGGAATCCGGTGATCACCGGCACCCAACCGTCGCCCATGCGCTTGTTGAGTTCAGTCGGATCGATCTCGGTGATCCGCGCCGCGCCATGGGCGTCGTCGGTCTTGATCGGCACCTGCCATCCCGAGAAGGAACGCGAGGGAATGCCCATTTCCGAAAGCACGATCGCCATCAGGCCGGCCGTCACCTGTTCCCCGGAAGCGACCACGGTGTCATATTCACGCGCGTCGTGCAGCGGCGAGGAGTCATTGACCCAGCCGACCAGTTCGTTGGTCTTGCCCGACATGGCCGAGACGACGACGGCCACCTGGTTGCCGGCGTCGACCTCGCGCTTCACGTGGCGGGCGGCCCGACGGATGCGCTCGACGTTAGCGACCGACGTGCCGCCGAATTTCACAACGATGCGGGCCAAGAAAAGTCCCCGGAATACCGCAGCGGTGAGGCCGCGCGGCAAGCTCTTCATTTCGGCGCGGGACATGACACAAGACGCCTTGCCAAGCAACACCTCTATACCACCGGCACGTTGGGCGGCAGGCGGGTGCGACACCCGTCCCCTTGTGGGAAGGGCCGCGGCGGGGGTCTAATGAACGCCGAACGCGAGGGATCAACGCAATGACCGAAACCACCATCAATGACGAGGAAGTCGCAAAATTCTCGGCCATGGCGGAGGAGTGGTGGGATCCCAAGGGCAAGTTCAAGCCACTGCACAAGTTCAACCCGGTCCGGCTCGCCTATGTCCGGGAGAAAGCCATCGAACATTTCGGCCGCGACGGCAGCCAGCGCCAGCCGCTCAAAGGCCTCAATATCCTCGATATCGGCTGCGGCGGTGGCCTGCTCTGCGAACCGATGGCCCGGCTGGGTGCGACGGTGGTCGGCGCTGACGCGGCGGAGCGCAATATCCGGATCGCCCAGTTGCATGCTGTCCAATCACGCCTTGCCATCGACTATCGGACAACCACGGCCGAGGCCATGGCGGCGGCGG
>JAUXUM010000213.1 GCA_030680995.1 Devosia sp.
CGTTGGGCTGTGGCCAGAATTGGGATCAACTGCGGCAAGAATAATCGTGCTTGGAACTGTTGCATGATGGCTACAGATTTTCGGCTTGTGATTGCGCCGCATCCGGACGTGATTTTAGACTGCTCATTGCCGGAATCGCCCCAATATGAAGCGATTGGCGCCCATCACTGGCGTAGCGGCCATAGCAGGTGTGACAATCATGCCACACGCCGGGAAATTGGCCGCCGGAAGGGATCGCCGCATTTGGCCGTCCCCGGGCGATGCCGCTGGCTCCGGTTCACGACTGCGCCATCCCTAATTTTGACCAATTGATAAAATTTCCGGGCTGCGTTAGCGTCGCAGTCTGGAATGGCTCTAGGGAGTGAGAGGCACATGACGCAAGGCATGCTCAAACAGGGCATTTCGGCGGGTCGCCTGAGCCCTCGGCAATATGCCGAGAACTTCTCGGATCTGCATCCGCCGCTGGACCGGCACGAGGCCTATGTCGAGGCCGACCGCTGCTACTTCTGCTACGACGCGCCGTGCATGAACGCGTGTCCCACCTCCATCGACATCCCCTTGTTCATCCGCGAGATCGCGACCGGCAATCCCCTGGGCGCGGCCGAGACGATCTTCGAGCAGAACATCCTGGGCGGCATGTGCGCCCGGGTCTGCCCCACCGAGCAGTTGTGCGAGGAGGTTTGCGTGCGCGAGGTGGCCGAGGGCAAGCCGGTCAAGATCGGCCGGCTGCAGCGCTACGCCACCGATATCGCGATGACAGCGGGCAAGCAGTTCTTCGCCCGCGCCCCCGCGACCGGCAAGAAGATCGCCGTGGTCGGCGCCGGCCCGGCCGGCCTCGCCTGCGCCCATCGCCTCGCCATGCACGGCCATGACGTCGTGATCTTCGACAGCCGCCCCAAAGCCGGCGGCCTCAACGAATACGGCATCGCCTCCTACAAGACGCCCGGCGGCTTCGCCCAGGCCGAGATCGATTACGTCGTGGCGATCGGCGGCATCACCATCGAGCTCGGTCAGGCGCTGGGCCGCGATTTCACCATCGACGGCCTCAAGGCCCAATACGACGCGGTCTTCCTCGGCGTCGGGCTCGGCGGCGTTAACGCCCTGCGCGCCGAGGGTGAGGAAGACGGCATCGAGGGCCTCGAGAATGCCGTAGATTTCATCGCCGCCCTGCGCCAGGCCAACGACCTCTCGACCCTCGCCATCGGCCGCCGCGTGGTGGTGATCGGCGGCGGCATGACCGCAATCGATGCCGCCGTACAGGCCCGGCTCCTGGGCGCCGAGGAGGTGACCATCTGCTATCGCCGCGGCCAGGAGCATATGAACGCCTCAGCATTCGAACAGGACCTTGCGGCAAGCAAGGGGGTGGTCATCCGGCACTGGCTGGCGCCGAAGCGGCTGTTGAGCGAAGGCGGTAGGGTTATCGGCATCGAGCTCGAATATACTCAACTGATCGACGGCAAATTGGCCGGCATGGGCCACACCATGACCATCGCCGCCGACCAGGTGTTCAAGGCGATCGGGCAGGCGCTCGACGAAAGCTGGATCCAGGGCATGGCGCTGGCGGGCGGCCGCATCGGGACCGACGCCGAAGGGCGCACCTCGCGCAAAGGGGTGTGGGCGGGCGGCGACTGCGTCGCGAGCGGCGACGATCTCACGGTCACGGCGGTGGCGCAGGGGCGCGACGCGGCCGAGAGCATCAACCGCGAGCTATCGGCCGGAACGGTGATCGAAAAAGTGGGAGCCCTGGCAAATGGCTGAGTCTGCTGAGTATTGCAGCACGTGCCGATATTGGCTTTTGAACCCAAAAGGCGAAGGCGCTGCAGAACGGTTGCGTGCGTCACCCCCATTTGAAGTCAAAATTGCACGGAGGGAGAAACTGCCGGTCGGCGTATGTCGACGCTATCCCCCACCGCCTCAAGGCTTTTGGCAGCGTGGCGTGCCCGTCGAGACAAACGCTGCACAATGGTGTGGCGAATGGCAGAGTGAAATATATGGCAGCGACAGGAGTGTGCAGCATGGCTGATCTGCGCAACGACTTTTGCGGCATCAAATCCCCCAACCCGTTCTGGCTGGCCTCGGCGCCGCCGACCGACAAGGCCTACAACGTGGAACGCGCCTTCAAGGCCGGCTGGGGTGGCGTGGTCTGGAAGACCCTGGGCGAGGCAGGCCCGCCGGTGGTCAACGTCAACGGCCCGCGCTACGGCGCCATCTGGGGCGCCGACCGGCGGCTCCTGGGCTTGAACAATATCGAACTGATCACCGACCGGGACCTGCAGGTGAACCTGCGGGAGATCAGGCAGGTCAAGAAGGCCTGGCCCGATCGGGCGCTGGTGGTCTCCATCATGGTGCCCTGCGAGGAAGAGAGCTGGAAGGCCATCCTGCCGCTGGTCGAGGAGACCGAGGCCGACGGCATCGAGCTCAATTTCGGCTGCCCGCACGGCATGAGCGAGCGCGGCATGGGCTCGGCGGTGGGGCAGGTGCCCGAATATGTCGAGATGGTCGTGCGCTGGTGCAAGCAATATACGCGCATGCCGGTGATCACCAAGCTGACGCCCAACGTCGGCGATATCCGCAAGCCCGCCCGCGCCGCCAGGAACGGCGGCACCGACGCGGTCTCGCTGATCAACACCATCAATTCGATCGTCTCGGTCGATCTGGACAATTTCTCGCCGGTCCCCTCGATCGACGGCAAGGGCAGCCATGGCGGCTATTGCGGCCCGGCGGTGAAGCCGATCGCCCTCAACATGGTGGCCGAGATCGCCCGCGATCCGGAGACCCACGGGCTGCCGATCTCCGGCATCGGCGGCATCACCACCTGGCGCGACGCGGCCGAATTCCTGGCGCTGGGCGCCGGCAATGTGCAGGTCTGCACCGCCGCCATGACCTATGGCTTCAAGATCGTCGAGGAGATGATCTCGGGGCTTTCCAACTGGATGGACGAGAAGGGGCACGCAACCCTCGACGATTTCGCCGGGCGCGCCGTGCGCAACGTCTCGGACTGGCAGTACCTCAACCTCAACTACGTGGCCAAGGCGAAGATCGACCAGGATCTCTGCATTTCCTGCGGCCGCTGCCACGTGGTCTGCGAGGATACCTCGCACCAGGCGATCATCAAGGAGAAGGACGGCAAGCGTCACTTCGAGGTCATGAACGACGAGTGCGTCGGCTGCAATCTCTGCGTCTCGGTCTGCCCGGTCGAGGATTGCATCACCATGGTGGCGCTGGAGCCGGGCATGCTCGACGAGCGCACCGGCAAGTTGGTCGACGGCACCTACGCCAACTGGACCACCCATCCGAACAACCCGATGGCCAGACCGGCATCGCCTGTGGCCGAGCCGGCGGAGTAGCCTCAAGGCCCGCATCTTGGGCCTGTCGGCGTGATGGGGCCTTATGCGTTGGTTCACCCGCCCCTCTGTCCCCCTCCCCCTTGCGGGGACGGGGCAGGGGTGGGGGTCTGCTGTGCGCAGGGTCGGGCACTCCAGCCAAATCCCTTTCCGCTTCCCCCCACCGCCCCGATTGGCTAGGCAGTCGCCATGGACACCGCACCCGCCAAATCCGTCGTCTCGATCGTCGACGCTCCCCGTCAAAGGCTGCTGGCCCACTTGGCCATGCTGCTCTTCGCGGCACTCATCGCCGGCTCCTTCACCGGCGGGGCCGTGGCGGTCCCCTATCTGGCGCCGGCCCCGCTCAACGCCATCCGCTTTGTGATGGCGTCGCTGCTCATGGGCGCAGCCGCCTTCGGAGTCGCGCGGCACCCCCTTGCGCTGCCCCGCGCGCCTTGGCGCTTCGGCATCACCGGCTTCCTGATGGCGGTCTACTTCGTATCGATGTTCATCGCGCTGACCGTGACGCAGCCGGTGGCCACCAGCGCGGTCTTCACCCTCATTCCGCTGATGACCGCCGGCATCGCCTTCTTCCTCGTGGGGCAGAGATCGGGCACGCTGGCGCTGTTCAGCCTGTTGCTGGCCGGGCTGGGCTCGATCTGGGTGATCTTTCGCGGCGACATCGGCGCCGCGCTCGCCTTCGACGTCGGGCAGGGCGAACTGATCTATCTTGTCGGGTGCTTCGCCTACGCCTTCTATACGCCGCTGCTGCGCAAGTTCAGCCGCGGCGAGCCCTCGCTGGTGGCGAGTTTCTGGACACTGACGGCCAGCGCCATCTGGATCACCGGCTACGGCCTGCCGGAAATCCTCGCGGTCGACTGGCTCAACCTGCCGCGGGTGGTCTGGTGGGTCCTGGTCTATCTGGCGGTGGGGCCGACGGCCATCTGCTTCTTCCTCATCCAGTACGCCACGCACCATCTGCCCGCCGCCAAGGTCATCGCCTACGGCTACCTGACCCCGGCCTTCGTCATCCTGTTCGAGGGATTGGCCGGTCACGGCTGGGTCAGCCTCAGCGTCGGGAGCGGGGCGCTGGTGACGGTGCTTGGCCTCGCGCTCCTTGCCGGCTTGCGCACCGATCGAAATTGACGGTCGGCGCTCTCAGCCCCTCTGCGGCTTTAGCCCGTGCATGAACAGCTGCTCGAGAAAACACGCCGCATCCTCGAATCGTCCCTCGCCGCTGCGATCGTTGCCCAGCACGGCGCGCACCTGCACGTCGAAATCGGCGTAATGCTGGGTGGTGGCCCAGATCGCGAAGATCAGGTGATAGGGGTCGGCGCGGTTGAGTTTGCCTTCGTCCATCCAGCCGCCGATCACCTTGGCCTTCTCGTCGACCAGGGTCTTGAGTTCCCCTTCGAGCATGTCGATGATGCGCGGCGCGCCCTGCAGCATCTCGTTGGCGAACAGCCGGCTCTGGCGCGGGAAGTCCCGGCTCATTTTCAGCTTGCGGCGGATATAGGAGCGGATTTCGGGGATCGGGTCGCCGTCCGAATCCATGTGGCGCAGCGGCGCCAGCCAGATGTCGAGCATCCCGGCCATCAGCCGCTTGTGGATGTCCTCCTTGCGTGGAAAGTAGTACAGTAGGTTCGGCTTGCTCATCCCGGCCGCCTCGGCGATCTGGTCGATCGTCGCGCCGCGGAACCCGTGCAGCGAGAACACATCGAGCGCCGCCTCCAGGATCAGGTCCTGCTTTTCCCGCTGAATCCGCGTGATCGGCCGCGCCTTGCGCTGCCTGGCCTCCGTGCCGCGTCCTTTTGGCCGGTCGCTCTCTAGCATTTTCACCTTGATCGGCGGCATGGGAGTGCTAACATTTTTCCAACTGGTCAAATTTCTGGATAACATGTCCTGCCGTCAAGGGACATTGGCCGGAAGCGTAAAAAAGACTTCAGGGGGAGCACTGCGTGTCCAATCACCTCAACGTAACGCCGAACGATCTCGGTGCCTTCTGGATGCCGTTCACGGCCAACCGGCAGTTCAAGAAGGCGCCGCGCATGTTCGTCGCCGCCAGGGACATGCATTACCAGACCGTCGATGGCCGCCAGGTCCTCGACGGCACCGCCGGGCTCTGGTGCGTCAATGCCGGCCATTGCCGGCCAAGGATCACCGAAGCGATTCAGCAGCAGGCGGCCGAACTCGATTACGCGCCGGCCTTCCAGATGGGGCACCCCAAGGCCTTCGAACTCGCCAATGCGCTGGTCGGCGTCGCGCCCGAAGGGCTCAACCATGTGTTCTTCACCAATTCGGGCTCGGAATCGGTCGAAACCGCGCTCAAGGTCGCGCTCGCCTATCACCGGGTCAAAGGCGACGGCAGCCGGTTCCGCCTGATCGGCCGCGAGCGCGGCTATCACGGCGTCAATTTCGGCGGCATCTCGGTGGGCGGCATCGTCTCCAACCGCAAGATGTTCGGCACCCTGCTGACTGGCGTCGACCATCTGCCGCACACCCACAACCTTGCCAAGAACGCTTTCACCCGCGGCGAGCCCGCGCACGGGGCGGAGCTTGCCGACGAGCTCGAGCGCATCGTCACCCTGCACGATCCCTCGACCATCGCGGCCGTCATCGTCGAGCCGGTGGCCGGCTCCACCGGCGTGCTGATCCCGCCCAAGGGCTATCTGCAGAAGCTGCGCGAGATCACGCGGAAGTACGGCATCCTCCTGATTTTCGACGAGGTGATCACCGGCTTCGGGCGCCTCGGCACCCCCTTCGCCGCCGATTATTTCGGCGTCATCCCCGATATCATGGTCACCGCCAAGGGCCTCACCAACGGCGTCATCCCCATGGGCGCGGTGCTGGTCAAGTCTGAGATTCACGACGCCTTCATGCAGGGACCCGAGCATCTGATCGAGTTCATGCATGGCTACACCTATTCGGGGAACCCCGTCGCCTCGGCGGCGGGCTTGGCGACGCTCGAGACCTACAAGGAGGAGGGCCTGCTCACCCGCGGCGCCGAAATGGGCAAGTACTGGGAAGACGGGCTCCACTCGCTCAAGGGCGAACGCCACGTCATCGACATCCGCAATATCGGGCTGGTGGGCGCGATCGAACTCGAGCCGATTGCCGGCCAGCCGACCAAGCGTGCCTTCGCCGCTTTCGTCAAAGCCTTCGAGGCTGGCATCCTGATCCGCACCACCGGCGACATCATCGCCCTGTCGCCGCCGCTGATCGTCGAGAAGAGCCACATCGACACGCTCGTCCAAACGCTCCGCGATATCCTCAAGACGCTTGAGTAAGATGGAACAAGTGTTCTATATCGAAATACCTAGAACAAACATTCCATTTTCTCTCGGCGGAGACATATGATGCAGACCATCCAGAATGCCATCGGCGGCAAGCTGATCCAGAGCGCGAGCAGCCGCATCCAGCCGGTGTTCAACCCGGCCACGGGCGAGCAGAGCGCCAGCCTGCCACTCTCGACGATCGGCGAGATCAACGCGGCCGTCGCTGCCGCCAAGAAGGCCTTCCCCGCGTGGTCCAATACCACGCCGATGAAGCGCGCGCGGGTGATGTTCCGCTTCAAGGAACTGCTCGACAAGCACGCCGCCGATCTCGCCCGCGAAATCTCCAGGGAACACGGCAAGGTCCATGACGACGCGCTGGGCGAAGTGGCGCGCGGCATCGACTGCGTCGATTTCGCCTGCGGCATTCCGCAGCTTCTGAAGGGCGAATTCTCCCGCAATGTCGGGCCGAACATCGATTCCTACTCCGACCGCCAGGCGCTCGGCGTCGTCGCCGGCATCACCCCGTTCAATTTCCCGGCCATGGTGCCGATGTGGATGTATCCGATCGCCATCGCCTGCGGGAACACCTTTGTGCTCAAGCCGTCGGAGCGCGACCCGTCCGCGCCGATGCTGGCCTGGCAGCTGTTCATGGATGCCGGGCTCCCGGAGGGCGTGTTCAACATCGTCCATGGCGACAAGGAGGCGGTCGACGCCATCCTCGATCATCCCGACATCAAGGCGGTGAGCTTTGTCGGCTCGACCCCGATCGCCGAATACGTCTATCGCCGCGGCACCCAGGCGGGCAAGCGCGTGCAGGCGCTGGGCGGCGCCAAGAACCACATGATCGTCATGCCCGACGCCGATATGGACCAGGCCGCCGATGCGCTGATGGGCGCCGGCTACGGCTCCGCCGGCGAGCGCTGCATGGCGATCTCGGTCGCCGTTCCGGTGGGCGAGAGGACCGCCGATGCGCTGGTCGCCAAGCTCAAGCCCCGCGTCGAGAGTTTGAAGATCGGGCCGGCGACCGACAGGGACGCCGAGATGGGCCCGCTGGTCACCAGGATGCACCGCGACAAGGTCGCCGGCTATATCGATGCCGGCGTCGCCGAAGGCGCCGAACTCGTGGTCGACGGCCGCGGCTTCAAGCTGCAGGGCTACGAGAACGGCTATTTCCTCGGCGGCACGCTGTTCGACCATGTGAAGCCGGACATGAAAATCTACCGCGACGAAATCTTCGGCCCGGTGCTCTCGGTGGTCCGCGCCGGCACCTACCAGGACGCCGTCGACCTCATCCACGGCCACGAATACGCCAACGGCACGGCGATCTTCACCCGCGACGGCGACGCCGCGCGCGAATTCGCCGACAAGATCGAGGTCGGCATGGTCGGCATCAACGTGCCGATCCCGGTGCCGGTCGCCTACCACTCCTTCGGCGGCTGGAAGCGCTCGCTGTTCGGCGATCACTCGATCTACGGACCCGAGGGCGTGCATTTCTACACGAGGCTCAAGACCGTCACCACTCGCTGGCCGGCGGGCATCAAGGAAGGCGCCGAATTTACCTTCCCTTCCATGAAATAGCGTAAGGACAAGACCAATGGCAGCTCCCGGCGAAAACCTCAGGATCAATGGCGACAGGCTCTGGGATTCGCTGATGGAGATGGCCAGGATCGGCCCGGGCGTCGCCGGCGGCAACAACCGGCAGACGCTCACCGACGCCGATGGCGAAGGCCGGCATCTGTTCAAGAAATGGTGCGAGGCCGCCGGCCTCACCCTCGGCGTCGACCGGATGGGCACCATGTTCGCCCGCCGCGAGGGCACCGACCCCGAGGCGCTGCCGGTCTATGTCGGCAGCCATCTCGACACCCAGCCGACCGGCGGCAAGTTCGACGGCGTGCTCGGGGTCCTCGGCGGCCTGGAGGTCATCCGCTCGCTCAACGACCTCGGCATCAGGACCAGGCACCCCATTGTCGTCGCCAACTGGACCAACGAGGAGGGGACGCGCTTCGCCCCCGCCATGCTCGCCTCGGGCGTCTTCGCCGGGGTCATCGATCAGGACTTCGCCTACGACCGGCAGGACAAGGACGGCAAGCGCTTCGGCGACGAGCTTGAGCGCATCGGCTGGAAGGGCGACGAGCCGGTCGGCGCCCGCAAGATGAAGGCCTTCTTCGAGCTCCACATTGAGCAGGGCCCGATCCTCGAGGCCGAGGGCAAGGACATCGGCGTCGTCACCCACGGCCAGGGCCTCAGGTGGATCGAGTGCACGGTCACCGGCAAGGCCAGCCACACCGGCTCGACCCCCATGCCCATGCGACGCAACGCCGGGCGCGGTCTGGCGCAGATCATCGAGCTGGTCCATGAGATCGCCATGAAGCGCCAGCCCAACGCCGTCGGCGCCATCGGCCATATCGACGTCTACCCCAACTCGCGCAACATCATTGCCGAGAAGGTCGTGTTCACCATCGACTTCCGCAGCCATATTCTCAAGACGCTGGAAGAGATGGTGGCGGAATTGCTGGAGAAGGCCCCGGGCCTCTGCGAAGCGTTGGGTTGCACGTTCGACAGCACGATCTCGGGCCAGTTCGATCCCCCCGCCTTCGACGAGGGATGCGTCAAGGCGGTCCGCGACGCCGCCGAACGGCTGGGCTACAGCCACCGCAACATCGTCTCCGGCGCCGGCCACGACGCCTGCTGGATCAACCGCGTGGCGCCCACCGCCATGGTCATGTGCCCCTGCGTCGACGGGCTCTCCCACAATGAAGCCGAGGACATCTCGAAGGAATGGGCGACGGCGGGAGCGGATGTGCTGTTCCATGCGGTGGTCGAGACAGCGGAGATTGTGGAGTGACAGGACGGACGCCGGGGGCCGCAATTCTTGTGATTCTCCTCTCGGGAGGATCGGCAGCAGGGGCCGCGCCGGATTGGACAAATGGCGTAGGAATGACGCTGTGTAGTCGCCTAGCCTCGGTCAGCGACGCGGATTTGGTATCGTGGGTTCAGGGCTACTGGACGGGCGCCAACCTGTATCTTGGCGGAACCGACCTTTGCCGTGAACGAGCTGCGATTTCGCTTGTTCCCGCTGAGGCCATTCGGACTCTGATTGAAACACAATGCGCGCCATTCCAAGACCAACCGATTATGGTTGCCGCCTTCAACGCGCTAAAGGGTCTGCCCACAGTTCCAGGCAGCCGAGCGGCGGCCTGTGCGGAGAAGTGACATGACCATCATCAAGAACGGCACAATCGTCACCGCCGATCTCACCTACAAGGCCGATGTCCGCATCGAGGACGGCAAGATCACCGAGATCGGGCAGAACCTTTCGGGCGGCGAGTTGCTCGACGCCACCGGCTGTTACGTGATGCCGGGCGGCATCGATCCGCACACCCATCTCGAAATGCCCTTCATGGGCACCTATTCGACCGACGATTTCGAGAGCGGCACGCGCGCCGCGCTGTCGGGTGGCACGACGATGGTCGTCGACTTCTGCCTGCCGAGCCCGCAGCAGTCGCTGCTCGAGGCGCTCCAGATGTGGGACAATAAGACGAGCAAGGCGAGCGCCGATTATTCCTTCCACATGGCCATCACCTGGTGGGGGGAACAGGTGTGGCGCGAAATGGCCGAGGTCGTCGACCGCGGCATCACCTCGTTCAAGCACTTCATGGCCTATAAGGGCGCCCTGATGGTGGACGACGACGAGTTGTTCTCGTCCTTTTCGCGCTGCGCCGACCTCGGCGCCCTGCCGCTGGTCCATGCCGAGAACGGCGACGTCGTCGCGCAGATGACGGCCAAGCTTCTGGCCGAGGGGAATAACGGACCGGAAGCGCATGCCTATTCCCGTCCGCCCGAAGTCGAGGGCGAGGCCACCAACCGCGCCATCATGATCGCCGACATGGCCGGCGTGCCGCTCTATGTCGTCCATGTCAGCTGCGAGCAGGCGCATGAGGCCATTCGCCGGGCCCGGCAGAAAGGCATGCGGGTGTTCGGCGAGCCGCTGGTGCAGCACCTGACGCTGGACGAGAGCGAATATTTCAACCCGGACTGGGACTACGCCGCCCGCCGGGTGATGAGCCCGCCCTTCCGCAGTAAACAGCACCAGGATTCGCTTTGGGCCGGGCTGCAGTCGGGCTCGCTGCAGGTGGTGGCGACCGATCATTGCGCCTTCACCACCGTGCAGAAGCGCTTCGGCATCGGCAATTTTGCCAAAATCCCCAACGGCACCGGCGGGCTCGAAGACCGCCTGCCCGTACTCTGGACCAGGGGCGTCAACACCGGCCGGCTGACCATGAACGAGTTCGTCGCGGTGACCTCGACCAATATCGCCAAGATCCTCAACTGCTATCCGCGCAAGGGCGCCATCATGGTGGGCGCCGATGCGGACATCGTGGTCTGGGACCCCAAGCGGACCAAGACCATCAGTGCCAGGAACCAGCAGTCGATTATCGACTACAATGTCTTCGAGGGATTCGAGGTGACCGGGCTGCCCCGCTACACGCTGACCCGCGGCGAGGTCGCCATCGTCGAGAGCGAGATCAAGACCCGCCCCGGCCATGGCCAGTTCGTCGCCCGCGAGCCGCGCGGCGCCGTCAACCGGGCGCTCTCGACCTGGAAGGAAATCACTGCGCCGCGGGCCGTGCGGCGCACCGGCATTCCGGCGACGGGGGTATGATCGGAGTGCGTTCCAT
Source organism: Devosia sp. (assembly GCA_030680995.1). Taxonomy (GTDB): domain Bacteria; phylum Pseudomonadota; class Alphaproteobacteria; order Rhizobiales; family Devosiaceae; genus Devosia_A. The sequence continues at coordinate 11,278 of JAUXUM010000213.1, forward strand.
TTCTACTGAGCACCCCTCACCCGTCTCGCTGCGCGAGACACCCTCTCCCTCAAGGGGAGAGGGGGGCACTGTGCACGCGCCAAGAGCGGAGTTCTCTTCTCCCCTTGAGGGAGAAGGTGCCCCGAAGGGGCGGATGAGGGGTCAATCGTGACCTCCGTCGTTACCGCCCAGAACCTCGGCCTCACCTTTCCCGCCAATGACGGGCCGGTTGTCGCCCTCAGCGACGTCGATCTTGACATCAAGCGCGGCGAGTTCGTCTCCTTCATCGGCCCCTCGGGCTGCGGCAAGACCACTCTTCTGCGCGTCATCGCCGATCTCGAGCAACCGACTGCCGGGACGATCGAGATCAACGCCATGTCGCCGGCCGAGGCGCGCGTGAAGCGCTCCTACGGCTACGTCTTCCAGGCGCCGGCGCTCTACCCGTGGCGCACCATCGAGAAGAACGTGGCGCTGCCGCTCGAGATCATGGGCTTTCCCAGACAAGAGCAGCAGGCGCGCATCGCGCGCACCCTCGATCTCGTCAATCTCTCCGGCTTCGCAAAGAAATATCCCTGGCAGCTCTCCGGCGGCATGCAGCAGCGCGCCTCCATCGCCCGGGCGCTGGCCTTCGATGCCGACCTGCTGCTGATGGACGAGCCTTTCGGGGCGCTGGACGAGATCGTCCGCGACCACCTGAACTCCGAACTGCTGAAGCTTTGGGCGGCGACGAGCAAGACCATCGCCTTCGTCACCCATTCCATCCCCGAGGCGGTCTATCTCTCGACCAAGATCGTGGTGATGAGTCCGCGCCCCGGCCGGGTGACCGATGTGATCGAGTCCACCCTCCCCGCCGAGCGGCCACTCGACATCCGCGAGACCCCGGAATTCCTCGCCATCGCCGCGCGGGTCCGCGAGGGCCTGCGCGCCGGCCATTCCTACGAGGAATAGACGATGGGCAAGGCGCTCAGAGACGGCAACACGCTCCCCGTTCTCATCGTCTTGGGTGTTCTGGTCGTCTTCTGGTACCTAGCGGCCATTTGGCTCAATGCCCCCTGGCAGTTCGGCGTCTACGAACGCGCCGGCACCACCGGCTGGGGCTGGACCGATTTCGTCCGGGACACCTGGTCGCAGGAGCGGCCCGTGCTGCCGTCCCCGCACCAGGTGATGATCGAACTCTGGAACACGACGGCCGCCATGGCGCCCACATCCAAGCGCAGCCTAGTCTATCACGGCTGGGTGACGCTCTCGGCGACGTTGCTCGGTTTCGTGCTCGGGACGGCGCTCGGCATCCTGCTTGCCGTGCTGATCGTTCACAACCGCGCCACCGACCGCTCGCTGATGCCCTGGATCATCGCCAGCCAGACCATCCCGATCCTCGCCATCGCGCCGATGATCGTCATCATTTCCTACAATGTGCTGACCGGAAAGAATCCGCTGGCCGAGATGCTGCATCTGGACGCCGATGCGGCGCGGCTGGTTTCCAAGGCGCTGATCTCGACCTATCTCAGTTTCTTCCCCGTCGTCGTCGGCATGGTGAAGGGCTTCCGCAGCCCCGAGCAGATTCAGCTCGACCTGATGCACACCTACAATGCCAGCGCGTCGCAGACCTTCTGGAAGCTGCGCTTCCCGATCGCCCTGCCCTACCTCTTCACCTCGATGAAGGTTGCGGTCGCGGCGAGCCTGGTCGGCGCAATCGTCGGCGAACTTCCGACCGGCGCGGTGGCGGGACTCGGCGCCCGGCTGCTCGGCGGCTCCTATTACGGCCAGACGATACAGATCTGGTCGGCGCTGTTCGCGGCGGCCATCCTCGCCGGCGTCCTGGTCATTGCCGTCGGCGTGGTCGAGCGGCTGGTCACCGAGCGCATGGGGGCGCGACCTGCATGAGCGCGCTGCAAAAGGCGATCGCGATCATTGCCAGCGGCGCCTGCCTCGCTGCCTTGCTGTTGCCGTTTGCCACCAGGACGGGGGCGCCGGCTGGAATTGTCGAATTCCCCCTCGCCGCCGCCTTTCTGGTGGCCGGCCTTCTGAGCATCGCGCGTTTCCGGGTGCCGGTGAGCCTCTGGCTCGACGGCGTGCTGGCTTTCGCCGGCGCGGTCGTCTTGCTCGTCAGCCTGTCAGTGATCGGCAAGGCGGAGGCCGGCTTTTGGTTTGCGCTCGTGGCCGCCTGGGCCTTCTCCTGGCTCCTCGTCGAGCGGCTGTCGCACGCCATCGGCAGGGGCGTGGTGTTAAACACGCTCGGCCTCGTCATCCCGCTGATGTTCGGCGCCTCCATTCTCGTCATCTGGGAAGCGGCGACCCGCGCGGGCGGGGTGCCGCCTATCCTGCTGCCGGCGCCATCGCTGATCTGGGCCCGGATAGTGTCGAGCCTGCCGACGCTGTGGGCCGATTTCCAGCAGACTTTCCTCAAGGCGGTGCTCGCCGGCTATTTCATCGGTTGTGGCGCCGGCTTTCTGGTGGCCATAGCCATCGACCGTTCCCCTTTCCTCAAGCGCGGCCTGCTGCCGCTCGGCAACTTCGTCTCGGCTTTGCCCATCGTCGGCGTCGCGCCCATCCTGGTCATGTGGTTCGGTTTCGACTGGCCCTCCAAGGCCGCGGTGGTCGTGGTGATGACCTTCTTCCCCATGCTGGTGAACACGGTCGCCGGCCTCAACGCCGCAGGTGGGATGGAGCGCGACATGATGCGCACCTATGCGGCCGGCTACTGGCAGACGCTGTTCAAGCTGCGCTTGCCCGCTGCCGCGCCCTTTATCTTCAATGCCTTGAAGATCAACTCGACGCTGGCGCTGATCGGGGCAATCGTGGCGGAATTCTTCGGGACTCCGATAGTGGGTATGGGGTTCCGGATATCGACCGAAGTCGGCAGGATGAATGTCGACATGGTCTGGGCGGAGATCGCGGTGGCGGCGCTCGCGGGCTCTCTGTTCTATGGTGTAGTCGTCCTCATCGAGCGGGCGGTCACATTCTGGCATCCGTCCGTCCGTGGTGGACGGGCGTAACAGGGAAAAGGGAAACAATCAAAATGAACAAGCTTGTCATAGGCTTGCTGGCCGGCGCCATGGCGCTGGCGGCGCCTCAGGCCTACGCGGCCGATGCGGTGAAGTTGCAGCTCAAATGGGTCACCCAGGCTCAGTTCGCCGGCTACTACGTGGCCAAGGACAAAGGCTTCTACGAAGAGGAGCACCTCGACGTGACCATCCTGCCGGGCGGTCCGGACATCGCGCCGACCCAGGTGATCGCCGGCGGCGGCGCCGACGTGGTGATCGACTGGATGCCCTCGGCTCTCGCCGCGCGGGAAAAAGGTGTGCCGCTGGTCAACATCGCCCAGCCGTTCAAGTCCTCCGGCCTGATGCTCACCTGCGCCAAGGAATCGGGCATCACCTCGCCGGAAGATTTCAAGGGCAAGACGCTGGGCGTCTGGTTCTTCGGCAATGAATACCCATTCCTCTCCTGGATGGGCACGCTCGGGCTTTCCACCGATGGCGGTCCCGATGGCGTCTCGGTGGTCAAGCAGGGCTTTAACGTCGATCCGCTGCTGCAAAAGCAGGCCGACTGCATCTCGACCATGACCTACAACGAATACTGGCAGGTGATCGATGCCGGCATCTCGCCGGACGATCTCGTCACCTTCAAGTACGAGGATCAGAGCGTCGCCACGCTCGAGGACGGCCTCTATGTGCTCGAGGACAACCTCAAGGATCCCGCTTTCGCCGACAAGATCGTCCGTTTCGTGCGCGCTTCCATGAAGGGCTGGAAGTGGGCCGAAGAGAACCCCGATGAGGCAGCGATGATCGTGCTCGAGAACGACGAGACCGGCGCCCAGACCGAAACCCACCAGAAGCGTATGATGGGCGAGATCGCCAAATTGACCGCCGGTTCGGATGGCACGCTCGACGAGGCCGATTATCAGCGCACCGTCAACACCCTGCTTTCGGGCGGTTCGGACCCTGTGATCACCAAGCAGCCCGAGGGCGCCTTCACCCACGAAATCACCGACAAGGCCCTGGGCGGGTAACCGGGTCTGGCAGCACCTTGGCGCGAGAGGCGGGGCACCCCCCGCCTCTCTTTTTTCTGGAGCGTGATCGGCAGAAGTTGACGACTTCTGCGGTTCGATCCCGCGACCAAACAACAACTTGGAGCCCCGCTCCGATTCAATCGGAGCGCATCTGGCTACTTGCGCTCGCGCAGCATTCCCGCATAGATGCCAAGCTTCGATTTTGGGATTTCGAGCGCGTCGAGGCGTTTGCGGTAGAACTCCACCGGGCCGGGATCGCCGATCACCGCATAGCCATAGCCCGCTTCCCGCATGCCCTTGAGCGTGGCGATCAGCAGCGCCTCGCCGATCCCCTGGCCGCGTTCCTCCTCATCCACGCCCGTCGGACCGAAGAAGCCCTTGGCCGAGGTGTCATGGCAGGCAAAGCCGAGAAGCTTCCCCTCGCGCACCGCCACCCACAGCGTGACCGGCAGCTGCGACAGCGCCAGAGCTGCCTCGCCCGCCCAGATGTCGTGGAAGTGCTGCCGCACCCAGTCGAGGATGTAGTAGCGCTCGGGCGGAATGGCCCGTCGCACCATGATGCCGGCGGCCTTTACCCGCGCCTCGGCCTCGGATTCGGGAAGGTCATAAAGACGGACGAGCAGATCGGACACGGGATTGCTAGGCCTGTTCGAATTGACCGTAAAGATTTGGCATCAGGCTGGCCAGCGCCGAGAACCTCTCGAAATTGCGGTCGCCCGGCGCCGTCCAGCCGATCTCCGCAATCGCCGACAGGCGCGGAAACACCAGCCGGTCGAACACGGCGCGGTCGGTCATCGGCTCGCACCAGATGCAGGCCTGCACGCCGAGCAACCGGGCGCGCTCGGCCGCGCTCCAGCCGGCCGCCGGTTCGAACCGGTACGTCTTTTCCGGCGACGACCAGCCCGCCCAGGCGGCCCCGGCCTCGTGCCAGTCCTCGCTATTGGCCATGTCGAGATAATAGGCTTGGCCCGGCGCGACCACCACCTGGTAGCCCTCGGCGGCGAGCTTCTGCGATGCCTCGACCGTGTGCCAGCCCACCATGTAGCAATTGGCCTTGTCGATGCCGCCGCCTTGCGCCGCTTCCTCCCATGCCCCGGTGATCTTGCCTTTCGAGGTCAGGAATGCCTGCACCTGCCTGAGGAAATGCGCCTGCAGCGGCGCTGCGCCGTCCTTGCCCAATTGCGCCAGCAGCGCATTTGCCTTGGGCGAGGAGCCCCAGGCCCCGGCCGGCACTTCGTCGGCGCCGACGTGAAAATAGCGCGAAGGGAAGAGTTCGATCATCTCGGCGAAGATGGTTTCGATGACCGGATAGACCGTTTCCACCGCCGGATTGAGGCAGTTGTTCGGAAAGCTCTGGATCGAGTGATAGACGCCGCTCTCGCCGGGGTCGCGGAGCCGCGGCAGCGCCTGCAGCAGGGCGTAGCAGTGGCCGGGGACGTCGATCTCGGGGACGATCTCGATGCCGAACGCCTCGCCCAGCGCCACGATGTCCCGGATGGCTTGCTTCGAATAATAGCCGCCGCTGCGCTCCGGCCCCGAGCCGAGCAGCGGCGGAACGGCCATGCCGTAGCCGCGCCATGCCCCGGTCTCCGTCAGCTCGGGATAGGCGTCGATCTCCACCCGCCAGGCTTCGTCGTCGCTGAGGTGCCAGTGAAAGACGTTGAGCTTGTTCCATGCGAGGACGGCGAGGAACTGTTTGATCTCCTCGCTGGAATAGAAGCGCCGCGCCACATCGAGATGGCACCCGCGCCAGGCCATTTCCGGCGCATCCTCGATGCGTCCGGCGGTCGGGAACGAGAAGCTCAGCGGATGCAGGCGCGCCCCGCGCAGCATCTGTCCCAGCGTTATCAGCCCGTAGAGCTGCCCCCTGGACGAACCGCCGGCGACCGTGGCGCCGTCCGGGAAAAACTCGATGAGGTAGGCTTCGGGACCCAGATTGCCGTCGCTGTCGCAATCGACCGGATAGCCGCCTTCCTCCTCGTCGCGCACCAGGCCCTCGCCCGGGAACAGGAATTGCGTCAGGGCCGCGAAATCATCCGCCACCTGCTCGGCTGCTTCGTCCTCGCCCCGCAGGGCGAGACCCGGAGGCGCCGTGCGGCGGCCGCTTACGTCCACCGATTTTGGCCAGGGTATGATCGAAACCGGTGTCGGCGCGCCGGCCGGCACCGGCATCGGCATGGTGCCGCGCTTGCGCGGCTTGTCGCTGCCCGCCAGCCGCGTCGGTATGGTGATCGCCGGGACGGTCGCGCCGTCCTCGAAGATGACGAAGCCGGCGGTGGCCCCGTCGGTCCAGTGGCGGATGGGATAGTCCAGCCCGCAGACGTCGATGGTCCAGCGCGCGCCGGGCTGCAGCACGAACCCGGCCTCCGGCGCGATCTCGCAGAAATTGGAGAGCTGGGCGACGACGTAGCCACCCTGCACTTCGGCATTGTCGCTCACCCGCGCCGGTCCCGAAAAGCCGAGGCGAAAATTGCCGAGCGGAGCGCCGCTGTGGTTGCTGAGGATCAGCCGGTAGCGGGCGGTCCCCGCTTCCTCCCGTTTCGTCCATTCGCTCTCGAGCACAAATCCGGCATACCAATCAGTAACCATTATGATACCATTCCATTGCACAAACGAGTGTTAATCGACTCTGCCGCGCGCGGCAACCGGCACCGTCTCGATTACCGCGTCGCCGCTGACCAGATTGACCGAATCGAAGAGGTTGGTGACAGGGCAGACGTGATTGGGGATGATCCGTAGCCGGTCGCCGATCCGCGGCATATCCGAAGCGGTGCCCATCTCGATCACCCCGTGTTCTTCCGACAGCGCCTTGACGACGAGGTCGGTCCCCATCACCAGCCCGTAGCCCTCCTGCCCCAGCAGATCGCTGGTGAGCGCTTTCGAGCCCGCATCGACCACGGCGCGGGTGCTGGTGGGGCGGCTCACCACCGTGGCGAGCACGGCGAGGGCGCAGTCGTCCCAGCTGGCGGCGCCCTTCTGCACCTGGAAGCGGTCGTAGTAGATGTAGGTCCCGGGACGCCGCTCGGTGACAACGCTCTCACCCGTCCACCACATGTCGGGGGTATTGCCCGCGGTGACCACCACTGGCTCCAGCCCGGCTTGCTTGAGCAGCCCCACCGCCTGGCGCAGCCACGCCTCGGCCTTGTCCGTGCCGCCGGGCGGCGAATAGGTCATCAGCCCGCCGAAGCGGAGCCCCTCCGTCCCCGCGATCTGCCGCGCCAGCGCCAGCGCCTGGACTTGGGTCTGCACGCCGCAGCGTTCGCCGCCGGTATCGCATTCGACCAGCACCGTCAGCTTCCGGCTGGCGCCGGCGAAGGTCGCGGCATAGCCCGTGACGGTCTCGGGGCTGTCGGCGGTCACGGCGAGTGTCACCCTGTCGTTGAGGGCCTTGAGCCGCCCGAGCTTCGTCGCCCCGATGATGTTGTAGGGCAGGAAGATATCGTTCAGGCCCGCATCGGCCATGACCTCGGCCTCGCCCAGCTTCTGCGCCGTGATGCCGACGGCGCCGAGCTCGACCTGGCGCTTGGCGAAGCGCGGCAGCTTGTGGGTCTTGATGTGCGGCCTGAGCTTGTAACCATTGGCATCGGCATGCGCTTGCGCCCGCTTGAGGTTGGCCTCGACCCGGTCGATGTCGATCAGCACACAGGGCGTCTCCAGCTCGGCGATTGTCTTGGTCATTTCCCGCGTTCCTTGCTTGCGTGCCGCCCGACTTATCCCCGGGCCCGGCGAGCCCCCTAGGATGCTGCGGCCTTATCAACAGGAACAGGGTCCCCCGATGGACGCAACGCCCCGCCTGCAACTGCCCTACATCGCCCCGCAACAGGCACAAAAGCAAGTCACCTACAATCAGGCCATGCGGGCGCTCGATCTGCTCGTGCAGCCCGCCGTGAAAAGCCGCGCCGTCTCGGCGCCGCCGTCCAGCCCTGCGGAAGGCGACACCTATGTCGTCGGACCGGCTGCGAGCGGCGCCTGGGCCGGCAAGGAGGGTAGGCTCGCTACCCTGCTCGACGGCGTCTGGAGCTTCCGCGCTGCCGCCGACGGCTGGCAGCTCTATGTCGAGGATAGCGCCGAGATCGTCATCAGTCAGGCTGGCGCCTGGGCGCCCTTCGTCACCAATGGCGGCGGCGCCGTCGCCAAATTTGGCATCAACACCGTCGCCGATCTCGTCGACCGGCTGGCCGTGGCCTCTGGGTCGAGCCTTTTCAGTCACGCCGGCGCAGGCCATCGGCTGAAACTCGACAAGGCCGGCAGCGCCGATACCGGCAGCATCCTGTTCCAGACCGGGTTTTCGGGCCGCGCGGAATTCGGGCTTTGCGGCGATGACGATTTCCACGTCAAGGTCTCGGCCGACGGCTCAACCTGGATCGAGGCGCTGACCGTTGCCCGCGGCTCCGGACTGGTCAGCCTGCCGCGGGGGCAATTGGCCTTTCCCGCATCCCAGAACGCGTCGGCCGACGCCAACACCCTCGACGATTACCATGAGGGCACCTGGACGCCGGGCTTGAGCTTCGGCGGCGCCGCGGTCGGGATCGCCTATGGCACGCTCAATCTGGGCCGCTACACGAAGGTGGGCAGGCTCTGCGTCGCCAGCGGCACCCTGCAGCTGACCAGCAAGGGGTCATCGACCGGAGCGGCGGCGGTCACCGGGCTGCCTTTTGCCTCTCCCTCGGATCAACTCTGGGCCTCCTGCGCCATCGGCTATGCCGCGGGCATGGCCTCGGTCACCGGCGCGGTGCTCGGGCTGCAGCTCTACAATGACAGCAGGATCAATCTCTACCATTCCAACAACGGCAATGCCGGCCAGCTGACCAGCGCCCACTTCACCAATGGCACCCAGCTCCACGTGACCGTCGCCTATGACGTCGCTTGAGTTTCAACCCTGGCAGGTCCGGCGCCGCGCGCGCAGCACGAAGCCGATCACTTCGGATACCGCCTCGAACAGCTCGATAGGGATGGTGTTGTCGATCTCCACCCCGCCCAGCGCCTCGGCCAGCGCGGGATTGGCGTCGATGACGACGTCATGCTCCTCGGCGAGGGCTATGATTCTTTCCGCCAGCAGGCCCCGGCCCTTGGCGGTGACGCGCGGCGCCTCCCGGCTGCCCCTCTCATATTGCAGGGCTACCGCGAGCGTGACCGGGGGCTTCCTGTCCTCGCTCATCCGACGCTGTCCATCAACTGGCCGCTCGGCTGCCGGACCGGCCCGGGGCGGCCATGCCGTACCCGGACCGATCCCACCGCGAGCCCCTTGGCCGCGAGGGCCGGTGTCAGCTCGGGCAGCATTTCCTGCGGCGCCGCAGCCGTTTCGTCCTCCTCGGCCCAAATGACGATGCCGGCGCTTTTGCCGAGGAGGGAAACCTGGGCCCCGACCTCGCCCAGGGCGGAAAAATTGAGCGAGAACCGCATGCGCCAGCCGCGCTCGCCCCGTTCACTCCTGCCCTTGCCGTCGCGCGCGATTTGCAGCTGCGCCAGCGCCAGTTCGTGCCCGAGCAGCAGCGGCAGTTCGAGGTTCCATTCCGCCGCGGCCGCGGTGCCGGGCATCGCGGCCCTGGCCGCATCCCGCGGCAGCGAGGCGAGCTGCAGCAGCCTTACGCGGGACAGGGCGGCCTCGGTCTGGCCGAGTAATGCGCGGCCCGTCTCCTTGGGCGTCGCCGTCTCCGGCAGGGTCGGCATTTCGCTCCTGAGCCCCCGGGGCGGCGCGCCACGAGTGGGCGGCGGCGGCCGCCGGGTCACTGGCGCGACCGGCGCCACCTCCCCGCCCAGCCAGGCGCCAAGCAGGGCGCGCAACTGCAGCAGCGCGGACTTGATATCGCCTTGCGGCGGGCTCTGGGCCGCCCCCGGCCTGGCCATGGCTTCGAGGAAGACGCCCGAGCGCAGCACCGCCTGCTTCAGCTCCGCTCCGCTCGGCGGGCCACGATCGAGACTGATCCGTCCCGCCAGCAGCCGCATCGCCGCCGCCGCCGCCGGTTGCGGCAGCGCGCTCATCCGTCCCTGCAGCGCGGCCAGGTTTTGCAGCAGCGGCGCCATGCTGTCCTGCCGGGCCGCGGCCTGCGTCGCCTGGCTGAGGATCGCCTGAGCCACGCTTCCCGACGGAGCACGGGCGGACGGGACGGGCCGCGCCATATCCGGTGCCGGCACCGCTGCCTTCGCCGGCTGCGGCGCGAGGCCCGTCATGGTGCCCGGGAGCGGCGCGGCGGCCGCTGGAACATTCGGCGCCGGTGTCACCGGCTGCGGTGACGTGGGTGTTGCCGCGAGGGTTGGTGCTGCCCCCGTCGGCGTTGCCGCGGGAACAATAACGGGTTGCGCGGCCGGTCGGCCCTCGGCAGGCGCCTGACGCACGACCGTTTGCGGCAAGGGCAGTTGCGGCGGCGCTGCCGGCAGCGGCGGCGGTGCTGTCTGCGGCACCGAGGCCGCCTGTGTCTGTGCCACCAGCACCGGTGGGCTCTGTGGTCCGCCCGCCTGGACCTGCACCCGCAGCTGGGTGCCCGGCGGCGTGGGCAGCGACAGTCTGACGGTGAGCATCTGGCCCGCGATCGCCAGTTGCGTCAGCCCGTTGGCATTGGTGCCGAGCACCCTGGCTTCGAGCACCTGCCCGGCCTTGAGCGCCAGCGCTTCGAGGCTTGCGCCGGCCAGCCTGAGCGCTGCGGCTGCGGCCGTCTCGGGGCGTGACGCTGCAGCCTGGGGAACCGGACCCGGCAATGTCATCGGCGGCATCTGCCTCCACCCGTGCCGGAAGGGCCGGAATCGATCGGACTATGCCGGATTCTCGTTAACGCGGATTAACGCCTGCCGTTCGCATTATGCGGCTTGCTGCGCTCAACAGGCAGGCCCACATAGTTCCCGGCCAGCGACGCGGTGGCCGCATCGGAATGCACGAGGTAATCGAACTCGGCCTCCTGGACGCGCTGGCCGGAACCCGTCTCCGGAAACCGGTGCAGCGTCGCCGCGCCCGAGTTGATGACGGGCCTCGGCTTCGAGCACCTCTATTCCGGGCAGGTGGTCTTCGCCGTCCGCAAGGGCCATCCGCTCTTGAGCGGCAAGCGCTTCGATTTCGCCCGCAGCCGCAATCACACCGCGCCGATGCCGACCAGCGGCTCGATCATCCGTCCCTTCGCCGAACGCTTCCCATCGCCCACGGCATTCCCGAGCTGCCCGTCGAGATCGAGACCGTCTCCGACTCCTTCGGCCGCGCACTGTTGCGGCAGTCCGATGCGATCTGGATCATTTCCGAGGACGTCGTGATCGGCGACCTCATCGACGGTACGCTCGAGCGCCTGCCCGTCGACACTTCGGAAACGCGCGGCTCGGTCGGCCTCGCCACCCGCGCCGATGTCGAAATCGATACCGCGGCGGCAATTCTCGCGCGCACCGTCCGTGAAACCGTCGCCCGGCTCCGGCTTTAGGCGTCGCGCTCATGCTCCTGCAGCCGCGCCAGATCGAGCAGCTCGTCCTCCCTGAGCTGCGGCGCCGCGCCCGGCTTCCGTCCGCCGGCGCTTCCCGGCCGCGGCAGCTTGGTTTCGCCCACGATCCGCGCCACCTCGTGGAACGGCAGATGCTGGCCGCGCGAGGAGGCCTCCACCGCCACCCGCAAGTAGCGGATGGGAAAGATAATGGCCCCGATATTGGCGGCCGAGATGTCCTTTTCCGACGCAGCGCGCCAGGCCACCGTCTCGGCCCGCTCCAGCGAGTTGGCGAGTTCCTCGGCGCTGAGCAGGCCTTTTTCGCGCAGCGCCTCGGCCAAGGCGGTCACCGCGACGTAAAGCCCCTCCAATTGCAGATTGGCGGTGTTCATGGTGCGTCCTCCTCGCTTCCTTCGAGGAAAGAACGAAGCGCTTGGCATTTCGATCCGTCAAGCGCGTGGCGCGCGCTCAGAACGGGCAGGGCGCGACGAAGCTCCGCTCCAGCCCGTCCGCGGGATGGAAGAACGAGAGCGTCTCGGCGTGGAGCTGCAGCCTTTCGGCGGCGGCCAGCGCTTTGCCGGTGGCGTAAAACCGGTCGCCGAGGATCGGATGGCCGATCGCCATCATGTGCACGCGCAACTGGTGCGTACGGCCGGTAATCGGGGTGAGCCGCACCCGGGTGGTATTCTCCTCCCTGCCAATCACCGTCCACTCGGTCTGGCTCGGGCGTCCGCGCTCGTGATCGACGCGCTGCCGCGGCTTGTGCTCCCAATCGGTCGCCAGCGGCAGGTCGATCTTGCCGCTGTCCTCCGCAAGCCTCCCCCAGACCCGCGCCACATAGGACTTCCTCGTTTTTCGCCCCTCGAACTGGCTGCCCAGCTGCCCCAGCGCCTTCTTGTTGAGCGCCATCAGCAGGACGCCCGAAGTATCCTTGTCCAGCCGGTGCACCACCTTGGCCGTGGGGTAGCGCGCCTGCACCCTGGTTTCGAGGCAGTCGCTCAGCGCCGGGTCCTTTCCGGGTACGGTCAGCAACCCGCTCGGCTTGTCCAGCACCACGATGTCGCTGTCCTCATAGAGGATGGTGAGCCAGGGGTCGGTCGGTGGATCGTAGACGAAGGTCTTGGGCATGGGGTTGAGCATGGCTGGCGTCTTAGCAGCTTCGGCGCCGGCAACAAAGCTTGCGGTACGTGCATCAGGCGGCTGGTAAACTGCCTCGCAAGGCGGCAAGATAGGTCTTTGTTCACATCGGCGCGCCTGTCCGGGCATCGGCGCCGCATCATCACGACCGGGAGACAGGGATGAGCGCTCAAAGGCGGGTTGGCGTCGGGATCGTCGGGGCGGGCAATATTTCGAGCCAGTATCTGAAGGCGATTCCGGGATTCGACGTCCTCGAGATCGTCGGACTGGCCGATATG
>JAUXUM010000228.1 GCA_030680995.1 Devosia sp.
GGAGTGGACCTTGCCGTCCCCGCCGCCGTTCCATCAATTTGAAACCCTGCCGCGCATCGGCAGCGGCACGGCCGGTCACTGACCGGCGGGGCCGAGCAAAGGCGAGCTATGGCCTATCTTGAAGACAGCGGGGAGATTGTCCCGGTCGTCGGCGGAGCGCGGATAGAGGATTACTTCGCGCTCTTGAAGCCGCGGGTGATGTCGCTTGTGGTCTTCACCGCCTTTGTCGGTCTTCTGCTGGCGCCAGGCGGCATCAACCCCGTCGTCGGTTTCATCGCCATTCTCTGCATCGCCGTCGGCGCCGGAGCCTCCGGCGCTCTGAACATGTGGTATGATGCCGATATCGACGCGGTCATGAGCCGCACCGCCAACCGCCCGATCCCCGCAGGCCGTCTCGAACGCGACCACGCCCTGGCGCTGGGGCTCGTGCTGTCGGTATTCTCGGTCGTGCTGCTCGGCCTCGCGGCCAACTGGCTCGCGGCAGGGCTGTTGGCCTTCACCATCTTCTTCTACGCTGTCGTCTACACGATGTGGCTCAAGCGCACGACGCCGCAGAACATCGTGATCGGCGGCGCTGCCGGCTCGTTCCCGCCGATGATCGGCTGGGCCGCCGTCACCGGCACGGTGAGCCTCGAAGGCTGCTTGCTCTTTCTCATCATCTTCCTCTGGACCCCGCCGCATTTCTGGGCGCTCGCCCTCTACAAGCAGGGCGATTACGGCGCGGCTGGCATTCCCATGCTGCCCAACGTCGCCGGCGAAAAGGCGACCAAGGTCCAGATTCTGCTCTATTCCGTCATCCTGGTCGCCACCTCGCTGGTGCCTTCCTTCATCGGCTTCGGCGGCATGGTCTACGCCACGGTAGCCATGGTAACCGGCGCCTCTTTCATCTTCCTCGCCTGGAAGCTGTTCCGCACCGCCGAAGACGTCGGCATGCGCCGCGCCGCGCGCGCGCTCTTCGCCTATTCGCTGAGCTACCTCTTCCTCATTTTTCTCGCCTTCATCGCCGATCATTTCACCCGTGTGCTGGGGTGGGCGTGATGGCTGAACCCGTCGACAGGGATGCCGGGCTGCTCGCGCGCCGCAGGCGCCGCTCGATCGCCCTTGCCCTGGTGCTGGGCGCTCTGGTGGTGATCTTTTACGTCCTCACCATCGTCAAGATGGGGCCCGGCCTTTTCGAGCGGCCATTGTGAGCGCCATGACCGACGCAGCACTCCATCCGGATCAACGCAAAGGCAATTTCCGCATCGCGGCCGTCTGCGCCGGCATCGTTGTGGGGATGGTCGGCATGGCCTATGCGGCGGTGCCGCTCTATGCGCTCTTTTGTCAGGTGACCGGCTTTGGCGGCACCACACAGATAGCCGATGGCAATCCAAAGGGTACCATCGGCCGCGAAATGACCGTGCGCTTCGATGCCAACGTCAGCGGCGGCCTTGCCTGGACCGTCAAGCCTTCGCGTCCGGTCACCGGCAAGATCGGGGAGGTGACTACGGTCAATTATCTGGCCACCAATCGCTCGGACAAGACCGTCACCGGCACCGCAATCTTCAATGTCGTGCCGGAGTCGGCCGGCATCTATTTCAACAAGATCGAGTGCTTCTGCTTTACCGAGCAGACCCTCAAGCCGGGCGAAACCGTGGAAATGCCCGTGACCTTCTTCGTTGATCCCGATCTCGCCGAGAACGGGGAACTGGACACTATACGGCAGATCACCCTCTCCTATACATTTTACGTTTCATCCGAGGAAAGCTGACCATGGCTGCTCATGCCAAGCCCAATCATGACTATCATCTGGTAAATCCGAGCCCATGGCCCTTTGTCGGCTCGGTTTCGGCTTTCATCATGGCCATCGGCGCTATTACCTGGATGCACGATATCCTGCCGCCATGGCCATTCTTCATCGGTCTCGTCGGCGTGCTTTACACCATGTATGCTTGGTGGACGGATGTCGTTCGCGAGGCGCGGAGCGGCGACCACACGCCGGTGGTGATGATGAATCACCGCTACGGCATGCTGCTCTTCATCGCCTCCGAGGTGATGTTCTTCGTCGCCTGGTTCTGGGCCTATTTCGACGGTTTTTTCAACCACGATGCCGCCGAGCAGGTGGCCCGCGTCGCCGCCATGGGCGGGGTCTGGCCGCCGGTTGGCGTCGAGCTGTTCGATCCGTTCCACCTGCCGCTGTTCAATACGCTGCTGCTCCTGACCTCGGGCACGACGGTCACCTGGGCGCACCATGCGCTTCTCCACAACGACCGCGAGGGGCTGAAATGGGGGCTGGCACTGACCATCGCGCTCGGCCTGCTGTTCACCGCGGTGCAGGCGCTGGAATACTCGCAGGCAGGATTCCAGTACTCGGGCAACCTCTATGGCGCCACCTTCTTCATGGCGACGGGCTTCCACGGGTTCCATGTCATCATCGGCACGATCTTCCTGATCGTCTGTCTGGTGCGCGCCAATCTCGGGCAGTTCACGCCGCAGCATCACCTGGGCTTCGAATTCGCCGCGTGGTACTGGCACTTCGTCGACGTGGTGTGGCTTTTCCTTTTTGCCTCGATCTATGTCTGGGGCAGCTGGGGCGTGCCCGTCGGTCACGGCTGATGCCGGCGAATAAGCTTCATGGGGGCGCGGCTCAGGCCGCGCCCCAAGTCTTTTAGGAGCCGCCATGCCCGAGACCGAGCGCCTGCCATCCCCTTTCGCCACCGGCCTCAAGTGCCGCTGCCCGCGCTGCGGGGAGGGGCCGCTGTACCGGGGCTTCCTCAAGACCTGGTCGCGCTGCGAAAGCTGCGGACTTGATCTGACTTTCTCCGAAAGCAGCGAGGGGCCGGCGGTATTCATTATCCTGATCGTCGGCTTCATCATCGTCGGCGCCGCCGCCTTGACCGAGGTAGCTTTCCATCCCCACCCTATGGTGCATCTGGCGCTCTGGATTCCCGGCACGATCATCCTCAGCCTCGCCCTCCTGCGTCCGTTCAAGGGCATCATGATCGCCTTGCAATACCACCACGTCGTGCGCGAGCATTCCGCCGGATGACCGAGACGGGCGGGTCGTCCGCTGCCCCCGCGCTCAAGCGCCGGCCCGTGTGGAGCGCCGCCTTCGTCGTCCTTATGCTGGCACTGACGGCGCTCTTCGCTGCCTTGGGCGTGTGGCAGTGGCAGCGCCTGGCCGACAAGGAAGCGCTGATCGCGACGGTCGAAAGCCGTATGGGGCGGTATCCGAGCGAACTTCCCGCGGCCGGTCTTTGGGAAGAACTCGATATCGAATTCTACAACTATCGCCCGCTGACTCTCACCGGGCGGTATCAGCCCGAACAGACCGTGCTGGTCTTCACCAGTCTCGGCTCCCCCAGGGGCCGCTATTCCGGACCGGGCTTCTGGGTGATGACCCCCTTGGCGCTCGAAGATGGGGGCACCATCTTCGTCAATCGCGGTTTTGTGCCGCAGGCATCCGGTCCGGCATTTGCCGCGGGTGGCGCCGCGCCGCAAGGCATCGTGACGCTTACCGGCATCGGACGCGCCTCCGAAGAAGCGCAGAGCTTCACTCCCGGCGCCGACGCCGGCAAGCGCATCGAGTGGGTGCGGGATACGGAGCGGCTGGCGCGCTTCGCCGATCCGGCGCGCGCCCCGTTCGCGCCTCTTTACGTCGATCTGCCTGCCGGCGACCTGGGAGCGCTGCCGCAGGGCGGTGAGACGGTCGTCGAATTCCCCAACAACCATCTCGGCTACGCCCTCACCTGGTTCGGCTTTGCGCTGCTCACCCCGGTTCTGCTCGCCTTCTGGCTAATCCGCCCCCGCCGGTCACGTCCGGAGCCATGAAACTTGCAGCGCCTGACCCAGTTCAATAGGGTGCGGCAACCTTTTTCGGGACGTTCTCCCTGATGCAGTTTGTTTCGACGCGCGGCCGGGCCCCCAGGCTCGGCTTCTCAGACGCGGTTCTGGCCGGCCTTGCCGGCGACGGCGGCCTCTACCTCCCCCAGGAGTGGCCACGGCTTACTCCCCGCGACATCGCCGGCTTCGCCAACAGACCCTATGCCGATGTCGCCTTCGACATCATCTCCCGTTTTGTCGACGGCGAAATCGGAGATGCCGATCTGCGGGCCATCGTCAACGGCGCCTATGCCACCTTCCGCCATCCCTCCGTCGCGCCATTGGTGGAACTGGAGCCTGGCCACTTCGTGCTCGAACTGTTCCACGGACCCACGCTCGCCTTCAAGGACGTGGCGATGCAGTTTCTGGCGCGCGTGCTGGATCATATCCTTACCGAGCGGAACGGCCACGCCACCATCGTCGGCGCCACTTCCGGGGATACCGGCTCGGCGGCCATCGAGGCCTTTCGCGGCCGGCCGTCCACCGACATCTTCATTCTCCATCCGGAAGGCCGCACCTCCGCCGTGCAGCGCCGCCAGATGTCCACCGTGCTCGACGACAATGTCCATAACATCGCGCTGCAGGGCACGTTCGACGACTGCCAGAACCTTGTCAAAGGCCTGTTCAACAACCATCGCTTTCGCGACGCGGTGCACCTCTCCGGCGTCAACTCCATCAACTGGGGCCGCATCGTCGCGCAGATCGTCTATTATTTCAGCGCTGCGGTTTCGCTCGGCAGCCCGCACCGCGAGGTGGCTTTCGTGGTTCCGACCGGCAATTTCGGCGACATCTTCGCGGGTTATTGCGCCCGGCGCATGGGCCTTCCCATCAAGACCCTGGCGATCGCGACCAATACCAACGACATCCTGGTGCGGGCCCTGGAGACGGGGCGCTACGAAGTGGGGGCGGTCACTCCGACCATCAGCCCGTCCATGGATATCCAGGTCTCATCCAATTTCGAGCGGCTGCTGTTCGAATCCCTGGACCGGGACGGCAACGCCCTGCGGCAGCTGATGGACAGCCTCGCGCAGTCGGGCAGCTTCACCATTCCGCCGGTGGCGCTCGCCGCGATCCGCGCCCTCTTCACCGCGGCGCGGACGGGGGAGGACGAGACCTCGGCCACCATTGCCGAGACCTTCCAGCGTTCGGGTTATCTGCTCGATCCGCATACGGCGGTGGCAGTCGCTGTTGCCGGCCCGATGGTCGGCGGCGATGCGCCCGTGATCAGTCTTGCCACGGCGCACCCGGCCAAGTTCCCAGCCGCGGTCAAGGCTGCCGCGGGCATTGAACCGAGCCTGCCGCCGTGGCTGGCCGACTTGCATGAACGACCCGAGCGCTTCAGCGTCATGGCCAACGATCAGGGTGCGATCGAAGCCTTCATAACAGCCCGCACCCGTGTATTGGAGAAGCGCCAGTGAGCGTCAGAAGCACGACCCTGCCCAACGGCATGACGGTCCTCACCGATGACATGGCGCACCTCGAAAGTGCCTCCCTGGGCATTTGGGTCAAGTCCGGCTCACGCAGCGAGACCAATGCCGAACACGGCATCTCCCACATGCTCGAGCACATGGCGTTCAAGGGCACGGCCACCCGCAATTCCCTGGAAATCGCCGAGACCATCGAGAACGTCGGCGGCGACCTCAACGCTGCGACGTCGGTCGAACATACCGGTTATTTCGCGCGCGTCCTCAAGGACGACGTCGCCCTTGCCGGCGACATCCTCTCCGACATCCTGCAGAACTCGCTGTTCGATCAGGTTGAACTCGATCGTGAGCAGCAGGTCATCGTGCAGGAGATCGGCGCCGCCCGCGACAATCCCGATGACCACGTGTTCGATCTGTTCCAGTCGGCCGCCTATCCCGATCAGCCGATCGGCCGTTCGATTCTGGGCACCGTCGACTCGGTCAGGAGTTTCGGCCCGGACTCCATTCGCGCCTATATGGACCGGAACTATGTCGGCGACCGCATGGTCATCTGTGCCGCCGGCAATGTCGATCACGACGCGCTGGTCGATATCGCCGGGGAACGGTTCCGCGATCTGAAGCCGAGCGGCGCGCCCGAACCGGTCAAGGCCCAGTATGTGGGGGGCGAGGAGCGGCTGCTTTCGGACCACGAACAGGCTCATATCGTTTTGGGACTCGAAGGCCGCGCCTACAATTCCGATGGCTTCTATGCCGCGCAGATTCTGGCTTCGATCCTGGGCGGGGGCATGAGTTCGCGGCTGTTCCAGGAAGTGCGCGAAAAGCGCGGCCTCTGCTATTCGGTCTATGCGTTCCACTGGGCCTTTGCCGACAGCGGCATCTTCGGCGTCGCCGCTTCCACCGGCGAGGACGAGGTGACCGATCTGCTGCCTGTGGTGCTCGAGGAATTGCACAAGGCCACCGAAACCATTTCCGACGAGGAGGTGATCCGGGTCCGCAACCAGATCCGGGCAGGGCTCCTGATGTCGCTCGAGAGCCCGTCCTCGCGGGCCGGACAGCTCGCCCGCCAGCAGATCCTCTGGGGTCGCCCGATTCCGCTGCTCGAGACGGTCGAGCGCATCAATCGCATCACCGCCGATCGGGTGAAGCTGATTGCCAGGCAAATCTTCGATACCGGCAAGGTCTCGCTCGCAGGCATCGGCCCGGTGGCCAAGCTGCCCGATTACCAGTCCATCGCCGCGCAACTGAAGAACTGACTGCGATGGACGGAGACGCATTCCGCCCCTCCGCATTCGGCACCGCCCATCCCCTTCTCTCCCGCGGCGGCAAGGGTTCATTGCGCTTCACCGGATGTGCGCGTCCCGCCCGCCGGCGCTACTGGCCGGGAATTGATCCCTGGACGGGCGAGGGGGATTGCACTTGCCGCCGCTCCAGCCTTCATTCAGCGGAATGATGCTCACCTGGTTCGCCCGCGACGACACGCCGGCCCTGATGGGGCCGCGCGTCACATTGCGGGCGCCGCGTCCCGGCGATTATTCAGCCTGGCGCGCGTTGCGCAAGGAAAGCCGGGATTTCCTCAAGCCCTTCGAGCCACGCTGGAGCGAGGCCGATCTCAGTCACAGCGTTTTCTCCGCGCGGATGAAACGCGGCCGCGAGGAAGCCAGAGCCGGGACCGACTACACCTTCTTCATCTTTCGCCGCGATGGCGAGAGGGAGGTGCTGGTGGGCGGACTGACGCTTTCCAATGTCCGCCGCCGTGCGGCTCAATATGTCACCCTCGGCTACTGGATGGGCCAGGCCTTTGCCGGCCAGGGCCTCATGACCGAGGCCGTAGGCACGGTCATCCCCTTCGTCTTCGAAACGCTGGGTCTGCACCGTATCCACGCAGCCTTCCTGCCCGCCAACAAGGCCAGCCGGCGCGTCCTCGAAAAAAACGGATTCAGGGAAGAGGGCTATGCTGAGCACTACCTTCAGATCGACGGGAAGTGGTGCGACCATGTCCTTTTCGGCCTCACCCGCGAACGCTATGAAGCCGCGCTTAAGCACGGCAGGCGGTGAGTGCTTGTCGCAATGGGGAAACCCCGATACCTAGGTTCCCCAAACGTGACCGGGGCAGGAATAATTTGCATCTAATGCGTCTCCTCCAAACCTTCGCGATATGTCTTGTGTTCGCGCTGGTCGGCGTCCTGCCCGCCTCGGCTTTCGAAGTCATCTCCGTCCCCGAATCCGTCAATGCGGTGAACCTTACCTCGGCCATCGACGTGTTGCAGGGCACCGATGGCAAAATCCAGCTGTCGACGGCCCCGGGCGAAGACGGCATTATCCGCCGCATCGAAGTTCTGGCCAGCGTCGGCGGCGCCAATCCCAACTGGGCACTCTTCGCCCTGCGCAACGATTCCGACGTCCAGATCGAGCGCCTGCTCGTGGCTCCCTTCTTTCGACTGCCCGGCTCCGGCATTTTCCGGCCAGACCTCGGCAATGAGCGCATCAAGGTGTTGACCCCCAGCGCCGGTCTGCGGCCGATTCGCCTCCCCGACCGCGAGGCCGATGTCTTCGAGATCACGCTCGATCCCGGCGCCACCGTCACCTTCGTCGCCGAACTCGCCAATGGCTCGCTCCCCGAACTCTATATGTGGAGGCCTGATGCCTACCGGGACTATGTGAACTCGTTCACCCTGTTCCGCGGCACCGTGCTCGGCGTGTCCTCGCTCGCCGCCGTGTTCCTGACCATCATGTTCGTGGTCAAGGGCCGCGGCATCTTCCCCGCCACCGCCGCGTTTTCATGGGCGGTGCTGGCCTACCTGCTCATCGATTTCGGTGTTCTGGGTCCGCTGCTCGGCATTTCCAACGGTTCGATGCAGCCTTTCCGCGCCGCCGCCGAGGCCGGCATAGCGACAACCCTGTTCGGGTTTCTCTTCATCTATCTCAACCTGCACCGCTGGCATCTGCGCTTCATTCACCTGGCGCTCGCGCTGCTGGTGGTCTTCTTCGCGCTTTTCGGGTTCGCGTTCTTCCAGCCCGAAATCGCCTCGACCGTCGCCCGGCTGGTCCTGGCGCTGCTCGGCTTCACTGGTTTCTTCCTCATCCTGTTGCTTGCCTTGCGCGGCTATGATCGCGCCGTGCTGTTGGTGCCCACCTGGATCATCTACATCGCCTGGCTGTTCTATGGCTGGCTCGTGGTTTCCGGCCAGGTGTCCAACGACGTCGCCCAGCCCGCTGTGGCCGGCGGCCTCGTTCTGACCGTTATGCTGCTCGGCTTCACCTCGGTGCAGCATGCCTTCTCCGAAGGCCAGGTGTCGATCGGTACCCTGTCCGAGGTTGAGCGCCGCGCACTTGCCCTCACCGGCAGCGGCGATTTCGTCTTCGATTGGAACATCGAGCGTGATCGCGTCAGCGTCTCCGACGAACTCGGTACCCGTCTGGGCGAACGCCGCGGCACGCTGCGCGGTTCGATCAAGCGCTGGCTCGACCGCGTTCATCCCGAGGACCGCGACCGTTTCCGCACCGCCTTCGATACGCTGGTTGAACTCAGGCGCGGCAAAGTGTCCGCCGATGTCCGGCTCACCGCCCACGACGGCAGTTTCCGCACCTTTCGCATGCGGGTGAAGCCGGTGCTCGGCGGCGATGGCCAGGTCAACCGCATCGTCGGCACGCTGCAGGACGTCAACGAGGATCGCGCCTCTCGTGACCGGCTGCTCCACGATGCGGTGCATGACAGCCTCACCGGGCTCCCCAACAGACAGCTCTTCCTCGACCGGCTGGAGCGCGCGCTGGTTCGGGCCCGCATGCCCAACGGCATCAAGCCCGCGGTCTTCCTTGTCGATATCGACCGCTTCATGGAACTCGAGGAACGGGTCGGACATTCGGCCGCCGATTCCGTGTTGCTGGCGATTTCGCGCCGCATCGCCCGCATCATGCGCCCGCTCGACACCGTGGCGCGGCTGGGCGGTGACCAGTTCGGCGTCATTCTCGCCTCCGAGCAGGCGGCCGGCAAGATCGCCGAGACCGCCGAACAAATCCGGAAGGCCCTCAAGTCGCCGTTCAATTTCGGCGAGCGGGACCTCTCGCTCACCGCCTCGATCGGCGTCACCATCTATGACGGCAACCCGGTCGCGGGCGACGACGTGCTGCGCGATGCCGAACTTGCCATGTACTACGCCAAGCGCCTGGGCGGCGACCGCATCGAGGCCTATCGCGCCTCCGCCCGTTCCATCGCCGCATACAGCAAGGCCAGCGAGGAAGATCTCGACCGCGGCCTGCGGCACGGTGAACTGCAAGTCCAGTTCCAGCCGATCATGGATATCCACGCCGGCACGATTGCAGGCTGCGAAGCGCTGATGCGCTGGAACCATCCGCAACGCGGCGTCGTCCCGCCGGAGGAGTTCGTGCTGCTCGCCGAGCGGACCGGGCTGATCGAACGTCTCGGCAGGCTTGCTTTCGAGCAGGCCGCCGGGCAGGCGAAAGAATGGGCAACCCAGTTCCAGCTTCCGGAAGACTTTTTTGTCTCGGTCAATCTATCGCCCAGCCAGCTGGCGACCGAGACGCTGCTCAACGACATGCGTGCGCTGGTCAATGAGCACCGCTCCGTGGCCCGGCACCTCAAACTGGAGATCACCGAATCCCAGGTGATGACCAATCCCGAGCACTCGGCTTACATGCTCGCCGCGCTCAAGCAGCTTGGCCTGGGCCTGGCGCTGGACGATTTTGGCACCGGCCACTCCTCCCTCAGCTATCTGCACCGCTTTCCGTTCGACACCATCAAGATTCCGTCGCCCTTCGTGCAGATGAGCGACGATACCGGCATGTCGCATACCCAGGTACCGATCATCCGCTCGATCGTGGCCCTCGCCACCGATCTCGATCTCATCGTGATCGCCGAGGGGGTGGAGACGCTCGAGGAGATCGAACGCCTGCAGCAGCTCAACTGCCACTATGCGCAGGGCTATGCTTTCGGCGCCGCGATGACGGGTCCTGAACTGACCAAGCGCCTGGCGGCCCAGTTCGGCCGTTAGTCAGGCGTGCCCGGAGAACGAACTCAGGCTCGCCCGCGTGATGCCGAGCCGTGCCAGGGCGGCGTCGTAGCGCTGGGCAATCGGCGTCCCGAACAGGAGGTCGCGGGAGAACGGTACGGTGAGCCAGCCATTGCCCTTGATTTCGCCCTCGAGCTGGCCGGGGCTCCAGCCGCAATAGCCCAGCGCGAACAAGGCATCGCTTGGGGAGTTCTTGAAGGCGATGGCCTTGAGCACGTCGAGCGTTGCGGTGAGGCAGATCTCCTCGGTCACCGAATAGGAGTTCCCCTCGCGAAAATAGTCCGGTGAGTGCAGCACGAAGCCGCGGCTGCGCTGCACCGGTCCGCCGCGCAGCACCTCGCGCTCCCGGATGTCCTCGGGGAGGCGGATGATGTCCTCCTTGTCGCCGATCTTCAGGTCCTCGAGGATGTCGGCAAAGCGCATATCCTCGAGGCTCTGGTTCACCATCAGGCCCATCGCTCCTTCCTCGCCATGGCCGACCAGATAGACCACGGCGTCACGGAAGCGATTGTCTCCCATGTCGGGCATCGCGACGAGGAACTGTCCCTTGAGCGAATTCATCGGTCTCTCCTTGTCCTCCGTCCCGAACCTTATTCGGGGCAGGGCAATGGCTCCGCGAGTCAATTCTATTCCTCCCGTCGACGCCTGCAAAGCACCCCATCACGAAGGGATGAAGGCGAGACGGCTGTCTTATTGGGCAATGGTGGGCTATCGAAAGGATATGAGGAAGCTCGTCGCAGCCGGAATCGCCTTATTGTCCACCGCTCCCGCCTTCGCGGGCGAGACGGAATGGCAGACCGTGGCGCCCGATGTGCGCGTGCGGTTGATCGCCAGCGAACTGCTCCGCTCGGATGGCACCACGCTGGCCGCCCTCGAGATCGACATGCCGTCCTCGAGCAAGACCTATTGGCGTGTACCCGGGGAAACCGGTATCGCCACTACGCTTGATCTTTCCGGTTCGGAAGGCATTGCCGGCCATCGGATCGTCTGGCCTTACCCGGTCCTCGACACCAGGACCGGCTACACCGATTTCGTCTATTACGGCCCCACCGTGCTGCCGGTCGAACTCGACGTCCGCGACGATAGACCGGTGCTGCAGGCTGCCGTGCTGATGGGCGTGTGCTCGGAGATTTGCGTGCCGGTACAGGCGAGTTTCTCGCTACCGCTGGATTTCTCGTCTCCCGATCGCGGCCAGGGATTGCGCATCAACCAGGCCCTGGCACTCGCCCCCATAAGCTGGGACCAGGCGCGCGAGCCGATCGGCGACGTGACCTTCGACGCGAAATCCGAGACCCTCGCCGTGCCGGTGAGCGATGCCAAGGTCGACCCGCTCTCGGTTATTGCGCAAGCGGACGGCGCCGATCTGCTGTTCGGCGCGCCGCAAAAAAGTCGGGATGGAAAGCTAGTGCTCTTTCCGTTACTTGGGGGTAATGGAGCACAGGGCTTGGTGGGTCGCGCAATTCAGCTCACTTTCATGACCCCGATGGGGCCATTCGAACTGTTGCGGCGCGTCGCACCGTCGACGCCGGCCGGACTCTAGTCTAACGTCCGGGCCGCTGTCCGCTCGGACGGCGATCTGATCGCAGCAAAGGCAAGTTGATATGATCCAGTCCGGCGACAAGATTCCTTCGGTTCCGGTGAAATACATCGATGCCGACGGCACCGCCGACACCACTTCCGCCGAGATCCTGGGTAAGGGCAAGGTGGTGTTCTTCGGCGTCCCCGGCGCCTTCACCCCGACCTGCGACACCAACCACCTGCCGGGCTTTGTGGCGACATCGGGCAAGATGTATGCGGCCGGGGTGATGCGGATCGTCTGCGGGACGGTGAACGATCATCACGTGGTCAAGGCCTGGGAGGAACGCTCCGGGGCACTCGGCAAGGTCGGTTTCATCGCCGATGCCCATGCCCGGTTTGCCGACGCGCTCGGCCTTTCCAAGCAGTCGTCCGATCTGGGCAAACGGTTCGCCCGCTTTGCCATGATCATCGAGGAGGGCGTCGTGCGGGACGCCTTCGTTCAGAATCTCGGCGGCGTCACGGTGAGTGGCGCTCCGGCGATCCAGGCGTCGCAAATCACTGTCAATGCGTAGGGGGAGTCTGTTGATGCAGTTGAGCGCGAACACAACGCGGTTTGGGCGCCTTGCCGGCATTGGCGCGTTTGCACTTGCAATTTCAGCTTGCTCGATGGGCAATATGTTCGGCGGCGGCTCATCCAATACGCAGTTGCAGAATGCCAGTGCCAGCCAGGCCGAGATCGCCAAGGCGTCGACCAGTGCGCTGCCGGCGATCGCCACTGAGTGTCCACCGATCAAGGTGCGCTTGGGCGGCGAGGCGATCTTTCAGTATGCCAGCGGCAAGGTTGGCAATCCCAAGGATCTGAACTACCAGGCGGTCATTGAGAAGCAGTCGCGCAACTGCGTGGTCTCCAACGGCAAGATCACGGTCAAGATGGGCGTCGTCGGCCGCCTGCTGCTCGGTCCGGCCGGCAACGTCTCCAGCGTCAATGTCCCCTTGCGTTTCGCCATCGAACGCGACGGCGTGCCGCTATTCTCGGAAAAATACGATATCCCGGTCACCATCACCCCGCCGAACCAGTCCGAGGAGTTCGTGAAGGTGGTCGAGAACGTCCAGATTCCCTATCTCGGTGGCGAGCAGATCACCATCTGGGTCGGCTTCGATCCCAGATCCTGATTCGACGGCTTGCGCGCCGTCGTTCGCGCCGCATTGACTTTTCCCCCAGTTCACCGACAAGGTGCTCGCCGACTGCGGGAGAGACCGGGCTCAATCAAATGAGTCCGGCGCCGAAGGAGCAACCGCCCCGGAAACTCTCAGGCAAAAGGACCGCGTCGCTAGTCACTCTGGAAAGCGGGTCGGGCGGAGCCCCGAAAAGCGAAGTTCCCGGACTTGGTCCGTGGACCAGACTTTTCGACAAGGCGATGTCCAAACGACCCCACCGAAGGAGCAACTTGCCCATAGGCGGCAAGGAAATCTCTCAGGTTAGCGGACAGAGGGGGCAGAGCGCGCAGCCGCAGGGTTGCGTGATCGTGCTTCTGTTCGCTGGTGACCCATGGCCGACGTGCCCGTACAAGATCTCAGAATCACTCCATTGACCGAGCGTCACCAGGCGCTGGGCGGCCGCATGGTGCCATTCGGCGGTTATGCAATGCCGGTGCAGTATCCCTCCGGCATCATCGCCGAACACAAATGGACCCGCGAGCATGCCGGTCTCTTCGATGTTTCGCATATGGGCCCGTCCTTTGTGTCGCTCAGGGACAAGTCCGGCGACCCCGAGGCTGATCACCAGGCGATCGCCGCGCTGCTCGAACCATTGGTGTGCGGCGACATCCAGGGCCTCAAGCCCGGCCAGATACGGTACACTTTGCTGCTCAACGAGGCTGGCGGCACGCTGGACGATCTGATGGTCGCCCGTCCGCGTGATCCCGATTGGGCCGGCACGCTCTACGTCGTCGTCAATGCCGGCACCAAGGACGCCGATTTTGTCCGCATCGCCGCGGCCGCCAGCGGCAAGGCGACCCTCAACCGCGCTGACAATTGCGGCCTTCTCGCGCTCCAGGGTCCCGAGGCGGTGGACGTCATGCGCGGTCTGGTTCCCGCCGCCGCCGATCTCGGCTTCATGGCCTACGGATCGTTCGCCTCCGACTTCAACACGCTGGTCATCTCCCGGTCGGGCTATACCGGCGAGGACGGATTTGAAATCCTGGTCGAGCCTGACCACGCCGCTGCACTTTGGGACCGGCTGCTCACCGACGAACGGGTGAAGCCCGTCGGGCTCGGCGCCCGCGACTCGCTGCGGCTCGAAGCCGGCCTGCCGCTCTACGGCCACGATCTCGACGAAACCGTTTCGCCGATCGAGGCGGGCCTTAATTTTGCGGTATCCAGGCGCCGCCGCGAAGCGGGCGACTTCCCCGGTGCCGCGCGAATTGCCCGGGAGCACGGCGGCGATCTCAGGCGCGTGCGGGTCGGCATCCAGTTCGATGGCCGTCTGCCGGTGCGCGAAGGCGCACGCCTCGTCGACGATTCCGGCTGCGAGATGGGCCACGTCACCTCGGGTGGTTTCTCGCCCACGCTGAGCGCTCCGATCGCCATGGGCTTCCTGCCGCCAGGCGACGCCTACGAAGGCGCGCGCGTCACCGCAATCGTACGTGACAAGCCGATCGAAGGCACTGTCGTGAAGCTGCCTTTCGTCCCCCACCGCTATTTCCGCAAGCCCAGCTAACAGGCGAGAACATGACCACCAAGTTCACCAAGGACCACGAATATATCCGCCTCGAAGGCAACACCGGCACTGTCGGGATCACCTCTTATGCGCAGGAACAACTCGGCGACATCGTCTTTGTCGAGCTTCCTGCCGTCGGGCACAAGTTCAAGCAGGGCGACGAGGCAGCCGTGGTCGAGTCGGTCAAGGCGGCATCTGAGATCTATGCGCCGGTCTCCGGTACGGTGCTGGCTGTCAACGAGGCGCTCAACGGCGATCCCGGCCTCATCAACCAGGATCCGGACGGTGGCGGGTGGATGTTCACGATTCGCCTCGACGCTCCGGAGGAGCTGGAGGCGCTGATGGACGCCGCCGCCTACGCGCAGCACACGGCCTGAGGCATTTGATGCGTTACCTCCCCCACTCCGAGGCCGAACGGGCCGAGATGCTCGCTGCCATCGGCGCTCCCTCCGAGGATGCGCTGTTCAGCGCCGTTCCCAGGCGCGCCTTCAAGACCACCCCACTCGATCTGCCGGCCCATTCGCCCGAGTTCCTCGTCGAAGCTCATATGCGGGCGCTGGCACGGAAGAACGGCGCCGCCGGCGATGGTCCGTTCTTCGTCGGGGCCGGCGCCTATCGCCATCACGTCCCCGCTTCGGTCGATCATCTGATCCAGCGCTCCGAGTGGCTCACCGCCTATACGCCGTACCAGCCGGAGGTCTCGCAGGGCACGCTGCAGATGCTCTTCGAGTTCCAGACCCAGGTGGCGCATCTTCTTGGCATGGAGGTCGCCAATGCCTCCATGTATGACGGTTCCACCGCCACGGCCGAGGCGGTGCTGATGGCGCGGCGGCTGACCCGGCGCGACCGCATCCTGCTCTCGGGCGGCCTGCATCCGCACTATCGCGACGTTGTGCGCACTTATCTCGGCGACAGCGACAATCTCGTCTGCCTCTCGGCATCGCCGGAGGGGCAGGGCGATATCCTCGATCGCATCGATGGCGAGACTGCCGCCATTGTCATCCAGACTCCCGACTTCTACGGCCATCTGCGCGATCTCGGGGCAGCAGCCGAGGCCGCCCACGCCCAGGGCGCGCTGTTGATCGTGGTGGTGACCGAGGTGGTCTCGTTGGGGCTGATCGAAGCCCCTGGGGCGCTGGGCGCCGACATCGTGGTGGCCGAAGGCCAGTCGATCGGCAATGCACTCAACTTCGGCGGCCCCTATGTAGGCCTGATGGCCACCCGCAAGGAGTTCTTACGCCAGATGCCCGGCCGGCTCTGCGGCGAAACTGTCGACGCCGATGGCGGTCGCGGCTTCGTGCTGACCCTTTCCAACCGCCAGCAGCACATCCGCCGCGAAAAGGCCACGTCCAATATCTGCACCAATTCGGGGCTCTGCGCGCTCGCTTTTTCCATCCACATGTCGCTGCTGGGCGAAGCGGGGCTGGTCAAGCTCGCACGGCTCAATCATGCTCGCGCCATTGCCCTGGCCCATGCACTGGAGGGAATCGCCGGGGTTGAACTCCTCAACCGCACCTTCTTCAACGAGATGACCATCCGTCTTCCCATGCCTGCTGCGCCGCTGGTCGAGGCGCTGGCGCGCAAGCACATCCTCGCCGGCGTACCTGTCAGCCGGCTCGAGCCGGACGACCCGACTGTCGACAACCTGCTGGTGCTGGCGGCGACCGAACTCACGACCGAAGCCGATATTGCCGCGCTGAGACAGGGCATCGAGGAGGTGCTGGCATGAGCATGAACAGAGAAGGCCGCCCCACCGGCATTGGCACTTCGGGCTTCGCCTCGACCTCCGGCTCGTCGCTGTTGCCCAACGAGCCGTTGCTGTTCGAGATCGGCGACACCGAGCACTCCGGCGTCGACCTGCCTGATGTCGAGATTGGCCAGGGGTACCTCGGCGGCTTCGCGCGCAAGACGCCACTCAACCTCGCCGGGCTCACCGAGCCAGAGACATTGCGGCACTACGTGCGGCTCAGCCGGCTCAATTACTCGATCGATTCGGGCATATATCCGCTCGGCTCCTGCACGATGAAGCACAACCCGCGTCTCAACGAGAAGACGGCACGGTTGCCCGGATTCGCCGATATCCATCCCCTGCAGCCGGTTTCGACGGTTCAGGGTGCACTGGAGGTGATGCATGAACTGGCCCATTGGCTGATGACGCTCCCCAATATGCCGGCGGTGGCGCTCACGCCCAAGGCCGGCGCCCACGGCGAACTCTGCGGCATGATGGCAATCAAGGCAGCGCAGGAAGCGCGGGGAGAGGGCCATCGCAATGTCGTCCTGGTGCCCGAAAGCGCCCATGGCACCAATCCGGCGACCGCCGCCTTTCTTGGCTACACGGTCAAATCCATCGGCGCGCGGGACGACGGCACGGTCGATGTGGAAGCCGTCAGGGCCGCCCTCGGTCCGGACGTTGCCGCCATCATGCTCACCAATCCCAACACCTGCGGGCTGTTTGAGCCGCAGGTGATCGAGATCGCCGAGGCCGTGCACGCGGCGGGCGCCTTCTTTTACTGCGATGGCGCCAATTTCAACGCCATTATGGGCGTGGTGCGGCCAGGAGATCTGGGCATCGACGCCATGCACATCAATCTGCACAAGACCTTTTCGACGCCGCATGGCGGCGGCGGGCCGGGGGCAGGGCCGGTGGTACTTTCTGCGGCGCTCGCGCCCTTCGCGTCAATCCCGTTTGTCCGCAAGTCGCGTGATGGGCTCGAACTCGTGGAGCATTCCGAAGGACAGGCACTTGGCCGCATCACCGCCTTCAACGGGCAGATGGGCATGTATGTCCGCGCGCTGACCTACATGCTCAGCCACGGCGGCGACGGCCTCGCCCAGGCCGCCAAGGACGCCGTGCTCAACGCCAATTACGTCAACGCCAACACCTTTCCCGGCGGCAGCAT
>JAUXUM010000011.1 GCA_030680995.1 Devosia sp.
GGCGCCCTCCTCGTCCAGCGGGGCGAGCCGGTTCTTCCTGATCCAGCCGTCGGGCCCCGGAATCTTGAGAAAGCACCAGGAGCCCTGGCATTTGGTGACGGTCACTTCGTCATCTTCCTCGACGAAGTTGACCTTGGCGGAGCTGGTGCTGCGGCTTTTGTAGACGTTGGAATCCTGGACGACGACGGCATTTGCCGCCAGCGCCGCGGTTGACGTTGCGAGCACGGCAAACGCCGCAATTGCAGCGGTAATCGGGAGCCTGCTGTTGGTCATGATCATTTTCCTCTGCATGCGGCGATGGGTTGTGCCGCATCGGTACCATCAAGCAACCACGAAGCTGAACAGATGCTGAATGGCCTATGCAGAGGGCCGCTCAATAGACCCGGTAGGACGAGACATTGTCGTCGAGGAAGCCATGCATGGCCGGCTGGCTCGCGACGATCAGTTCGCAATAGCCGGTGAAGTCGCGGTCGCGACAGACCATGACCGATGCGCCGTCAATCTGGATGGATGAATAGCGGTTGTCGCGACCGAACAGCAGCAGGTCACGCACCACCGCGCCACTGCCGGCGCAGACGCTGTCGCCGCTGAAATTGCGGCCTTCGAAGAAGCAGACCGTACCGCCCCGCGGGTGGTCGAGGCGCGGCCCGGTCGACGGCCCCCGCGGGCGTTGCCCGAAGCCGATATTGTCGCGGGAAACCCAGCCGCGCTGTCCCCCGGCGTGAATTCGGCACCAGCGATAGGTGCAGCGGTCGACGCGGATTCCGGTTTCGTCGCCGAGTTCGCCGACCACAACATAGGCGCGCCCCGGACCCTCGAAGAGGGCCTGGCCCTTGATCAGCCATGCGGCCGTACCGGTCTCGAGGGCCTGCGCGGGAAGCGCGTGGAGCGCCAGGGCGAACAACAGGGCAGCGACCGGGGCGAAGCGCGGAACGGCGGACATCTCGTGAAACCTTCTGGCAAGCGGCAATGGTCCATCAATGCATGGACGCTACCGCGACGGCCTGCCGGTTCCAAGAGCTGCGGCACCACAGGCACCGGAATATTCCCGGGGGTGGGGGACCTAGAATACCAGTACCTTGTCCGCTTCGATGGTGGCCGCGGCGAGTTCATCCATGGAACTTCGCCGCGCCCCGGCAGCGACCTCCGCATCCGTGATGCCGCGCGCGTCCATGCAGGTGCCGCAAAGGAGAACGTCCCCGTGCGCGGCGAGCACTCGCTTCAGCATGCGCTCAAGATTGTAGAAACCTTCAGGCGTCTTCTGGTTTGCCTTGGCGACAGCAACCGCGTCCGCCATCAGAAACACCGTGACACCAGCCTCGGGCGCATTCTTCAACAACGTGCCGGCAAGGCGGAGTGCATTGTAGCACCGCTCAGTCCCGTAGGGTGGATCGTTAAGGATCAGCAGAAATCGCATGGTCATTGCTCCGTTTCGCAAATCGTCAGTCGCCGAGGGTCCGCCTGCGATCCTCATGGTCGTGTTTGTCGATCTCGCCGCGCGCGAAGCGCGTCTTGAGGATGTTGAGCGGCGTCTGGACCTGGGGCTGATGAGCCTGCGACGGTGTGACCAGCCAGCGCGCCAGCACGATGGCTGCAACAATCGCCAGGATCATCAGCAGCGGACCGAACATCATTCCATACTATCCCCCGCCCCACCACATCGTCGACGGGCCGTAAGAATAGTCCGGGTAAGCGGCCGGGGCCTGTGCCCAAGCCGGCCCAGAATGGAAGAATGCGACAGTTCCCCCTGCAAGCGAAAGCAAAATCTTCAGCATGTTTCTCTGTTGTCCGGGATGCAATGCTGCCGGCATGAGGGGCCAGTGTCCTCTATTGCGCATTGATTTCAATCAAGGGAAGCGGCCGGCCATACACACGGCAAGTCCGGTGGGCCGGACATGCAGAACTGGCGGTTCTTGTCGTGCGCGATCCGCTTGCGCGGGGTTCTGGCGCGTGTCGCGAGAGCGCCGCAAGGTTTGCCCAATTCAAGCGGCCCAACGCACGAAAAGCCCAAGCGGCAGCGTTTACTCCCGGCTTTCGCCGGGATGACGGCCGGTGGGAGGCTGCGCTCAACGCCGCCTAAACCGCCGGAATCGCCCGTTTGCCGCCGTCCTCGCCGAGCGCGACATAGACGAAGCGGCCGTCGGTCACTTTGACCCGGTCGGCGAGGCGATTGCGGCGGGCCCAGGCCTCCACGGCAATGGTGATCGAGGTGGTGCCGACCCGTTCGATGGCGGTGTAGACGCAAAGGACGTCGCCGACTTTCACCGGCGCGATGAAGGTCATCGAATCGACGGCGACGGTGACGACACGGCCCCTCACGCGCTCGACCGCGGCGATGGCGCCGGCGATGTCCATCTGGCTCATCACCCAGCCGCCGAAGATGTCGCCAGCCGGGTTGGTGTCCGCGGGCATGGCCAGGGTGCGGATGGTGAGGGCGCCGGAGGGCTCGTTTTGAGGATCGACATTCATGGTCTCGGTCCTTTCACCGGCCAGCGGCCGGTTTCTTCTTCCCAGTGCTTGCGGCAAAGCGAGACGTATACGGATTTCTCGATCGACACCTGATCGCCGTCGGTGAGCGCGCCGCCATCGGCGCCCTGACGGACGACCATGGTCGCCTTGGATCCGCAATAGCAGATGGTGCGGATTTCCCTCAACACGTCGGCGATGGCAAGCAGTTCGGACGAGCCGGGAAAGAGCTTGCCCTGGAAATCGGTGCGCAAGCCGAAACACATCACCGGCACATGCAGCCGGTCGCAGACGCGCGCCAGCTGCCAGACTTGCTCCGCGGTGAGGAACTGGGCTTCGTCGACCAGGACGCAGTCGACTCTGGATTCCCCGGTCTGGCCGCGGATGCGATCGAAGAGGTCGTCACCCTCGGCATAGAGCTCGGCGGCGGCGGAGATGCCGAGGCGCGAGGAGATGACGCCGGTCCCGCCTTCGGCATAGAGCGTGGAGGTGAACAGCAAGGTACGCATGCCGCGTTCGACATAGTTGTGGGACGCCTGCAGCAGCAGCGTGGACTTGCCGGCATTCATGGCGGCATAGGAGAAATAGAGCTTGGCCATGGCGCTGTTGTGGCGCAAGGCAGGTGGGCGCGCGAGGACAAAGCCGAGGCTCTCAACACAAAAAAGCGGCCGCCTGGCGAGGGCGACCGTAAGCCGAATTGGGACTCGGCGGCGGATGCCGGGTTGGCGGCGGCATCGCGCTAGGCGTCACCACGGCTGCCAGGGTTGGCGAGGACAGCGCTTTGGCGGTCCGGGTCTGGGGCGACCGGAACGGCTCGCAATCTATTGCGGGACCATGACAAGCCGATGACGGGCTTTTCCATATTGCCGTCACAGTCGACTCCTACCGAATGCAGTACGGGTGGGCGCCTGGAGACAAACATGCGGACCTTATTTCACTCTGTCGCGGTACTGGCCGTGGCGGCGCTGCTGGGCAGCCAGGCGGTCGCCGCTTCCCTTCATTCCCCTTCCGGAACCTGGATCACCAATGGGGGCGAGTCCAAATACAAGCTGGCGCTGTGCGGCGACGGCGACGATCTCTGCGGTATCCTGGTGTGGCTCAGGCCGGACGCGCGGAACGAGGCAACCGAGAAGTATCTGAACAAGATGCTGCTCAACGCGGCGCCCCGGGTGGCCAGCCAGAAGTGGCGCGGGCAGGTGTCGGTCGCGGGCCGCAACTTCAACGGCAGCATCACGCTGCTCGACGCCAACAACATTCATATCCGCGGTTGCGAGGGCGCGCTCTGCCAGGGGATCGACCTGATCCGGGTGAAGGATTAGTCCTTCGAGGCTCCCCTCGGACCGGATCCGAGGCTCGCACCTCGGGATGAGGGCGCCGGGCATTTCAGGAAAGCGCGGCGGCGGCCTGCCGCCGCTGCTGCAGCGCCGGAACGACCTCCACCAGAAGAATGGCAAAGAAGATCAGCGTTGCGCCTGCGTAGCCGATCAAGGGCAGGCGCTCGCCCAGGACGACGGCGCCGCCCAGCGCCGCGAACAGGCTTTCGGCCGAGAGGATGATGGCGGCGTTGGCCGGCGGCACGTATTGCTGGCCGACCGCCTGCAGCGTGAAGGCGACGGCGGTGGAGAGCACGCCGGCATAGAGGATTTCCACCCAGCCGGCTGAAATTCCCTCCAGGCTCGGGGTCTCGAGCCCGAAGGCGAAGCCCAGCGCCAGCGTGCCGGCAATGAGGAAGCTCACCCCGGAGACAAAGATCGGCAGGCCCGTCTCCCGCGCGATATGGCTGAGCATCAGCACGTGCAAGGCCCAGAAGACCGCGCTCATGATGATCAGCACGTCACCGGAGTTGAACTGGTCGAGGCCGCCACCGTTGAGATAGTAGATGCCGACAAGCGCCAGCGGGACGCCCAGATAGATGACCGGGTGCGGCCGCACCCGCACCACGAGAAAGGCGATAAGCGGCACGAACAGCACATAGAGCGAGGTGAGGAAACCGCCATTGGTGACGGTGGTGGTGGCGAGCCCCGCCTGCTGCAGCCAGGAGCCGCCCAGGAAGACGATACTCAGCGCGCCGATGAAGTGCCATTGGCGCCGCGTCAGCCGGAAGCCGGTCACGGCCTTTCGGCGGTACTCCCAGAGCGCCAGCGGCAGAACCACCAGCCCGCCAAGGAGGTAGCGGACCGAGGCAAAGCTGAGCGGGCCCATCGAGTCCATGGCAGATTTCTGCGCGACAAAGGCAAAGCCCCAGAGCGTTGTGCAGAGCAGAAGCGTAAGGACGGCGACGGGGCGGGGCATTGGGATCCGGGGTAGTCTTGGATGCATTCAGCGAGATGCTCTTTCAGAGCTCCACGTCGAGCGCGTTGATCAGCCGCTGGATGTCTTCGCGCGAGGTGTAGTGGACGAAGGAGAGGCGCAGCACGCCCTCGCCGGGATTGACGCCGAGCGCTTCGAGCAGGCGATAGGCGTAGAAATGTCCGCCGGCGGCCATGATGCCGTGGCGCGCCAGGCGCTCGGCCGCGGTGATGCCCGGTTCGGGAAGGGCGATGGAGACGGTGGGCGCGCGCAGGTTCGGATCGTCCGGGCCGATGAGGCGGAGCTTGTTCTTGCCGCGGATATAATCGAGCAGCGGGGCCAGGAGGGTGGTCTCCTGGGCGCGCATCGCATTGTGCGCCTTGCG
This sequence comes from Devosia sp., assembly GCA_030680995.1. Taxonomy (GTDB): domain Bacteria; phylum Pseudomonadota; class Alphaproteobacteria; order Rhizobiales; family Devosiaceae; genus Devosia_A. Next base: position 5,141 of record JAUXUM010000011.1, read on the forward strand.
GAACGGGTCCGCGCCCTCGACCGCATCGCCGGCGATGGCGGCGACGGTTTCGAGGTAGTCGACGACGCCGGCGCAGGCCGCGACCTGGGCATGGTCGGGGCCGGCGGGGACGAGCCGCTTGCGAGGCTGGGTGTCGTTGAAATAGTGGCCCTGGTTGGGCAGTTCGGCCGCAAGCGAGGGACGGATCGCCATCACTCCCTGGTGCGGTCCGTAGGTCTTGTAGGTGGAGAAGAGGTAGATGTCGGCGCCTAGCGTCAGCAGGTCGGGCAGACCGTGCGGGGCGTAGGAGACGCCGTCGACCACGGTGATCGCGCCGAAGGAGCGGGCGCGGGTGGCGACATCGGCAACCGGGTTGATTTCGCCCACGATGTTGGAGCAGTGCGGCATGCAAATGGCGCGCACTTTCGAGTCGAGCAGCTTGTCGAGCTCGGCCAGGTCGAGCCGGCCGGTGTCCTTGTCGACCTTCCATTCGCGCACGTCGACGGCCCTCTGGGCGAGCTTGCGCCAGGCGCCGGAATTGGCTTCGTGATCCTGATTGGTGACGACGATGGCGTCGCCCGGCTTCATCCAGCCTTCGAAGGCGTGGCCGAGCGTATAGGTGTTGGCCGAGGTCGACGGACCGAAATGGATCCAGTCGACGGTGACGTTGAGGGCCTGGGCCATGCGCCGGTGCGCCAGATCCATGGCCTGGCCGGCTTCGCGCGAGGCCGGATAGAAATGGTAGGGCTGCACCTTGGTGGCCCAGTAGAAATGCTTCATGCGGTTGAGCACGGGGGCGCTGGTATAGGAGCCCCCGGCGTTCTCGAAGAAGGCCCAATCCTGAAGACCGGGCTGCTTAAAAGCGGGAAATTCGGCCCGGATGCGGGCGGTATCGAGCGGCAGTTGCGATTGGGACATCAAAAGGGCTTCAGGCTCCAAACCGGAGGAGTCAGATAGGTATCCGTTCGGCCCGAACTCGGCAACAGCGGCGGGCGCAAAAAGCGAAGCCCCTGCCGGGATGCCGGGGCTTGCCATTTTGCTTGTCGCGCGCTCGAGCCGCCAAAGTCTGCTTCTCCCTCCATGGGGGACAGGCCGGCTCTCGACAGAGCCCTCTCCTCCGGCCGGCCCTCAGCCGTTCTGATCCATCATCGGGCGGTGCCGGTCGGGGCGCCGATCCTTGCCCTGGCGCTGGCCCATGTGTTCGCGGTGCATCTCGCCACCGAACTCGAGCTTCTGCTTCTGCTCGTCGCTCAGGCTGCCGTAGAAAGCCTCGAGCGAGGGCAGGACGTTGGAGAGCGCGGCGATGCGGGCCTCGTCGACCTTGATGCGGGTCTCGAGCCGCTCGACCAGGTCGGGCCGCCCGGCGGTGCCGCCCGCTTCGGGCGGCACGGTGGCGCAGGTATCGGCGAATCCGGTCTGGGCGGTCAGCGCCGCCGTCTTGAGCGCATCGAACAGCGGGCTCTGTTCGGCGGTCGGCTCAACGCGGTGCGAGATGGCGACGAACATGTGCTCGAGCCGTTCGGCGCCTCGTGGCGAGCAGACCAGCTCGAGCACGCCGCCATGCATGCCGCGCCGCATGTCGGCCTGGCCATGACCATCCTGATTGTGGGCGCGGAAACCATGCTCATGGCGCGGAGCGCCGCCCGGGCCGGCCCGCGGGCCCTGATCCTGCGCGATGGCCGCCGGGGTCATGACAGCGAGGCCGAGGGCCGCGACAATGAGGGCGGCGGAGGTCGAAGTGGTCAATTTCATGGGTGACTCCCTTTGCATGGTTGGGTCGTTTGCCGCCGGTCCTGGGACCCGGCGACATGCAAGCTAACCGGCTCACGATGGCGCGAGCCTTTCGGGAGGATGAAGATTTGGAAAGGCCGGTAAGTTTCGGGCCGCGTCGGCGCATGGAGCCGGGCGTGCAGCCGGCAAGGTCCAAGCACCACAAGCCCGGCCCCGCGCGAACCCCGCCGCCGCCCTGTTGCGGCAGGAGAGGAGGGGCGTCCTCAAGGGGGCGCCGTTGAAGAACGGGCTGGTCAGGAGGCGATGTATTCGCGCAGCGCCAGGGCTTCCTGCTCGGATTCCTCGATCTTGCGCTTGACCACATCGCCGATCGAGACGATGCCGATCAGCTCACCTTCCTCGACGATCGGGATATGGCGGATGCGGCGCTCGGTCATCTGCTCCATCAGTTCGGAAATGGTGGCCATGCGGGTGCAGGTGACTACCGAAGTGGTCATCACCTCGCGCACCGCGCGCTTGAGCAGATCGGCCGGCTCGTTGGTGAGATGCCGCATGATGTCCCGCTCGCTCAAAATGCCGGCGACGCCGCCATTGTCGGCGAGGACGACGACCGCCCCGATTCTGTGCTCGTTGAGCACCCGCACCGCCTCGGAGATCGGCGCATGGGCCGAAACCGTGTAGACGGTCATGCCCTTGGATTGAAGGATATTGTCGACTTGCATCGTTAGGTCCTCCTCTCGGAGCAGCATCTTGGCGCAAAGGAAGGAGGGGGACAATAGGGATGCGGGCGAGGGCGCAAGGCGCCGGCCCGGAAGAAGCCGCCGGCCACGATCCCCCAGTCGGCAGACCCGGTCGCGGGCACATTTTCCGCCGCGGAACTGAGGAAAAAAGGGCCGGGTGGAAGCCCGGCCCAGCCGCGCCGATCAGGAGGCGATTCGATTGGCAGTAAAGCTGCCTGTGGAGCTAACCCTCGCCCTGGCCAGGCTTCCAGCCGCCGAGGGGAGGCGCCCGGCGGGTGGGACCGGAGCGTATCGGCCCCGTGGCGGCGATGCGCAGCACTTCGGCGACGATGGCGAATACCAGCGCGCAGAGCGGCACGAACAGCAACGCGACCTCGGCATCGATCTTACCCGTGAGCAGGGCTTGCCGGGCCGGCAGATAGCCGGCGAGGACGGCAAGGCCGACGCCCACGAAAGTAAGAGAGAAGGAGATCACCGAAGAGGAGACGAGGTTCCTTCGCAGGTCTTTCGCTTTGGCCGCGGGTGACGAGGCGGGCTCGATGGCGGAGGACGTTTGCATGGATTTCCGGTCTCACTCTGACATTCACAATGGAGTAAACAGACCAGTCCAATGCGGAATTCGTTCGTTGCTATCTGGGTCAGGCGCGTACGATTTCACGGCGATATTGTGGCAGCCGGCGTTGCCGGCCAGGAGCAGGCCCCGGCTTCACCAGCGCCCTGGCGGAACGTGACCAGCCGCCAGGTCCAGGCCTTCCGCGACCGCGATGCCCCGACGGCCTTCAGCTATGCCGGCATGGGCTTCCAGGTCACCTTCCCCGATGCCGGGGCCTTTTTCATCACCATCATCCAGTCGGACCATGCGCCGATCATGGAATCCAGCTCGCACAGCTTCGGCGAGTTCAGGATGATCGGCGCCATGGGTGTCGTCCAGCAGGCTAAATTCGCCGGCAACGACCAACTGCTCTGCGAGGCGGTGTACCAGCTCACCGAGGAGCCGGGCGGCCGGCGGGTGTGGGGCGTGCACCTGACGCGGCCCAAAGGTATCTCAGTCCAGCACGGTCAGGTCCGGCTTGTTTCCTGGCGGCTGAAGCCCTATCAGTCTCCCCGGCCTTTCGGGGGAGTTTCGACGTGGGTTTCCTGTCCGACGCGCTGGGGCGCATCCAACCGTCGGCGACCATCGCCATCAGCCGCAAGGCCGCCGACATGGCGCGGGCCGGGCGCGACGTCATCTCGCTGGCCGCCGGTGAGCCGGATTTCGATACCCCCAGACATGTGCGCGATGCGGCGATCCGCGCCATCAACGAGGGCAAGACGCGCTACACCAATGTCGACGGCATTGTCGAACTCAAGGAGGCGGTGGCGCGCAAGTTCAAGCGCGACAACGGGCTCGATGTGACGGCGGCGGACTGCTTTGTCGCCGCTGGCGGCAAGCAGGTCATCTTCAACGCGCTGCTGGCCACGCTCAACCCGGGCGACGAGGTGATCATTCCCGTGCCCTATTGGGTGAGCTATCCGGAAATCGTGCGGCTCTGCGACGCGACACCGGTCCATGCGGTGGCCGATGCCTCCACGGGGTTCAAGCTGAGGCCCGAGACGCTGGAAGCGGCGATCACGCCCAGGACCAAATGGCTGATCCTCAATACTCCCTCCAACCCGACCGGCGCTGCTTACACAGCCGGGGAACTGCGGGGCCTCGCCGAGGTGCTGATGCGGCACCCGCACGTGCACATCCTCACCGACGACATCTATGAGGTGCTGGTCTATGACGGCGGCACCTTTGCGACCATCGCCCAAGTGGAGCCGGCGCTGCGCGAGCGGACGCTGACGATGAACGGGGTCTCCAAGTCGCACGCGATGACCGGCTGGCGCATCGGCTATTGCACCGGGCCGCGGCTGCTGCTTGCCGGCATGCTGAAGCTGCAGAGCCAATCGACCACCAATCCCTCGTCGATCTCGCAATGGGCGGCGGTCGCGGCACTGGACGGGCCGCAGGACTTCCTCAAGGAATGGCGGGCGGTGTTCCAGGGGCGGCGCGACCTGGTGGTCGCGGGACTCAATGCCAACACCGGGCTGGACTGCCTGACGCCGCAGGGCGCGTTCTACGTGTTCCCGTCGGTGCGGCGGCTCCTGGGCAGGACCTCGGGCGGCGGCGCCAGGCTCGCGACCGACGAGGACTTCGTCATGGCGCTGCTCGAGGAAACCGGCGTGGCGCTGGTGCACGGCACCGCCTTCGGGCTGCCGGGGCATATGCGCCTGAGCTATGCGGCATCCAATGCGCAGCTCGAGGATGCGGTAGGGCGGATCCAGGAGTTCTGTTCGAAGGTCAGCTAAGCTGCGTTTGTGCGCGTCGCTTGACCGTCTCAGCGATTGCATTCCAAGATTCCGCCGCTTGCTGCCTGTTGCAGCCCGGCGGGGCTACAGCATAAACCGCTAGGAAGGCGTCTTGACTCATGCCAAGCGACCGAAGGCGATCTCGTGCCTTGCCACCTAGCGCAACGACAAGAGCGTTTGGAAAAAGCTTCAGTTGGGGCAGGAGATATCGCTGGCCGCAGGCCCTAGATGCAATCTGGCTGACACGCCCACCTTCCACCCGCGCTGAACATAAGACGGACTCAGTGAGCCACACCTTCCGCGTCTGTTGCTCGAACTGGACGCCCGGCCAACACATATCAAGGATCTTCCGCACGTTTCGATGGAATTGGTCTTTGCCATCGCGGAAGGCCGCGGTCGCGTATGAATAGGCGCTTTCCAAGCCAGTGTGCCGCTCCCCAACATGGGGATCGCCTGGCTCTGCAACCACCAAAATCAACTCAACCTCCGACAGCTCGCCCGTAGCGCCAAAGAACCCTCGGGGGACGTGGCCGGAGCCAGGATGCCACCGCATCTCGACGCACGAGCTTGAGAACCCGGGGCATGGGTCGTAGGCGCCCGTGAGGATTTCGGCGACGTGCGGAGAAACAGTAGACATCGTTTCCCAGGGTGCCCGAAGTTTGCCGAGCACGATAGGGTGGCCGACACCGAAAAAAGAAAGGCCTCGCTCGAGGGGATGAGCGAGGCCTTCGGGTCATCCGCCGAGGCGGCTGACCATGGAGACGCGGCTAGGGAGGAGGAGAGGCCGCAATCTCGTGAGGCCAATATCGGTGGTTCGGCTCCAGCGCACAAACGCGAACTCGGAGTGTCAGCCATGCATTTGATGCAAACTGACGGCCTGAGCCGGCCCGAAAAACCGGATTGTGGGGCGGTTTTCGACCAGGGGCGCAGCATTCCCGGCGAGGGTGCACATCGAATGGGCACGGCCCAAAGAGCAAGGCGAAGCGGCCTTCCAAATCGTTTTGGGCAAAAAAAGAGGCTCCATCCGAAGATGGAGCCTGATGACCGGACCGAAGTCCAAATCCGAAGTTAGTGGCAAATGGACGAGGGAGGAGGAAACGCCATTTGCCGGATGGGTATCGGTCGAGGGAGGAGGATACGACGTCAACCCGGGTGACGCAGACCAGAACCGAGGGAGGATGCGGTGCAAGTCACATCGACAAATGCAATATGAACCTATGCACGTTCCTCAGCAATGGGAAAGCTGACATGTCAGCTATGCGCTGCGCGCAGGGTAGGGCAGGAGTGCTGCCCTAGAGTCACGCCGGCGTGATGGCTGCCGGCCCCCCTAACAGCAAAAAATATGGCCCCGCTCGAGGGGAGAGCGAGGCCAAGTCACAGACGGTAAACCGTCTGGAACAAGCGCCGGGCAGGGAGGGAGGATGCCCCGACGCTGTTGATGGGGATATAGGTAGCGGCAACTGACCTATCAAGGGCTGCCCTGCATTACAGGCATGTGTCCAGTGCATGCAGTCCCGTCAGTCGAGCACGAAGGCTATCGTCGAAGCCGTTGAGGGTTTCGGCCGGGCGGGCGGTCGATGTGGCCCTGCCAGGGTATGCCGGTGACGCGCGCCCGCTCCGCACCATGCAGCAGGCGAACCAGCTCGGGGGCGAAGAACGGTTCCAGCGGGCGCATATCACCGGCCGAGAGTGAGAGCACATCGGTGTCGCGCGGGGCCTCGATCACCCCGTAGCCGGGTATTTCCGTCCTGGCGGCAGGTGCGGGCAAGACGCCGAGGACGAAGAGGCAGCAAGCAGCAAGGAAGCGCATCGGCAGGCCCTCCCCGCCGTGCGGACTGCGCCTTTTGCGCTAGAAACTCCACTCACGCGCCTTGCCGACGATGAAATCGCGGAAGACGCCGACGCGCTTGGAATTCTTGAGCGCAGGCGGATAAACGAAATAGGCCTCGTAGACGGGCAGCTCGATGCCGATCAGGACGCGGTGGAGCTTGTCTTCACCCTCGGTCACGTAGTCAGGCAACATGGCGATGCCGATGCCGGCGGCCGCGGCCTGCATCATGCCGTAGATGGCATTGACCTTCATGGCGGGGCGCCGCGGGCTCGAATCGGGGCGTCCCAGGCGCTCGAGGTAGTTGATATCGCCCAGGTGGGAGGGCACCGGCTCGCCGAAGGTGATGATGCGGTGGTTGTCGAGATCCTCGACGCTCCGCGGTTCGCCGTGCTCGACCAGGTATTCCTTGGAGGCATAGAAGTGGTTGTGCACGGTGAACAGCTTGCGCTGGATCATCTCGGACTGGTTCGGGCGATGCAGCCGGATGGCGACGTCGGCCTCCCGCATGGCGAGGTCCAGTTCGGCGTCGTTGAGCTTTATCTCGATCTGGATGTCGGGATAGAGCAGCAGGAACTCGTGGATGCGCGACGATAGCCAGGTCGAGCCGATACCCACGGTGGTGGTGACGAGCAGGGGTCCGGTGGGCACATCCTGGCTCTCCGACATCTGGGTCTCGACCTGCTGGAGCTCCCAATGCATGCGGTGGGCGGTACGGAAGAGCTGTTCGCCGACCTCGGTCAGCACCAGCCCGCGCGCATGGCGGATGAAGAGTTTTAGCGACAGATCCTCTTCGAGCGCCGAAATCTGCCGGGAAACGGCGGACTGGCTCATGCCGAGCTTTTCGGCGGCGTGGGTGAAGCTTCCAGATTCAGCGGCGGTGTGAAAGATGCGGAGCTTGTCCCAATCGAGCATCTACTGGGCCGCCTCGGCCAGTTCGTGCTCGGCGAGGAACTTCTCCGCCTCGAGCGCGGCCATGCAGCCCATGCCGGCCGCGGTAACGGCCTGCCGATAGACATCGTCGGTCACGTCGCCGGCGGCAAAGACCCCGGGAACGTTGGTGGCGGCGCTGCCCGGGACGGTCTTGATATAGCCGCCGGGCTTCATGTCGAGCTTGCCGGCAAAGATCGAGGTCGCCGGGGAGTGCCCGATGGCAATGAAGACGCCATCGGCGCCGAGAGAGGTGTCCTTGCCGGTGACGGTGTCGCGGATGGTGACGCCGGTAACCGAGAGCGGCATCTGGGTGCCGGTGATCTCGGCGACCTCGGCGTTCCAGATCACCTCGATCTTGGGATTCTTGAACAGGCGCTCCCGCAGGATGCGCTCGGCCCGGAACTCGCCGCGACGATGAATGACGGTGACCTTGGACGCGAAATTGGTGAGGAACAGCGCTTCCTCGACCGCGGTGTTGCCGCCGCCAACGACGACCACGTCCTTGCCCCTGTAGAAGAAACCATCGCAGGTGGCGCAGGCGGAAACGCCGAAGCCCTGGAACTTTTCCTCGGATGGCAGGCCGAGCCAGCGGGCCTGGGCGCCGGTGGCGACGATCAGCGCGTCACAGGTGTATCTGGTGCCGCTGTCGCCAACAAGGGTGAAGGGGCGATGGTCGAAATCGACCTCGACGATGATGTCGTTGACAATGCGGGTGCCGACATGTTCGGCCTGCGCCTGCATCTGCTCCATCAGCCAGGGCCCCTGGATGACATCGGCAAAGCCAGGATAGTTTTCGACATCGGTGGTGATGGTGAGCTGCCCGCCCGGCTGGATGCCCTGAATCATCACCGGCTCCAGCATGGCGCGCGCGGCATAGATCGCGGCCGTATAACCCGCCGGACCCGACCCGATGATCATGATTTTGGCGTGCATCGCGACGCTCCAGCACTCTTACTTCAAAGGAGCGCTAAAATAGGAGTTTAGCGATGGCTCTTTCAAGGCCGGCGAAGGGCGCAATTGAGCGCCGCGCCCCGCAACCCACCGAAAAGTCGCACAAACCGGCCGTGGCGGCGGACAAATGCCGCTCAGACGTACTTCACGTCCAGAATTCCAAAGGCCCGCGAGCCGCCGGGGGCGGTGACTTCGAACGAATCGCCGACCGTCTTGCCGATCATTGCCCGGGCGACGGGCGAGGAGACCGAAATGCGCCCCTTGCTGGCGTCGGCCTCCGCATCGCCGACAATGGTGTATTTCTTCTGCTCCTCGGTGTCCTCATCGACGAGCTTGACGGTGGCGCCGAACTTGACGACGGAGCCGGACAGCTTGGTGACGTCGATGATCTCGGCCAGCGTGAGCAGCGATTCGAGCTCCTGGATGCGGCCCTCGTTGAGGCTCTGCTGCTCCTTGGCGGCATGATACTCGGCGTTTTCCGAGAGGTCGCCATGCCCACGCGCTTCCGAGATCGCCGCGATGATCGCCGGACGATCCTCGGATGTGCGACGGCGATATTCCTCGCTCAGCGCAGCATGGCCGCTCGGCGTCATCGGGAACTTGTCCATTCTCGTCTCCAGTCCAAAGACTCAATACGCATCGCCGCCAAAGTCCTCCGGCTCCGGCAGGCTATGACATTGTGGGAAGCTCTGTTCTAAATTGCCCCCGGGAGCGCCTGCGGTCAAGCTTGCGTTACCGCCACAGGCTCGCCTCCAAGTTGCGGTCGATATCGTGCCGCTGCTTTTCGATTTCAAGGAAGGGATTGGTCATGCCCGGCGATGATTCCGGAACGATTGCGGCAATTGTCCCGCCAGCGCTGCTGGCCGCAGGCGCGCCGGCCCTGGCGCGGGAGATGCGGACATTCGAATCGAGCGCCGGCCGGCTGGCGGTCGAACCGGTCGCCGAGGGGCTCGACTTCCCCTGGGCTATCCAGTTCCTGTCCGATGAAAGGCTGATCGTCACCGAGCGGTCCGGAACGCTCCGGATCGGCCGGATCGCAGCGTGGCGCCGGCACGGCGGCGATGTCGGTCAAACTGGTGCTGGAGGGCGAGAGCGGCCGGCACCCCGGAAGTGGCACAATCACGACCGCTTCGGGGAATTCTCCGCCAGGGCCTGCGCGGCGGCGACCGCTGCGGCGAGGCCCACGGCGGGACTGGTCAAGGGCCGTGCCTCCCGGCACAGCGCCGCGGCGCCGGCCATCGACGCCTGCGCCAGGGCGATCGATGCGAGCCCTTCGCCCGCCGCAATTTCGGCGGCCTCGGCAATCATCGAAAGATAGAACTGCTGGTCGCCGGCCTTGAACCGCTCCCACGCGCCGGGCACCAGCCGCACTTCGACCTCGGCGCCGGTGGCGAGGGCCGCCTGCTCGAACAGGGCCCGGGTCGGCGCGATGGTGGTGCCGGCGGCGCAAAGGGCGATGACGATGCCGCCGTTTCTCACCGCCTCTTCGGCCAAGGCCAGATCGACCCGAAGGACCGGAACGGGCGTCCTGGCCTGGGCGACGGCGGCGGCCGGCCCCAGGGTCGAGCAGGTCAGGAGCACGGCATCGGCGCCGACAGCGAGCGCGCGCAGCTCCGCGGCGGCGCGCTCGAGGATCGGCTGGGTCGGGCCGCCGGCCGTTTCGGCGGCGGCCAGGAGATCGGCCCGGACACGATGGCGCAGCACCACGTCGTCGAGCCGCAGCTGACGCCGCGCCGCTTCAAAGATCTGGACGTTGGTGTCCGCGGTGTGGAGGCAGCTGATGCACAGCATGGGGGTGGTTCACGGAGGAGCCACAAGCCTAATACTGCGGGCGCATGGACGCCAGCCTCCGCGAGTGTAACAGAAAGGCGCAGCCCACCGGACTGCGCCCTTCAAAACTGGACTAGAGCTGCTGATGCGGCTTCAGGAAGCCGGGGTGAGATTGTCGGCGGCGGACTTGCCGGTCCGCTTGTCCTTGACGATCTCGTAGTTGATCTTCTGACCCTCGTCGAGGCCATTCAGGCCCGAACGCTGAACGGCCGAGATGTGCACGAAGACGTCCGCCCCGCCCTCATCGGGCTGAATGAAGCCGTAACCCTTTTGCCCATTGAACCATTTCACGGTGCCGGTTGCCATATAAGTCCCTCTCGCAGTCTGCCGTGGCGGCCACCAACCCAATTGGTACGACCTTTGCCAATCGAATTGTCGGGTAGTGACGTCAGCAGGCGCACAGGACGCCAGGCACGAACTGTCGGCCGCAATATTCGACGGTCAACTTTCTAGCGTGAATTTTTCGCTGCATCAATATGGCAAACGCGCAGAGCTTCGCACCCGGCCTCCCAAGGGGGTGAACGGGTTGCGCGGCAGCGCTAGGAGTTTTCCGGCACCGCCTCCGAAAAGGGCGCGATATCGGTAAAGAAGATTCCGGCCGAAGCCCGAACGCGAAACAGGTCCACTGGCGGCCCCTGTCTCACCGGGGATGCTATGCCGCAACTTTGCGACCGCAAAAAGAGGGGCAGTAGAAATTTGCCCCGTGCGATTTGTCGCGGGCGTGGGTCTGCGTAGTTGCCCGGGCTTTGCCAGAAGCTGGTTTTGCCTGAGACCGCCTGTCATCGTGACTGAATAGCCCAACACGATAGGTTACTGATGGTCACCGTCCCGCGGATCGCTGGGCTCCGCTTCATTGTTTTTGCGAATGATCATGAGCTGGCCCACGTGCATGTGTTCGGAGACGGACAGACCAAGATCAATCTCCTCGGGCCGGATGGGAAGCCGGCTCTGGTCTGGGTCGATGGCCTGAAGCGGAGCGACGTGCGCCGGGCAATGAGGTCCGTAATCGAGCACCATTCCGCTTTGTTGGCGCGTTGGAGGGATATCCATGGCTGAGTTGAGCGACCAGGAGATTGAAGCCGCGGAGGCGCGGGGTCGGTTGGCGCGCCAAGCCGAGCCGCGGGCTTCAGCGGTGGGCTACGACCGGCGGCAGAAGCGGGTAGCCGTCGAGCTCACCAATGGCGCGACGTTCGCCTTTCCGGCGCAGTTGGCTCAGGGGCTCGAGGGGGCAAGCGATGACCAGCTCGCGTCGGTCGAAATTCTAGGTAACGGCTACGGGCTACATTGGGAGGAACTGGATGTGGACCTGTCGATCCCAGGTCTGCTCGCGGGGATGTTCGGCACGCGCAGCCACATGGCGCGGCACGCCGGACAAACCAGATCCGCCGCCAAGGCGGCCGCCGCCCGGGGCAATGGCGCCAAGGGCAGGCGGCCGAGGAAGACGGCCTAAGCCGCGAAATAGTCCTGCAGCGGGCGCACGGTGAGGTTGCCCTCGCGGTAGGCGATGATCCCTTCCACCGCGGCGACGGCGCCGGGGATGGTGGTGTAATAGGGGATCCTGCCCATCAGCGCGGTGCGGCGGATGTCCCTGCTGTCGGAGATCGACTTGGCCCCGTCGGTGGTGTTGATGACCAGCTGCACGCCGCCGTTCTTCATCGAGTCGACGATGTGCGGCCGCCCTTCGAGCACCTTGTTGACCTTGGTGGCGCCGATGCCGTTCTCGGCCAGATAGCGCTGGGTGCCGGAGGTGGCGACGATGTGGAAGCCGTGGGCTTCGAGATGGCGCATGGCTTCGAGGATCATCGGCTTATCGTCGTCGCGCACCGAAATGAACACCGTGCCTTCGCGCGGCACCTTGTTGCCGGCGCCGAGCTGGCTCTTGGCGAAGGCCAACGCATAGTCGAGATCGAGCCCGATCACCTCGCCGGTCGATTTCATCTCCGGGCCGAGCACGGTGTCGACGCCGGGGAAACGGTTGAACGGGAAAACCGCTTCCTTGACCGCAACATGCTTCAATGCCTTCTCCTTGAGATTGAAGCTTGCGAGCGTCTCGCCGGCCATGATGCGGCTGGCGATCTTGGCGATCGGCTCGCCGATCACCTTGGCAACGAAAGGCACGGTGCGGGAAGCGCGCGGATTGACTTCGAGGATGAAGATGGTGCCCTCCTTGAGGGCATACTGGACGTTCATCAGCCCGCCGACCTTGAGCGCCAGCGCCAGCTCGGTGGTCTGGCGTTTCAGCTCGGCCAAGATTTCGGGCGAAAGGTGCTGCGGCGGCAGCGAGCAGGCGCTGTCGCCCGAATGGATGCCGGCTTCCTCGATGTGCTCCATGATGCCGCAGATGAAGACGTCCTTGCCGTCGGAGAGGCAATCGACGTCGATCTCGATGGCGCGGCTCAAATAGCCGTCGAACAGCAGCGGGTTGTCCGAGAGCACCGAATTGATCTGGCCGGTCTTGTCGTTGGGATAGCGCGTCAAAATATCGGGTGGGACCAGGCTGGTCAGCGTCGACTGCACGTAGTTTTCGAAATCGGACGGAGAATGAACGATCTGCATGGCGCGGCCGCCCAGCACATAAGAGGGGCGGATGACCAGCGGATAGCCCAGCCGTTCGGCGACGATGCGCGCCTGCTCCAGCGAATAGGCGATGCCGTTCTTGGGCTGGGCCAATTCGAGCTTGCCGATGAGTTTGGAGAAGAGATCGCGATCTTCGGCCAGATCGATGGATCCGGGCTGGGTGCCCAGGATCGGCACGCCGGCGCGCTCGACCGCATCGGCGAGGTTGAGCGGGGTCTGGCCGCCGAACTGCACGATGACGCCGTGCAGGGTGCCGCTGGATTTCTCCGTCTCGAGGATTTCGATGACATCTTCCTCGGTCAGCGGCTCGAAATAGAGCCGGTCGGAGGTGTCGTAATCGGTCGAAACCGTCTCGGGGTTGCAGTTGATCATGATGGTTTCGTAGCCCGCCTCCGAAAGGGCGAAGGCGGCATGGCAACAGCAATAATCGAACTCGATGCCCTGGCCGATGCGGTTGGGCCCGCCGCCCAGGATCACCACCTTCTTGCGGTCGGTGGGCCGCGCTTCGTCGGCCACCTGGCCGGCAAAGGGCGTCTCATAGGTCGAATACATATAGGCGGTGGGCGAGGCGAATTCGGCGGCACTGGTGTCGATGCGCTTATAGACCGGACGCACATCGAGGCTTTGGCGCAACTTGCGGACATCCGTGGGTTTGAGGCCGGCGAGTTCGGCCAGACGGCGGTCGGAAAAGCCCATGGCCTTGAGGCCGCGCAGTATGGGGGCGGTTTGCGGCAGGCCGAATTCGCGCACCTTGTTCTCGGTGTCGACGATGCCGGCCATCTGCTCGAGGAACCACTTGTCGATGCGGCAGGCTTCGTGGATATCGGCAACGCTCATGCCCAACCGCATGGCCTCGGCGACATAGAGCAGGCGCTGCGGGGTAGCGACGGAAACCGCGGCCTGCAGGGCGTTGCGATTGTCGTGCTCGTCGCCGCCCAGCACATGGCCGGGGATGCCGATCTCGTTGAGGCCGGTGAGGCCGGTTTCGAGCGAACGCAGGGCCTTCTGCAGCGATTCCTGGAAGGTGCGGCCGATGGCCATGGCCTCGCCGACCGATTTCATCGAGGTGGTCAGCCGGTTGTCGGCGCCGGGGAATTTCTCGAAGGCGAAGCGGGGGATCTTGGTGACGACGTAGTCGATGGTCGGCTCGAACGAGGCCGGCG
>JAUXUM010000047.1 GCA_030680995.1 Devosia sp.
TCCACGGCCGAAAATCCCGGTACCCGGGGCGCGTGAGCGTCTCGCTCTCTTATTGCCTTTCCCAGGAGCCGCCAGGCGCCCCGGGTCCGCCCCACGAAGGGCGAGGGACTGGACCACGGCACAACCCGGGCGCTCCGCGCGTGCCGGAGGCTTCGGCGCGTCCTCAGGTCGTCGCGGCGAAGCGCTCGTCGAAGGCGTAGCCGGCGCCGCGGACGGTGCGGATGGGGTCGGCTTCGCCGGCGCGCCGGTTGATGGCCTTGCGCAGGCGGCCCACATGCACGTCCACGGTGCGCTCATCGACATAGACGTCGTTACCCCAAACGCCATCGAGCAATTGCTCGCGCGAATAGACCCGGCCGGGATGGCGCATCAGATATTCGAGCAGCCGGTATTCGGTGGGGCCCAGATGCACCTCGCGGCCGGAACGGCGGACGCGGTGGCTGGTGCGGTCGAGTTCGAGATCGCCGGCCTTGAGCACGGCGGTCACCAATTGCGGGCTGGTGCGGCGCAGCAGCGCCTGGATGCGCGCCAGCAGCTCGGGCACCGAGAAGGGCTTGACCATGTAGTCGTCGGCGCCGGTGGCAAGGCCGCGCACCCGCTCTTCTTCCTCGCCCCGGGCGGTGATCATGATGATGGGCACCCGGGCGGTCTCCTCGCGGGCGCGCCAGCGGCGGCAGAGCTCGATCCCCGACAGGCCCGGCAGCATCCAGTCGAGCAGGATGAGGTCGGGCAGCGTCTCGCGCAGGAGTTCGGCGGCCTCGTCGCCGCTCATGGCGGTGAGCACCCGGAAGCCCTCGGCCTCCAGATTGTAGCGCATCATCATCGCCAGATCGGCTTCGTCCTCGACGATCAGGATGGTGGCAGACATGTCCTGGAAATCCTCGGGCTATTCTTTGACCTGGGTGCGATGCAGTTCCTCGACATGGGCCGACAGCTGCGTGCCGGTGTCGAGATAATAGGCCGCTTCGGCGATGTTGGTGGCGTGATCGCCGACCCGCTCGAGGCTCTTGGAACAGAACAGCAGATGCGTGCATTGCGTGATGTTGCGCGGATCTTCCATCATGTAGGTCAGGAGCTCGCGGAACAGCGAAGTGTAGAGCGCGTCGACCTCGTCGTCGCTGTTGCAGACCGCAATCGCCTCGGCCGAGTTGCGGGTCGCATAGGCATCGAGCGCCGCCTTGAGCTGGCGCGAGATCAGGTTCGCCATATGCTTGACGCCGTTGTAGAATTTTGGCGCCAGGCTCAGACCCTCGATCTGCAGGGCGCGCCGCGAGATGGTTTTGGCCATGTCGCCGATGCGCTCGAGGTCGTTGGCGACGTGGATGGCGGTGATGATGGCGCGCAGGTCTCGCGCCATCGGCTGGCGACGGGCGATCATGGACACGGCCATTTCGTCGATCCGCCGCTGCATCTCGTCGATCGACTTGTCATTGGCGATGGTTGCCCGCGCCACGCCGTGATCGAGCTTGAGAAGTGCCTGCGTGGCGTTGGAGACGGCGACCTCGACCACGCCGCCCATTTCGGAGATCGACTGGGCGAGATGGGTGAGTTCCTCCTCGTAGGAGGAGACGATATGCTCGGATTGGGGCATCGCGGTTTTGGTCCTTCGCGTCAGCCGATGCGGCCGGTGATGTAGTCCT
>JAUXUM010000058.1 GCA_030680995.1 Devosia sp.
CGAGCTCTCCGAAGCGCTCAACACCCGCACCCAGCAGCTTGCGGAAACGCTGGGCAGCCACACTGCGGGCATCGCGGTCGCCATCGGCGACCGCACGACCGAACTCGCCCGCACCATCGACGCCCAGGGCACCGCCGCGCGCGACAAGATCGACGAGAGCCTGCGCAGTGTCGCCGACATCATGGGCGAACGCAGCGAAGCCGTCTCTACGCTGATCGCCAGCAAGGTCGCCCGGGTCAGCGAGAACCTCGGCCGCGGCGTCGACGACGCCATCCTGCGCATCGCCGATGCCGAGAGCGGGGTCACCGCCCGCATCGACGGCGCCGCCTCGACCGTCGGCGACAGCGCCCGCAAAGCCGCCGACATCATCGAGACCGGCGTCAACTCCGCCCGCAAGGCGATCACCGACATGGTCGATCAGCGGCTGGGCACCCTGCCCGAGGCCATCACCGCCCGCGCCGACATCACCGCCGAGCGTCTGGCTTCGCTCAATACCGCCATCAACACGGCACTGGTGCAGTCGATGACCGACCTCGAGGCTGGCGCCGACCGCATCGAGAAGACCATTTCCAAGCGCATCGTCGCGGCGACCAGCAACATCTCGTCGGATGTGTCCGAGACGGCCGACCGCATGGATGTCGCGGTGCGCACCGCACTCGAACAGATCCAGAATGCCGCCCGTTCGATCGACGAACTGGTGTCGATCAAGGCGGTCGCCGCCGCGGACTCGATCGGCAACCGCGTGGCCGAGATCAACCGCGTCGTCACCGAACAGACCGACGGCTTCGCCCAGTTGGTGAGCGACCGTTCGGCCCAGCTCGAGAACGCGCTGCTCAACCATAACAACGTGCTGCAGCAGGCGCTGACGACCAATGCCCGGGATGCCGAGGAACTGATGTCGGCTTCCACCTCGCGCATCCTCACCGACGTGACCGCGGCGCTGGGCAAGCTCAACGACAGCAACATTCTCCTGCAGAAGGTGCTGGACGCTTCGACCGCCAACCTTGCCAATCTCGAGACCAGCGTTGCCGAACAGACCGCCACCTATTCGGCGACGGTCCGCGAGGCCATCGGCTCGACCGAGGAAGCCGGCAAGCTCGTCACCGAGCATGTGGGCGCGCTGCAGACCACGATCGCCGCCATGGTGCGGGAGTTCGGCTCCATGCTGGGCAACCTCAATGCGGAGGCCCAGAGCATCGACCAGGCCGCCGCAAGCCTCGCGACGGCCAGCGACATGACGCTGTCCACGCTCAACGAACGCGGTGGCGCCATGGATGCGCTGGCCCAGAGCTTCACCGCCCGGGCCGACGACATCGACGAGCGCATGCGCGGCTTCGCCCAGTCGATCGCCGACACCGTCAACGATACCGAGCGGCGCCTGCTCACGGCGCGCAGGAGCATGGAAGAGCTGCTCGAGATGACCACCTCCACCGTGGCCGAAACGATCGAGACCACCACCGGCTCGATCAACAGCGCGCTGTCGCAGAGCACCGACCAGCTCCAGAACGTGCTGACGACCACGGCCGGCCAGGTCCAGACGGCCCTGACCTCGACCACCGAGCAGGTGGAGGCTGTCCTCAACGCCACCACCGGCAAGATGGAAACCGCGCTCGGCCGCACCACCAACCTGCTCGAGGAGGCGCTTGGCGCCACTTCGGAAAAGGTCGCGACCCAGCTCAGCGCCCTCACCGGCACCGCCGGCACGGAGAGCGAGCGCGCCGCCGATGCCCTGCGTCAGACCCAGGCGACGATGATCCTGGAAATGCAGCAGGCGCTCAAAGAGGCGACGCAGCGCTTCAACGAGACCGCGTCGGCCATGCGCGCCACCGCCCAGGAAGTCGGTTCCGAACTCGAAGCCACCCGCTCCGAGCTCGCCCGCGGCGTCATGGAGCTGCCCGAGGAGACCCGGGCCAGCGCCGCCGCCATGCGCCGGGTCGTTGCCGAGCAGATCGAAGCGCTGGCCGAGCTCAACGCCATCGTGCGCTCGCAGCCCGCGACCCACGACCTCAACGACCGCCGTCCGGAGCCTCCGGCACGTCCGGTGCGTGAGGAGCCCGCGCCACGGCCCGAGCCCGTGCGGGCGGCGGCCCAGCCGCCGCGCCAGCCCGAACCGCGCCCCGCCCCACAGACGGCTCCGGCTGCCAGCGTCGTACGCGCGCTGCCGGCAAGCGTTCCGCTGGCGCCCAAGCCCGCGCCCGCCGTGGCCGAGGCCAAGCCGGCGGCTGAAGGCGGCGGTTGGCTGCGCGACGTGTTGCGCAATGCTTCGGCCAGCCCGGCGGCTGCCCCGCAGCAACCGGCGCCGCAGCCCAACCTCACCAGCCTCACCGAGGAAATCGCCCGTTCCATGGACCAGACGGCCTATGGCGAGGCTTGGCAGCGCTACCAGAACGGCGAGCAGAGTGTTTTCTCGCGCCGCATCTATACGCTTGCCGGCCAGGGCACTTACGACGAGGTCCGCAAGCGCCTGCAGCGCGACACCGACTTCGCCGGCACCGCCGGGACCTATATGTCCGAGTTCGAACAACTGCTGCAGCGTGCCGCAGCCGGCCCCTCGCCGGCCGCGGAAGCCCGCGAATACCTGCTGTCCGAGCGCGGCAAGGTCTACACCATGCTGGCCCATGCCAGCGGCCGGCTCGGCTAGCCCTGTCTCCAGAGCGCCAGGGTCGAAACTCGACCCTAGACTTGGACGGCCCCGTGTGATCACGGGGCCGTTTTTCGTGGGGATGCGATGTGCCCGGAATTGCAGCTCTCTCGGGCCGTCATCCGGGCTTTCCCCGGGATGACGGTCCGTGGGTGGGTCGCCTCTAACTCGATTTCGGCTGCCGCAGCCGCAGCGAGACCCACACCAGCGCCGCGCCGCAGAGCGCGAAAGCGGACGCGGCCAGCCATGCCTTCTCCCCGAACAGCGCCACGCACCAGCCGAAACCGACGAGCGCGATCACGCCCATGCCCTGCTGCAACACGTAGGAGAAGCCCTGTGCCTCGGCGGCGATATCCTCGCTGGTCCAGTTGGCGATGAAATGGATGCCGCCGAAATAGCCCACGGCAAAGGTGATCGCGTGCAGCATCTGCAGGAAGAACAGTACCAGCACCGGCGGATTGAAGGCCATCGCGCCCCAGCGGAAGGCCGCCACCAGCGCGGCGAAGATGATCATGTGGCGGGCCGAAACCTTCCAGCCCAGCCTGGTCCAGACGAACATCATCACCGCTTCCGCCGCGGCCGCCACCGCGATCAGCGGACCGATGAGACCCTCCGATATCCCCTGCTCCTTCCAGATCAGGGCGGCGAACGCGCTCAGCACCCCGTGCAGCGAGTAGTGCATGCCCAGGCCCATCAGCGGCAGGACGAACCACGGCTTCAGTATCTCGCGCAACCGGCGGGCCTTGGGCGCCGCAACGGCGATGGGCGGGACCTCATGCGCCGCCGCCCGGAACAGCGGCAGCTGCAGCGCCAGCGCCGCCCGCAGCAGCGACCAGGCGACGAACAGCGGCACGAACGCCGCCTCGCCGAACACCGCGATCACCGGTCCCGCCAGCGCGGTGGTGACCATGTAGCCGACCGTGCCCCAGGCCCGGACAATGCCGAAATCGCTGCCCCGCCGCTGCGTCATCCGCAGCGTCGCCGCGTCGACCACCGGGACCAGCGAGTAGGCGGGCACCACGCACAGCGTCCACACCAGGAGAATGCCCCAGAACCCGTTGACCAGGTACAGGCCCACCGGCACGGCGCCCGCGATCAGCGACAGGATGATGATCATCTGCCGCCAGTCGCTGGCCTTGTCCGCGAGCCGTCCGACCAAGAGGTTGATGCAGAGCAGCACCAGCACCGGCACGGCGTTGATGATGCCGATCTCGTCGGGGCTGATGCCCCGGTTGCTGAGCCAGATGCCGAAATAGACCGAGGCCACGCCGGTCGAACCGAATACGGTGAAATGAAAGATTCCGGCGCGAAGCTCGGGCGAAATGCCCAGCGCCTTACCCGTCAAACTCATTGGAAAAAGCTCCGGGCGCAGAATCCACCTGTTTCCAGCCTGAGGCGGAATGGGACAAAAGACAAGCTGTCTCAACGTTGAGACGGCAATTGTCGACGCTCGTGGCGCGGGTGCATCAGCATGAGCGACACGAAGGTAAGAACGGCGCCGGCCGCGCCCATCGCCGCCGCGCCGTAGAAGGCGCCGGCGCCCCATTGTGCCGTGAGGAAACCGAAGCCGGTGAGCGCCAGCACCGTCACCACCTGCCGGATCACGGTGAAGAAGCTCTGTGCCTCGGCCGCTATGTCTTCGCTGGTCCAGTTGGCAATAAAGTTGACGATGCCCAGATAGGAGAGCCCGAAGGTCGCCATGTTGAGCAGCTGCAGCGCGGCCAGCGCCCAGAGCGGCGGCTCCATGGCAAAGCCAGCCCAGCGGACCACGGCGGCGAGGCAGGCGAAGAGGATGAGATGCCGGGCCGAGAACCGCCGCGCCAGCCGTGCGAAAAACAGCATGACCACAATCTCTCCCGCCGGCGCCACCGCCCAGAGCGGCCCGATGATCCAGGCAGGAATGCCCTGCTGCTGCCAGATCAGCGCCCCGAACCCCATCTGCATCATATGGCTGCCATGGAGCAGCGCCACCCCGATCAGCGGCAGCAGGAACCACGGCCGCCACACCTGCCGCAGCCGGGTCGCCACCAGCGGACTCTTGCGCCGCGCCTTCACCGCCCCGCCCGTCTTGACGACGACTGGCGCCCGGAACAGCGGCAGCTGCAACGAGGTCACCATGCGCAGGAGGCTCGCCGCAACGATCAGCGGCAGGAAGGCCATGGCGCCGTACCAGTCGAGCAGCAGCCCTGCGGTTATGGTCATCGTCACGAAGCCGATCGTGCCCCAGACCCGGATCAGCGCGAAATCGGCGCCGATACGCCGAGCCAGGCGCAGGCTGGCCGCGTCGACCACCGGTGCGATCGCCTGGAACGGCACCACGATCAGCGCCCACACCACCAGAATGCCGGCATAGTCGTGCACGAAGAACAGGAGGATCGGCCCGACGGCGGCCAGGGTCGAGCCGATGATGATGGTCGACCGCCAGTCGCGGGCACGGTCGGCGATGCGGCCGACGAACTGGTTGAACAGGATCATCACGAAGAACGGCAGCGCGTTCACGATGCCGATCTGCTCGGGCGGAATCCCCTGCCCGCTCAGCCAGATCGCCAGATACGGGTTCGAAACGGCGCCCGTCATATAGAGGGCAAAATAGAAAATGGAGGTTCGCGCAGCGGGCGATGTCAGCCCAGCCGCAAGCGGCAAACCCATGGAAATACGGCTCCGGGAGATTTAGTCTACGCGTGTCACCATGCGCTGCGTCGCACTTCGTGACAAGGTTGACATGTCGATTTTTCGCACTGGCGGCCTGAGCGGGCGGCCTATTCGCCCGGCTCGATCACCCGCCTACGGCGGATGCGCCGCGGCTTGCGCGGCGGCGGCGCTTCGCTCCAGGTGATCAGTTCGAGCAGTCCCTCGTCCGTTTCGGCCACCGCCGTGCAGCTTTCCACCCAGTCGCCGGTGTTGACGTAGTGGATGCCCAGCCGCTCGTGCATGTCGGCATAGTGGATGTGGCCGCAGATGACGCCGTCGACGCCGCTTTCGCGCGCCTCCAGCGACAGCGCCTCCTCGAAGCGGCCGATGACGCTCACCGCGTTCTTGACCTTGTGCTTGGCCCAGGCCGAGAGCGACCAGTAGGTCAGCCCCAGCCGGCGCCGCACCCAGTTGAGGACGCTGTTGATCCTGAGCGCGAGGCGATAGGCCCAGTCGCCCACGTGTGCGAGCCACTTGGCATGCTCCACCACCACGTCGAACTGGTCGCCGTGGATGACGAGGTAGGTCTTGCCGAGCGCCGTGGTGTGCACCGTGCGGTCGACGAATTCGATCTCGCCGAAATAGGTGCCCAGATATTCGCGCAGGAACTCGTCGTGATTGCCGGGCAGCACCACCATGCGGGTGCCCCCGAGGGCCTTCTCGATCAGCAACTCGCCAAGGATGTTGTATTCGGCCGGCCAGTGCCAGGCCTTGGCGAGTCGCCAGCCATCAACGATGTCGCCCACCAGATAGATCGCATCCGCGTCGTGCCGGCGCAGGAAATCGATGAGCTGGTTGATGCGTGTGGGTCGCATGCCCAAGTGGACGTCGGAAATGAACAGCGCGCGCACGCGCCTCACCTCCCTGGCCTCGGTCGTCAATCGCTGTCCTCTTATTTTTGATGGCAGGATCGGTTCGGCGACGAACGGCCAGTCTAGTCCGAATGGGCTAGAGAAGAAACAGCACGACCGCGACAAGCATCATTGCGGCGAGGATTAGCCCCAGAAACCGTTCGGCGCCGGTGCGTTTGAGGAATTTTTCCAGTTGCTCGCCGAACACCATCCAGAGATAGCTCGAGAATGGCCCGACCAGGAGGCAGCCGAGGCTGAGCAGCACGAGCGTGGCGATTCGGCCCTCGCCCGGCTCCACCACCAATGCCACGAAGGAGATCGCCATCGCCCAGGCCTTCGGGTTTACCCATTGAAACACTGCCGCTTCGAAAAAATTGAGCGGCCGCTCCGCCCCCTTGGCGGCGCCGACCTTGAGACCCAGCAGGGTCCAGGCCAGCCAGAGGAAATTGGCGGCGGCGACATATTTCAGCACGGTCCTGAGCCAAGGATATTGGGCGAAGATCTCCCCCAGCCCGAGCCCGATGACGAACACCATCAGCGGAAAGCCCACGCAGATGCCCAGCATGTGCGGCACGGTGCGCCCGAGCCCGAATTTTGCGCTCGAGGCCATCAGCATCAGATTGTTCGGCCCCGGGGTAAAGAAGGTCGGGACTGCGGCGGCGAAAAAGGCCAGCGGCAACGCAACGTCCATGTTGGACTCAACTTTAGGTCAGCTATGTTGACCTGTTAGCATCTGGGATCATGCCGGTCAACGAAGCTATACCCTCCCGCGGCGTCAAACACGAAGGCGGGAATGACGCCGCG
>JAUXUM010000063.1 GCA_030680995.1 Devosia sp.
GTGCGGGCAAGTGTCACCAATGCAGCCCGTCGCGACACCCTCGCGGCGCTCGATGTGCTGGATTCCGAAGACGACGCGGACTTTGACCGGCTGGCCCGCGTGGCGGCCCGCATCTTCGATGCCCCCATGGCGGTGATCACCCTGATCGGTGCCGAACGGCAATGGTTCAAATCGCGCCATGGGCTGAGCTTCAGGGAGACCCCGGTAGAAAACTCGTTCAGCGCCCACGCCATCGCCGACAGCCGGAACCCTTGCATGTGCGTGGAGGATGCGGCGGGCGATGCCCGCTTCAAGGACAATCCGCTGGTCACCGGCGGACCGCGGATCAGGTTCTATGCAGGCGCTCCGATCACTGTGCGGGGACAGCGGCTGGGAGCCCTGGCCGTGGCCGCTCCGCAGCCGCGCGAGCGGGTCGAGCGGGCGCAACTGGAGCAGTTGATCGCCTTGGCCGAGACCGCGGGGGCGCTGTTCGAGCTCAAGGACGAGGCGCGGGTCCGCGCCCGCACCGCCGCCGAACTCATCAAGGAGGAATGGCGGCATGCGCTGACGCTCGAGGCTGGCAAGGTGGGCAGCTGGGTCTGGGATCTCCGCGCCAGGGACGTGGTGGCCAACGATATCATGCGGCGCATGTTCGGCGTCGATCCGGTCAAGCCGGTGGATTCGGACGACCTCTTCGCGGCGATCCATCCCGACGACCGCCCCGCCGTGGAGGCCGCGCTCAAGGCATCCTTCGAGGACGGCGTCGACTATGTCAGTGAATTCCGTGTCAATTCCGGACGCTGGCTGATCGCCCGCGGCCGGGTCTACCAACGTGACGCCGCGGGCAGGCCGCTGGTCATGATGGGCGTCAACATCGATATCACCGATGCCCGCGAGGCGGCCGATCGCACGCGGCATCTGCTGCGGGAGCTCAATCACCGGGTCAAGAACACGCTGGCGATGATCCAGTCGCTTGCCCGGCAGACGCTGCGCCAGAACCCCGGTCCGCAGGCGTTCATCGATGCCTTTTCAGGGCGGCTGCGGACACTTTCGGAGGCCCATGCGCTGCTCTCGGACCGCGACTGGACAGGCATCGGGCTGCACGAGCTGATTGGCCTGCAGGTCGGCCCGTATGTTCTCTCCGGACCCGCGCAGCTCGTGATTGAAGGCGAGGATGTGCAACTGCCGCCCGACCATGCGCTCGGGCTCGGCATGATCCTGCACGAATTGTCGTCCAATGCGGTGAAGTTCGGCGCCTTGTCCACGGAGCGCGGCCGGGTCGGCATCTCGTGGATCACCGAGGCCGGGCCGCAACCGCGGGTCAAGTTGCGGTGGAAGGAGAGCGGCGGGCCGCCGGTGGAGACACCCGAGAATCCAGGTTTCGGAACGCAGCTGATCCCGCGCGGCCTCGACAAGGTTCTGGGCAGCGAGGTAAGGCTGGAGTTTCCGCGCGCCGGTGTCGAAGCGCGGATCGCGTTTCCGCTGGCCTGATCCCGCCGATTGAATCGGCTTGGGGCTCTAGGTTCTTGCGTGGTCGCGCTCTAATTCCGACGCTAGTCCTGCTTGCGGCCGGTGCGTGCCCCGGGCTTGCTCAGGAAATAGAGCGCTGCCAGCACGCCGCCGAGCGGCAGCCCGACATTGCGCATCAGCGGCGATTTCATCATCATCGGCAATGCGGTCACCGCGGCGGTGGTCACCAGTGCCGTCGTCTCCGCCGAATGGCGGCGCTGCGCCTCGCGGCGGGCGGCGATATCGTCGACGATGCGGATGACGGCGAAGATGATCGCCGCGATGACAAGCGCGGTGCCCGCGATGACGAGCGCCGACCAGAGCGGACCGACCCACTCGCTCAATGCCAGGTGAGCGGCAACCAACAGGAAGGCCAGCGCGACAAGCATGAAAAGCCCGACAACGGACCAGGCGACCGCCTTCTTCCGGAAGCGGTCGATCAGCACGTCGGCCTCGATGCCGAGGATGGAGGCGAGCGGCAGCAGCAGGTGCATCGGTTGGCCGCTAGCGCGAGATGACTGCCAGCAGGAAGCCGAGGGCGATGGCGCCGGCCACAGCGGTCAGCGGCTTCTCGCGAATGGTGTCCTTGATCTGTTTTTCCATATGGCCGAACTCGTCGGCCACTTCCTCGACCGCGTGCTGGCTGGCGCGCACCAGGTGCCGGGCCTCGCGCTTTGCGGCGCCGCGGGCATCGGTGACCTTCTCGTCGGCCAGGCTGGCAATGCTTGCCGCGATCGATTTCAGGTCGTCCTGCAGGCGGGCGATCTGCGCCTCCAGATTTTCGTCGTCCTTGCGGTCGCGGTTCGCCCGTGACCCGCTGCGGTTGCCGTTTGCCGCGGCGCTGGACCGGCGGGTACGGCTCGGGGCCATCTCAGGTGTGGCTGCCATTCTGAATGCTCCCTGTCTTGCTGTGCCAACAACGTGTTGGCTGCCGTGTCAGTTCCAGCGTGGATTTTGGGCGCCATCTATTCTTGCTTTGGATCAAAAACGAGCACTCCGGTTCGCGGGTGCGAACCGGAGTGACGAGGGCGGGCCGGAATGGGGGGCGACCTTCGGCCCGTCTGCGTATATCCGGCGTGTGGCCGGACGGCTGTCCGGCTCTAAATCGCGCGCATCAACACCAGGATGATCACGATCACGAGCACGACGCCGAGCATGCCGGAGGGGTACACTCCCCAGGAGCGGGCGTGGGGCCATGCCGGCACGGCGCCGATCAGCAACAGGATGAGGATGATGACAAGTATGGTTCCGAGTGTCATTGCGGATACTCCTTCGTGACGCCGCGGGTTCGCCTAAAGCACAGCCAGCAGCAAGGTGGCCGCGACAGCCAGAATGCCGGCTGCCGGTACGATTGCGGCCATGAGGCTCCGATAGTGGGTCCTGCCGTCGATCCCTTCAGGAATCCAGGCCATCGCGGCCCGGCCGGCATGTTCGAGGTTCGCGATCTCGGTTCGGTTCATCGCTAGGTCCTTCGGTATCTCGACCAGGGACATTCGCCCGGTCCCGCCTTGCGTGGACGGCGTTGTCTCGCGCGCGATTGCGCTGGCACAACAACGGCACTAGCCGGGATTTGGTTCCAGGCGCGGCAAGGCGCCTAGCGGGTCGGGAACAGGAAAGCCGGCGTCGAAGGCAGCGTCCATGCGATGCTGGCTCAGATCCGCAAATACGGTTTGCGTGGCTTGATCGATCGGTCACATGGCTAGTTATCTGAAATCTCCGGGTCTCAGATAACTGTCACTTCCTGGCGGATCGGGCCAGCAGTTGTCTGGAAACAGGGACATTCGGATGACGGGTTGCAGCCCCCTCAGGCAAGCCACTCGCAAATCCCTTTAATCCTGCGCTGCCCGATGCTCTAATCTTCTTCATGGCTTTCACCATCCGGCAGCTCCAGTATTTCATCGCCGTGGCCGAGGAGGGCACGGTCACCGGCGCGGCACAGAGCCTATCGATTTCCCAGTCGGCGGTGACCGACGCGATCAAGGAACTCGAGGCCGATCTGGGGGTAGCGCTGTTCGAGCGGCACCGGCGCGGACTCTCGATCACCCACAAGGGCCACCAGTTCTACCGCCACGCCAACCGCATACTTGCCGACGTGTCGGATGCGCGGCGCAGCTTCAGCGAGGAGGCCGCGGCAGTGCCGGGTGTCCTGCAGCTCGGGGTGACGTCGCTGGTCGCCGGCTACGTCCTCTCCGACCTTCTCGCCCGCTATCGCCGGGCGCATCCCGCGGTCAGCGTTTCGGCCATCGAAGACAATGGCGATTATCTCGAACATCTGCTGATCGGTGGCGAGCTCGACGTCGCCGTCATGGTCATTTCCAATCTGCGCGACCGGGTGGCGCTGCAAGCCGAGATTTTTGAAACCTCGCCCTACCGGCTGTGGCTGCCGCTCGGTCATCGCCTCGCCGGCGCCGACATCATCAATGTCGGCGACATCGTGCCCGAGCCGCTGATCATGCTCACCGTGGACGAGACCGAAGAGAATACCGGCAAGCTGCTGGGCGCGCTGGGCGGCAAGCCGCATGTCGCCTTCCGCACCCGTTCGGTGGAGGCGGTCCGCAGCCTGGTCGCGACCGGCGCCGGCATCGCCTTGCTGCCGGATCTGGTCTATCGCCCCTGGTCGCTGGAAGGCGACCGGATCGAGAGCCGCGATATTTCCGGCGCGCTGCCGGTGGTGCAGGTGGGGATGGTGTGGCGCCGCGGCTCGGCCCTCACCCAGGCGGCCCGCGACTTCATCGGGCTGGCGCAGGCGCAGCATCTGGCGCGGGGCAAGGGGTAGGCCTTTCGTCTCAGCCATGCACGAACCGTCATCCTTGGCCGAGCGAAGCGAGTGCCGAGGACCCAGCCGCGCCGCGTCGGCGCCGCGTGAGATTTCCGTTGCGCAACTCGGGGCGCGGCGTCTCGGTCCTCGCGACAAGCGCGAGGATGACGGTCCGTGGGTTGGGTGCGTTTGAGCAAACACCCGTGTGCTTTCGATTTTTCCGATATTGTCCATCTGTCGAATAAAATTGCGATTGTACGCGAGGGGGATAAACTTCAAAAAAGGGGAATGCCGGGCGAGAGAGCGCGGCTCCCGAGCAGGGAGAAATTTCATGAAATCAGTTCTGAAGACCTGTACGGCCTTGACCATGGTCGCCGCCTTCACCGCCCAGGTGACGGCGCAGGAGATGCTGCAGTCGCTGGGTACCGGCGAGGGCGAGCTGAGCATCGTCGCCTGGGCCGGCTACATCGAACGCGGCGAGACCGATCCCGCCTTTGACTGGGTCACCAAATTCGAAGCCGATACGGGCTGCAAGGTATCGGTCAAGACGGCCGCGACCTCCGACGAAATGGTGGCGCTGATGAACGAGGGCGGCTTCGATCTGGTCACCGCCTCGGGCGACGCCTCGCTGCGGCTGGTCGCCGGCAAGCGGGCGCAGCCGATCAACAGCGCTCTCATCCCTTCCTGGCCGACCATCGACGAGCGGCTGCAGAACGCGCCCTGGCACACGGTCGACGGCGTCCATTACGGCACGCCCTATGTCTGGGGCGCCAACGTGCTGATGTACAACACCGAGGTCTTCGGCGACACCCCGCCCGCCAGCTGGAACGTGGTGTTCGAGGAGATGACGCTGCCGGACGGCAAGTCCAATGCCGGCCGTATCCAGGCCTATGACGGCCCGATCTACATCGCCGACGCCGCGCTCTATCTGATGGCGCACAATCCGGAACTGGGAATCACCGATCCCTACCAGCTCAACGAGGATCAATACAAAGCCGCGCTCGACCTGCTGCGCCAGCAGCGCACGCTGATCGGCCGCTACTGGCACGACGCCTTCATCCAGATCGACGATTTCAAGAACGAGGGCGTGGTCGCGTCCGGCTCGTGGCCGTTCCAGGTCAACATCCTCAAGGCGGACAGCCCGATCGACTCGGTCTTCCCCGAAGAGGGGGTCACCGGCTGGGCCGACACCACCATGCTTCATGCCGACAGCCGGCACCCCAATTGCGCCTACCTGTGGATGGAGCATTCGCTCTCGCCCAAGGTGCAGGGCGACGTCTCGGCCTGGTTCGGCACGGTTCCCTCGGTTCCGGCCGCCTGCGAGGGCAACGAACTGCTGGGCGAGGAAGGTTGCGCCACCAATGGCTATGACGATTTCGACAAGATCCGCTTCTGGCGCACGCCGGTCGCCCAGTGCGAGCAGGGCGAATGCGTTCCCTACTACCGCTGGGTCTCCGACTATATCGGGGTCATCGGGGGACGGTAGCCGCCTTCGAGGGGCAGGGGGGCGGCCAACACCCCCATCCCTCCCCACAAGCGATGAATAGGTTTCGTCGCGTGGACCATCAGTCAGGTCTCCCTCCCCCTTGCGGGGAGGGGTTAGGGGTGGGGGCAGTACGGGCACGGAGCACTCCGCCCCCCACCCTTGATCCCTCCCCGCAAGGGGGAGGGAGACGACAAAGCCGCCAGCTCCGAGTTGGGGCAAGGCCTGGAACGTTGCGATGAAAAGACTCCCACCCGAATGACAGCCGCCGTTTCACTCCAGCAAGTCTCGCGCCATTTCGGGCCGATAAAGGCGCTCGACAAGGTCGGGCTCGAGGTCGCGCCGGGCGAGTTCTTCGCCATGCTCGGCCCGTCGGGCTCGGGCAAGACCACCTGCCTACGGCTGATCGCCGGTTTCGAACAGCCGACCTCCGGCCGCATCGAGATCTTCGGCGAGGCGGTGGAGGGCGTGCCGCCCTACCGGCGCAACGTCAACACCGTGTTCCAGGATTATGCGCTGTTCCCGCATATGAACGTCGTCCAGAACGTCGCCTATTCGCTGATGCTGCGCGGGGCCGGCAAGGCGACGCAAGTGCGGGAGGCCGAGGCGGCGCTCGAGATGGTCAAGCTCGGCGGCTATGGCGAACGGCGCCCGGGGCAGCTTTCGGGCGGCCAGCGGCAGCGCGTGGCGCTGGCCCGCGCCTTCGTAAACAAGCCCAAGGTGCTCCTGCTCGATGAGCCGCTGGGCGCGCTCGATCTGAAACTGCGCGAGCTGATGCAGGAAGAGCTGAAAGCGCTGCAGAGGACGCT
>JAUXUM010000067.1 GCA_030680995.1 Devosia sp.
CCCATCAGCGCGGTGAGGAAGTCCGAGGTGACGTAGCGGGTGGTCATGCGCACATCGGTCGGCACGCCGCCGCAGAACGGATGATGCGAGATATCCAGCCGGCCATGCTCGAAATCGAAGCCCAGCGCCTCCATCATGGCAAGACCGAGCGCCTTCTGTCTTTCGATCGGGAAGGGGGCGTTGAGCGGCTTGAGCGGGCGCTTGGCCAGTTTCTCTCCCTGGTGCGCGATGGCTTCCGGCACGAAATCCTTGAGGAACGCCTTGAGCTGGTCAAAGACCGGCGCGATGCCGGCAACGCGGTTGCCCGGATCGTATTGCTCCATCATCGCGTCATAGGGATCGAGCTGCAGGACGACCGAGCGCAGTTGGGCCTCTTCGCGCGCCGTGGCCACCACGTCTTCAAATGCGGGCAGGAAGCCGGTCCAGTCACCCGCCGGGCGCAATTCGCGCCACAACTGCTCGGACCGAACGCGCGCCCCGACCTGCTTGTGGACGAAGTCGGAGGAAAGGCAGGTCATGTTCGTGTAGACGCGCTTGAACTCCCGCAGTGCCGCCTGCCGGGTGGCGTCGAGCGGCTCGTCCTCCGCCGCGCCGATCCAGTCGGCGATCTGGGGCGCGGTGGCGAGTTCGTGGTACATGCCCGCCAGCATCGCGATCGCTTCGGCCCGCTTCTCGCCACCGCCCGACGGCATCTGTACGGCTTCATCCACGCTCAGCATGGATTGCGCGTGTTCCAGGGCTTCAAGTCTGCGGCCCAGTTCGTCGAGTTTGGCGAAAGACATGCGGGATTCCTGATTTCGGGAGGGCGGCAGTGAGTAACCAATGACGCCGCAAAGGGGAAGGGGCGCAGCCGGGGAGACTGCGCCCCTCTGAAGTGGCGGGCCCCGTTCTGGAGCCCGCCTCGAGCCATCCTGACCAAACGGGGGAGTGTCAGGAGGGCAGGGATGCTTCGAGACGACGCCGTGCGTCTCCTCAGGATGAGGGGCCGATATGTCTCCTAGAAAGGCAGGATGGCATCGGCAATCTGCTGCCCGTAGCGCGGCTGCTGCACATCGGTGATCTGACCGCGTCCGCCGTAGGAGATTCTCGCTTCGGCGATCTTGGAAGAGGGAATGGTGTTGTCGGCGTGGATGTCTTCCGGCCGCACGATGCCGGTGACGATAAGATCGCGGACCTCAAAATTGACCCGTACTTCCTGGCGACCCTCGATCACCAGATTGCCGTTCGGCAGCACCTGTGTAACGACGGCGGCGACCTGGGTTTCCAGCGTTTCCTTGCGGTTCACCGAACCGGAGCCGTTGTCGCCGAGACTGGACTCGGTGGAAATCTTGCCCGTCGCGTCGACATCGACGCCAGGTACGCCGCCGCCGAAGATCGATCCCAGCACGCCACCCACGCCGGCTTCGTTGGTCGAGGAACGCCTGCGCGCGGTCGTGTTGGAAATCTGTGCGCTGTCATCGATGGTGACGAGCACGGTCAGGATGTCACCCACCTTGTGCGCCCGCTGATCCTTGAAGAAGCCGCGCGCCTCATTGGAGAACAGCGAGTTGGGTTGGTAAGACGCAACCATCACCTCGGGCATCGGCATGTTGACGGGGCGGTAGCCGGGTTGAACGGTCGGGTTCTGGATGGCGGAGAGTCTGGGCGCCTCGCCGATCGTCTTGAGCCGGTCGAATGTGCTGCAGCCTGCGAGCAGTGCGCAAAGGGCGAGGGTCGCGGCGATCTTGAGCATGTTCATATTGCCTACTCCGTATGCGCCTAGAGGCCGGCCACATCGAGCGTGGAAGCGATGTTGACGCTGCCATTGGCCATGGCGACGCCGTGCAGGATTCTCTTTGACGCCAAGTTAAGCACCTGGACGGGCTGGCCCACGCTGGCCGCGTTGAGGGCCTGGCCTTTGACGGTGAGGGTCATCGGGCCTGATCGCAGGTAGACGGTGACGTGCGAATTCCGCTGCACAATGAGCGGGTCCGCCATGTCTGCTGCCCGCAACATCAGGCCCGAGCGGCTCTGGCGCTGCAGTTGCTTGCCGACGAGTTGATCCAGCCTCGCTATGCCGGCGGTTTCGGCGAATTTGAGCGGTACAAGCTTCATTTCGATGTCCGAAGCCTGGAGGATCGCGCCCGAGGGCAGGCTGGTGGCCAGATGCGGGGCTTCCACCATCAGTTTGAGGCGACCGGTCACGTCGACCGGCAGATCCCTGCCGGCGACCAGGAAGCGGGCGGCGAAACCGCCGCTGCTGGGCATGTAGCGCAGGTTGACCAACTGGGCGGGCACTGTGACCGCCTCGGCGTTGAAGGCGAGGTCCGGGGTGTCGAAACTCGCCTGCACGGTCATGTTGCCATCGGCAATGCCCCGCGCCATCAGGTCCCGGGTGATCAACTCAGTCAGAACACGGGCATCGACCATCGCCGCCGCGCGAGCTACCCGCACGCGGGCCACGCCCTCATTCTCGAAATCGGTCAGACCCACCAGCCTGGCGGCCTCACGCACTGCGTCAAGGCTGACCATGCCGGTGGTGCCGGGCAGGGGCGCCCGGAACAGCGCCTTTTCGGCGAGCACCCCGGCATCGTCGAACATATCGCCGACAGTGACGATCTCGGAGATGACGGTGATGTCGGCCCGCAGCACCGGCGCGGCATGAGCGCCGCCGCATGCCGCCATGGTGAGAGCGACGGCCAGAACGAGTTTGTTGTTCATCTATCGTCTCCCTATCAGCGCAGCTGGCTTGTGGCCTGGAGCATCTCGTCGGCTCCGGAGACCACCCTGGCGTTCATCTCGTAGGCGCGCTGGGCGGCGATCAGGTCGGCGATTTCGGTCACCGCATTGACGTTGGCCATCTCGAGGTAGCCCTGCAGGAGGTTGCCCATCCCGTCGACGTTGGGTGTGCCAATCTGCGCCGGGCCGCTTGCGGCAGTCTCGACGAACAGATTGTTGCCGATCGCTTCGAGACCGCCTTTGTTGACGAAGCGGGCGAGCTGAATCTGACCTAGCTGGGTGGGCAGCGGATCGTTCCCGATGAAGGCCTCGACCGTTCCGTCGGTGCTGATCGACACCGAGTTGGCGGTGTTGGGAATGGTGATCCCCGGTTCGATCTGGTAGCCGTCGATATTGACGAGGAGGCCGGTATTGTCGCGTTCGAAAGTGCCGTCGCGGGTGTAAGCGGTTCGGCCGTCCGGCAGTTGCACGGGGAAGTAACCTTCACCGCGCACCGCGATATCGAGTTCTTTCTCGGTGGGGACGACGCTGCCCTGGCTCATGACCCGCGGCGTCGCGGCCGTCCTCACGCCTGAGCCGATTTCGATGCCGACCGGCACCAGCGAGCCCTGATCGGAGGTGGTCGAGCCGGCCCGGCGATAGGACTGGTACAGCAGATCCTGGAATTCCGCGCGCTGCCGCTTGAAGCCGGTGGTGCGCATGTTGGCAATGTTGTTGGAGATCACTTCAACATTGCGCTCCTGGGCATTCATCCCGGTGGATGCGATGTAGAGGGCTTTCATGGGTTATCTCCTCATTACCTAGGCGGTGGCGTCGCCGAGACGCTGGATTGCGCTCCGGCGCATGTCGTCCTGCCGCTGCATCAGCGACGCCAGGCTCTGATAGGCCCGTGAGACACGGACCATTTCGGCCATCTCGCTGACGCCCGAGACGTTGGAGCGCTCGACGAAACCCTGAGCGATCCTGGTGGCTGTCGCCGGGGCAGGCGTGCCGCCCGCAAAGAGATTGCCGCCCTCGCGTACCAGGTCCTGCGGGTTGGCGAACTCCACGATCTGGAGTTGCCCCTTGACGCCCGCAGCTGTCGAGACGGTGCCGTCGGCGGCAATGGTGATATCGGTTTCGTCGGCTTCGAAGCGGACCTCGCCGCCGTCGGCGAGCACCGGGTGGCCGTCGACATTGACCAATATGCCTTCCGCATCGATCTGCAGCGCACCGGACCTGGTGAACCGCTCGCCGGCGGGCGTCATGACGGTGAGAAAGCCTTCTCCCTGCAGCGCCACGTCGAGCGGGTTGCCTGTCTGCGCGAGAGCGCCGCCGCTCATGTCGTGCATGGTTGCCCAGTCCTGCGTGTATGAGAGCTGTTGGTCGGACCAGGCAAAGTCGCTGTCGCGGGCGACCGGCATGAGGTATTCCTCGAACAGGATCTGTTCCGCCTTGAAACCGGTGGTGTTGATGTTGGCCAGATTGTTGGCCACGACGTCCATCTGACGCTGCAGCGCAATCTGTCGCGACAGGCCGATGAGTTGCGCATTTTCCATGACGCAAGGTCCCCGTTAGTTCCCCGGTCCTGCACCACTTCCCCAAGCTGGCAGGCCCGACGTTAACGATGCAGAAACCATGCCAAGCCGCAAAATTTAACTAAATCAATAGGTTGTGGAGGAATTTCGGTTAGCCGTACCGGAAGGATTTCCCTTATGCGGCAAAAACTGCCCGGCAAATTGTGCCGGTTTGCAGTGGATTGTAACCAATCGTTAACTATGGGGCGCTTAGCTCGAGCCAGCACCGGAATCGGCCGGCGGGTAAGGATTTCCAGCGCATGACGGCAGAAGCCGATATCGACGGGGGCGCGGAGGCGCCCGCCAAGGGCAAACCCAGCAAGAGGATGCTGCTCATCGGTGCCGCGGCTCTTGTTGTGGTCGCCGCAGGCGCCGGCAGCTATTTCGTGTTCTTTTCGGGCTCCAGAAATCCAGCCAAGGATAGTCATCTGGCCGGGATTTCGGAGAGCTTCATCTTCAACCTGCCGACGATGGTGGTGAATCTCAGCAGCGATGGGCACGGCGAGCAGTTTATGAAGCTCACCGTGGCGCTCGAGGTCGCCAACGAGGAGATGATGCTCGAAATCCAACCACGTATGGCCAAGGTCGTCGATGCGTTCCAGGTCTATCTGCGTGAGTTGCGCCGCAGCGATCTGGAAGGCTCGGCCGGCATCTACAGGCTCAAGGAAGAACTGCGGCGACGGGTGAACGTAGCCATCTTCCCCGCGCAGGTGGAAAGTATTCTGTTCAAAGAAATCCTGGTGCAATAGGAGCCGGCCATGGCGGGTCCGACCGATCAGGACAAGCTTTCCGAAGAATGGGGTCTCGATGAAGCACTGGCCGGCGTGAGCGAGGCCGCTGCCGCCGATGCGCCAAATGACGACGCCATTTCCGCAGAATGGGCGGCAATGCTCGACGCGGACTCGGCCAAGGGTGAGGGCGACGCTCCTGACCGGGTGCTCAATCAGGACGAGATCGACAGCCTGCTCGGTTTCGATCCCAATGTCGGCGGCAATGTCGAACTCACCGGGGTGCAAGCGCTCATCAATTCGGCGCTGGTCAGCTACGAACGCCTGCCAATGCTGGAAATCGTCTTCGACCGGCTGGTCCGACTGGCGACGACTTCATTGCGCAACTTCACATCCGACAACGTCGAAGTCTCGATGGACTCCATCTCGTCCGTTCGGTTCGGCGACTACATCAATTCGATTCCGCTTCCCGCCATCCTCTCGGTGATCAAGGCGGAGGAATGGGACAATTTCGGGCTTTTGACCGTCGACAGCAATCTCATCTACTCGATGATAGACGTGCTGCTGGGCGGGCGACGCATCGGCGGCAACATCCGGGTCGAGGGCCGACCCTACACGACGATCGAGATGGCGCTGGCTCGGCGGATGATCGAGGTCATCCTCGACGATACGCACAAGGCCTTCGAGCCGCTCACCCCGGTCCATTTCAAGGTCGAGCGGCTGGAGACCAATCCGCGTTTCGCCGCCATTTCGCGTCCCGCCAATGCGGCGATCCTCATCGAGTTGCGCATCGAGATGGACGACCGGGGCGGCAAGATCGAGATTCTCTTGCCCTATGCCACGATCGAGCCGATCCGCGAACAACTGCTGCAGATGTACATGGGCGAGAAATTCGGCCGCGATCCCATCTGGGAGGGGCACCTGGCGACCGAGATCTATGCCGCTGACGTCGAGTTCGAGGTGGTGCTGCACGAGGTCGACCTGCCGCTCAGCCGCGTGCTGAGCATGCAGCCCGGCGACACCGTGATGTTCGACCGGACGCCGAGCGATCCGGTCACGCTGCGCTGCGGCGGCGTCGATCTGACCGAGGCGATCATGGGGCATATCGGCAAGAATGTGTCGGTGCGGGTAGCGCGACCGCTCAACCCGCCGAAAGTGACGATGGCGGCCTTCGAAGCCATAGATGAACCGGGAGAGGGGCGCTGATGTCTGGAATGTCTCTGGGAATAATTGTCGAATTTTCGGTTGCGATTTTGCTCGCCACTACAATAGGCTATTGCGTGATTTTAAATCAGCGCCTGAAGCGGTTGCACTCCGATCGGGATATGCTTCGAAAGATGGTGGCGGATCTGGTCCAGGCCACGGCGCTGGCCAATGCGGCCGTTCAGGAACTCAAGACCGCGGCACTCGAGGCGGACATGGTGCTCAATGGTCGACTGGAAGAGGCCGAGAAGTTCGGTGTCGAGCTCGCCAACCATGTGACCGCCGGTCGGCAGCTCATGGACAAGATCGCCAAGATCACCAGCCTCACCCGCAACAACCAACCGATGGACGACCGGTTGGTGGAACCGAACAAGGTGCAGTCGGCATTGCGGCAGCTCGCAATGCGGCCGCGGATCAGGGGTAGCGCCGCGTGAAATCGGTCCGCCTTCTGCCCGTCGTCATCTTTGCCGGACTCGCGCTTCTCGTTTTCAAGGGGATTGGGCTCCTTACCAATGGCGGCTATGTGCTGACCGGCGCAACGACGGTGCAGGCAGCGGGCAGCGGCGACGATGCCGGGGGCGCCAACGATGCCACGATGACTTTGCCGGCCGAACCTACCCTCTCGGACCCGAGCCCTACGCTCAACGACACGGCGCCGGTGCTGCCGTTGCCTGGCAATAGCCCAGGGCACGGCGAAGAGGGTGCGGACGAACATGGAGCCGAGCCTGCCGCCGCCGCGCCTGGATGTACGCCTCGATCGGATGCCGGCGAAGGGGGGCGCGGGGCGGAATCCACCGGGCACGGGGACACGGTGCAGGGCTTCGATCTCGCGCGCGACGCGGACGGCTGTCCCGTCGATCCCGGTATGGACGCAGCGGGCGATAGCCTGCCGCTCATCAAGAACGGCGCCGGCAATATCGTGCCAATGGCCGGCGGCGCGTCCGGAAGCGAGCGGGCGGTGCTCGAGCGCTTGGGGGAACGGCGCGAGACGCTCAATGCCCGCGAGGCCGAACTGGCAATGCGGATGGCACTGGTGGAAGCGGCCGAGCGACGGATAGAGGAGCGGACGGTTGCGCTCGGAGTCATCGAGGCCCGCATCAATGCCCTGGTCGAGGAAAAGAAGGCGATGGACGAGGGGCAATTCGCCTCGATCGTGGCCATGTACGAGATGATGAAGCCCAAGGAGGCGGCGGCCATCCTCGATCAGCTCGAGATGCCCATCTTGCTGCGGGTCGCGCGGGCCATGAGTCCGCGCAAGATGGCGCCGATCATGGCGAGGATGGAGCCGCGGAAGGCCAAGGATCTGACCGCCGGCATGGCCCTGGAGCAGACCGCGGCCACCATCGAGTTCACCGCGGAGGATCTGGGCGCGCTGCCCCAGATCATCGGCCAGTAGTCTTGCCTCCCCGGATACCGGCAGATGGCCCGAAGCGGCCATATTCACGCAAAACCACGGCAATTCGGGCGCTGCGGTTAGGGGGCCGTTAAATACGCCCCGCTATGGTGCTGACAGAATGTGAGTAACAGTCAGGCAGAAGCCGACGATGACAGCGTCTCTGGCATTTTGGCAGCGGGCCGTTGCGGCCCTGGTGCAGGTCGGAGGCTTGGCGCTGCTCATCCTGCTCGCATTGCACTCCGGCATCGCGTCGGCCGACGACAAAGCCCAACTTTTTGCGACCAAGGAGAACGGCTTTGGCCGGTTGGTGCTCAGCTTTCCCGATCGCCTGGATTTGCCCACCTACAAGCTCAGGCACGAAAACGGCGTCCTCGCCATAGAGTTCTCGCAACCCATCGATGCCCTGCTGCCAGACATTGCGATCGCCCTGCCGGACTACATCTCGGTCGCCAAGGTGGATCCGGACCGCAAGGGCATCCGGTTCGGGTTGCGCACGAAGCTCATCCTTAGTCGTATCGAAGCGGGCGAAAAGCTCTTCCTCGACCTGCTTCCGCTGAGCTGGCAGGGGCTGCCGCCGGCGCTGCCGCCCGAGGTCGTGGCTGCGCTGGCTGCACGTGCCAAGCAGGCGGCTATACTCGCCGAGCAGCGACGCAAGGCCGAGCAGGCAAAAGTCCTCAACCCGGTGGCTACGCTGCGGGTCGGACGCAACCCGACATTCGTGCGCGTGCAGTTCGACTGGAGCATCGACACCGAGGCCAAGTTCGCCCTGCGCAACAACAATGGCTATCTCGATTTCGACTGGCCGGTGCCGATCGATCTCTACGAGCTCAAGGCCAGCCTGCCGAAAGAGCTGCGCGGCGTCGACAATCTCGTCACGGCGAACGGTTCGCGGGTGATGCTCAAGTTAGCGGACGGGGTGGTCCCGCGCTTCTATGCGACCTCGAAACAGCAGTTTATCGTCGACATCGACATCGCCCCCGCCGAAGGCATGGCGGTCGCTATCGCCGCGGACGAGGCAGCGAAACAAAAGGCTCTGGAGATCGAAGCCGTGCTCGGGGAGAGTGCCGCGGGCGCAGGAAGGCCGGCGCAAACCGAACCGCTCGGCGGCGAACAGATCGCTGCGCTCCATCCCCGCGTGCAGACGGCACTCACGCCGACGGTTACAAGTGTCGGCCCCACGGTGCGAGTGTCGTTCCCGTTCGAGCAGGATACGGCCGCCGCTGTATTCCGGCGCGGCGACATCGTCTGGATGCTGTTCGACACCGGCGTCAGCATCAACAAGCCGGCCCATTCGGAGGCGCTGGCCTCGATCGCCAGCGGCTTCGAGGTCATCTCCGCCGGCAGCATCAAGGTTGTCCGGCTGGATCTGGCGACCGAACGGCTCGCCACGCTGGGTTCGGAAGGCCGCTCATGGGTGCTCTCGCTCGGTGACGTGCTGCTCAGCCCGACCGAGCCGGTAATCTTCAACCGCCAACGGGATGAGGAGGGCCTGTTCCGGATGGTGGCCGACCTCCAGCGTCCCGCACAGATCCACCTGTTCCGCGACCCGGTGGTGGGCGACGTGCTCCGGGTGGTGACCGCCTTCCCGCCGGCGCGTGGCGTGATCCGCAACCAGAGGTTTGTCGATTTCGTGGCGCTGCGGTCGATCCACGGCCTGGTCCTCAAGCCGTTCAATGAAGCGCTAGAGGTCGACATAGAGGGCAAGAATGCCGTGGTGCGGGCGGAAGCGGGGCTCACCCTCTCGGCCCTGGAGAGCGTCCGGGCGCTCGACAGCGGCAATGCGTCCGAATTCCGGGGCGGCTTCATCGATCTGGCCGTCGCCAGACAGGACAACCCGGTCAAGCTGGTCGAGCGGCGGGAGGCGATGATCTCGCGAGCTGCGGAAACGGAGGGCCGGCTGCGTGACGTGGCGCGCCTCGATCTTGCGCAGTTCTTCATCGCGAACCAGTTCGCCCAGGAGGCGATCGGGGTTCTCATGGTGCTCGAATCCGAATTGCGCACGGAGGATCTGCGCAAGCGGGTCCAGCTTACCCGTGGCATCGCCGATGTTCTTGCCCACCGGCCGGCGGACGCAGTTGCCATCCTCAATGCGGACATCTTCTCGGGAGAGGTTGACGCTTTGATGTGGCGCTCCATCGCCAAGGCCGACGCCGGAGATTTTACGGGCGCGCGGCTCGACGCAATCGCCGCCGAAAGCGTGGTCGAATCCTATCCGAGCTGGGTGCGCACCAAGTTCCTGCTGTCGGGCGCAAGGGCCGCGATCGAGACCCGCGACACGGAATTGGCCTTCCGCTATCTCAGTCTAGTGGAGTTCGCCAAGCTCGATCCCGAGCAGGTCACGGTGTACCAGCTGATGCAGGGCAGGGTCGCGGCCGCCGAAAACCGCATTAGCGAGGCCCTCGACACTTTTGGACAGGTGATTGCCGCGGACATCCGCCCGACCCGCGCAGAAGCTGTCTATCGCACGCTCCTGCTGCTCGACAAGGAAGGCCGGCTCGATCTTTCCAAGGCTACCGGGACGCTCTCCGCGGAGGTGCTGCTCTGGCGCGGCGACGGGCTGGAGGCGGATATGCAAAGACTGCTGGCCGAGCTCTATTTCAGGAACAGGGACTATCGCAACGGCTTCGACACCGTGAAGCAGACGGTCTCCCGCTTCCCCGAGAGTCCGGCCATCAATGCGCTGCTGGCGCAGGCCCAGGAGGTTTTCGGCGATCTCTATCTCAATGGCATGGCCGACGCGCTGGGCGATGTGGAGGCACTGACGCTCTACTACGACTACCGCCAGCTCACGCCGCCGGGTATGCGCGGCGACGAGATGATCCGGAACCTGGCGCGGCGCCTGGTCAAGGTGGATCTGCTGACCCAGGCCGCAGACCTTCTCGAGTATCAGATCGACAGCCGCCTCAAGGGTGTAGCGCAGGCGCAGGTCGCCGCCGATCTGGCGGTGATCCGCATCGCCGACCGCGATCCGGAAGGCGCGCTGCGAGTCCTCAACCGGACCCGGCTTGCCAGCCTGTCGCCGCTACTCGAGAGGCAGCGCCGCATCTTGGAGGCGCGGGCGCTGATCGATGCGGGCCGGCAGGATCTGGCGGTCGATCTGCTGTCCAGGGTCAGAGGCCGCGATGCCGACCTGCTGCGGGTCGACGGTTACTGGAAGTCCAAGAACTATGCAGCCGCCGCCGAATTGATCGAGATAATATATTCTCCGGCCGAGAATCCCAAACCGCTGACGCAGACGGCGCGGATGAACATCATCAAGGCGGCCGTCGGTTTCGTGATGGCGGGCGATCGGCTCGGGCTCTCGCGGCTGCGCTCGAAATTCGGGGAGCAAATGGGGCAGACGCCGGAGTGGCCGATGTTCAATTTCGTCACCGGCGACATCATGCCCTCCAGCATCGAGTTCGCCAAAGTGGCGCGCGAGATTTCTGGGCTGGATTCGCTCAACGCTTTCCTCGCGTCCTACCGGGAAATGTATGCGGCGGGCGATGCGATGACGCCGGCGCGTGCGACGCGGCCCGGTGCGGCCTAGCGGCCGCTAGCTCCCCACGAAGCTGCGGACGAGCGAGCCTGCGACCAGGTGCCATCCGTCCACCAGGACGAAGAAGATGAGCTTGAACGGCAGCGAGATCACGATTGGCGGCAGCATCATCATGCCCATCGACATGAGCACCGAAGCAACCACCATGTCGATGACCACGAAGGGTACGAACAACAGGAAGCCGATCTCGAATGCGCGCCGCAGCTCCGAGATCATGAAGGCCGGCACCAGGATCTGCAGGGGGATCGGCGCGGCTTCCGCGGGCGGTTCTGCGTTGGACATGTCATAGAAGAGCTGCACGTCCTTGTCCCGGACGTTGGCCGACATGAACTGTTGGATCGGCACCGCGCTGCGATCGAACGCCTCCTGAACCTCGATGGTCCCGGCGAGCAAAGGGGCGATGCCCGCATCGTAGGACGCCTGCAGCGTCGGCCCCATCACAAAAATGGTGAGGAACAGCGCCAGCGAGACCATCACCGAGTTCGGCGGAGCGGTCTGCAGGCCGATGGCGGTGCGCAGCAGCGACAGCACCACGACGATGCGGGTGAAGCTCGTCACCATCACGAGGATCGAGGGGGCGAGCGAGAGCAGGGTGATAAGTCCGACGAGCTGTACGGCCCGCTCGGTCAGGGTCGCGTCGTCGCCGAAATTGATGGAAATATCCTGTCCCAACGCGACGCCCGGGACGATGATGGCAGTCAGTAGCGCGGCAAGTGTCAGCCCCCGCAGGAGCCTGACACGGCGCTCAGTTGCCTTTGGCCTTGAAGACGTCCCTGAAGTACCCGCCCGCCCCAAGTTTGGCCTGCCCATTGGTTTCAATCGCAGCGCTTGTAGCAGAGTCGATATGCGGATGGTCCGACTTATCAGGATTCATGGGGATAACTGCCGGTTCGGAGCGGCTGACTGGACGCATCAGGCCGGTATGGCGCAGGGACGGGGACTTGCGTTGGCCGGCGGGCCGTCCCATGTCGCGAATGCGGTCGAGGGGCGTGCGCGACGAAACGGTGTTGGCTGGGGCGAAGGCCGCGTCCGCCGCCGGCTCGGCGCGGACGGATGGGCCGGTTTCCACCGACGGGGCCGCTGCAGGAACCGGACGCCGCGCCGGCGGGGTTTGCCGCTCAACCGGGATGCCGCTCTCCACCACCAGGTCTTGGGGTCCGCCCGTCAGGATCACGTGCTCGACATTGTCGCGCCTGACGATGAGCAATTGCCGCTTTGGATCGACCGCGACAATGTCGACGACACTGAGGCGACGGTTGCGGCTGCGGCCGAGATTGTTCGATGCCTTGAACAGGACTTTCAGTGCCCAGAGCCCGAGGATGATGAGGACAAGCACTATGGCAAGCGCCAGAATGGTCGTGAGAATCGTGTTCTCGGACCCACCGAACAAGCTTGTCAGAAATTGCATGGACGCTCCAATAAATCTCACCGGCCCGACAGCCGCTCGCCGTCAGTGGCACTATTTGCCTAATATAGCGCTTCGATTGTGCAAAATGCGAGGCCAAAGCCGCCGTCGCGGCTCATAGTTAACGGCTGGTTAACCATCGGGCGGCAGAATTTGCCTGGTAGGGGTCGAGTCCGGCCCGAGGCAATGAGCATCCAATGGGTATCTCCGGCATTCCTCTGTTCACGGCGCTGGGCGAGAAGATGAAATGGCATCAGGCCCGTCAGGGCTTGCTCGCCGAGAATGTCGCAAATGCGGAGACCCCCGGTTATCGCGGGCGCGATCTCAAAACCTTTGGTTTCGAGGAGCACATGCAGAACCTGTCGGTCGCGCGGATCGGCACGGTGGTCACCAATCCCAGCCATATCTCGGCAATGGGCACCGATGCCGACGGGTTCGGTGCGCGCCAGCTCAACGATTTCGAGATTACCCCGGAAGGCAACGGCGTCACTCTGGAAGACGAGATGATGAAGGTTGCCACCAACCAGATCGACTACCAGACGGTCACCAGCCTCTACACCAAATCGCTGAAGCTCATCCGCACGGCGCTGGGCCGTCAGGGCTAGGATACGAAAGACCTTTGAGATGACCGACTTCCTGTCCTCCCTCAAGATCGCGGCCACCGGGATGCATGCGCAGACCACCCGCATGCGTCTCATCGCCGAGAACCTCGCCAATGCCGACTCGACAGGCAAGACGCCCGGGGAAGACCCTTATCGTCGGCGCATCCCGACCTTCAAGGCGGTGATGGACGAGGAAGCGGGCGGCAAGACGGTGCAGATCGGACGGGTGGCCTACGACATGTCCGATTTCGACAGCCGCTT
This sequence comes from Devosia sp., assembly GCA_030680995.1. Classification (GTDB taxonomy): domain Bacteria; phylum Pseudomonadota; class Alphaproteobacteria; order Rhizobiales; family Devosiaceae; genus Devosia_A. The sequence goes on from JAUXUM010000067.1 coordinate 13,408, forward strand.
CGAACCAGGCCACCCCGCCGCCGACGACCGCGGCTACGTCCGCTATCCCAACGTCAAATCGCTGATCGAGACGATGGACATGCGCGAGGCGCAGCGCACCTACGAGGCCAATCTCAACGTCGTAACCGTCACCAGACAGATGCTGGGCCGCACTATCGATATTTTGCGCGGCTGACCGCTAAGGAAAGAGAATCATCGGCATGAGCACCCCATTCAATGCCGCCGCGGCCGCCTATAGTAACGCCGCGCGGCTCGTCAGCCAGTCTGCCAAGCTACAGACGGATCAACTGGCGTCGACCGGACAAGGGGCTGATTTTGCCAAGTTTCTCGCCGAATCCGTGCAGGGCGTGGTGGAGGCGGGCAAGGTCTCGGACCAGATGTCGCTTGATCTTGTGAACGGCAAGGCGGACATCGTTG
>JAUXUM010000071.1 GCA_030680995.1 Devosia sp.
CAGTTGCGCGGCGCGGATCGCGGCGACATAGCCGCCCGGCCCGGAGCCGATTACCGTGAGGTCGAATGTGTCCGCCATGATGTCTCCACGCCGCTGCTGTCGTTGGGTATCGAGGAAGTAGTCACCGCAGAGGGGTTAAACCAGCCAGCCGCCTGATAAAAGCCCCGTCGCATGGCTCCCTCGCGGAAAAGCACAACAATGCGTCGGAACGCCACCCCGAAGAACTACGGCACGATCGCCCGGCCGCCGCTGACCGCGATGGTGGTGCCGGTGGTGTAGGAGGCTTCGTCCGAAAGCAGCCACAGGATGGCCCGCGCCACCTCCTCGGCCGTTCCCGCTCGCGCCATCGGCAGCGTCGGCGCAATTCTGGCGACCCGATCGGGCTCGCCGCCCGAGGCGTGGATGTCGGTATCGATGATGCCCGGGCGCACGGCATTGACGCGGATGCCCTCTGCGGCGACTTCCAGCGCCAGCCCCACCGTGAACGTATCGATGGCACCCTTGGCGGCGGCATAGTCCACGTAGAACCCGGGTGAGCCGAGCTTGGACGCGGCGGAAGAAAGATTGACGATGGACCCGCCCTTGCCGCCATGGCGGCTCGACATGCGCCTGATCGCCGCCTTGGCGCAGAGCAACGAGCCGATGACGTTGATGGAAAACATGCGGGTGAGCCGCTCGATGCTCATCTCGTCGACCCGCGCCGCCACGTCGATGACACCGGCATTGTTGACCAGCCCCACCAGCGTTCCCAGCCGGTCCGCGGCGGCAAAGATGTGCTCGACGTCTTCCTCGAGGCTCACATCGCCGCGCACCGCGACCGCCACCCCGCCCCTCGCATGGATCTGTGCCGCGACATGCTCGGCGGCGGTAACGCTTTCCGCATAGTTGACAACCACGGCATAGCCGCGCTCGGCCGCGAGCAGGCAGGTTGCCGCTCCAATCCCGCGGCTGCCGCCGGTGACGACCAGAACCCCCTTTGCGCCAGCCGCCATCGCGCTCAGCTCCTAAAGGTCCAGCACCAGCCGCTCGGGCGCCTCGAGGCTCTCTTTCACGCGGACCAGGAAGGTCACCGCGTCCTTGCCGTCGACGATGCGGTGGTCATAGGACAGCGCCAGATACATCATCGGGCGAACCACGATCTGCCCCCCGACCACCACCGGCCGCTCCTGGATCTTGTGCATGCCCAGGATTCCCGATTGCGGGGCATTGAGGATCGGCGTCGACATCAGCGAGCCGTAGACCCCGCCGTTGGAAATGGTGAAGGTGCCGCCTTGCATGTCGGCCATCGAGAGCGCGCCTTCACGGGCCGCCTTGCCCAGCCGGTTGATCTCCTTCTCCACGCCGGCGATCGAGAGCTGGTCGGCATCGCGCACCACCGGCACGACCAGGCCCTTGTCGGTCCCCACCGCCACCCCGATATGGGCGTAGTTCTTGAAGACGACCTCCTCGCCGTCGATCTCGGCATTGACCGCCGGAATCTCCTTGAGCGCATGCACCACCGCCTTGGTGAAGAAGCCCATGAAGCCCAGCTTCACCCCGTGCTTCTTCTCGAACAGGTCCTTGTAGTGGCTCCGCAGGTCCATGACCGGCTTCATGTCCACCTCGTTGAAGGTGGTGAGCATGGCCGCATTGTTCTGTGCGTCCTTGAGCCGCCGGGCGATGGTGAGGCGCAGCCGCGTCATCTTCACGCGCTCTTCGCGCGACTCGTCTTCGGCGGCCACCGGTCCGCGCGCCGCTACGGGAGCCGAGGCCGGTTCGGGCGCAGGCTTTGCCGCAGGTGCGGGAGCGGGAGCGGCAGGCTTGGGCTGCGGAACAGGGGCCGCGGCGGCGGGCACGGCGGGCGCAGCCGCGGCCGGCGCGGGCCTCGACATCGCCGCCAGCACGTCTTCCTTGAGCACCTGGCCGCGCTTGCCCGAGCCTTCGACATCGCTGCCGCCCACCCCTGCCTCCGCCATCAGCTTCTGCGCCGATGGGGAGGGCGCCATGCCGTTGCCGCCGGGGGCGGCGGCAGCAGCCGCTTCCGCCTTGGGTTCCTCGGGCCTGGTCTCGGCCTTGGCTTCGGGGCCTGGCGCGGCGGCCGCGCCGGAGCCCTCGCCGATGGCGCCGATCAGCGCCCCGACATTGACCGTATCGCCCTGATTGGCGGCGATCGATTCCAGCACGCCGGCCGATGGCGCCGGCACCTCGATCGTCACCTTGTCGGTTTCGAGCTCGACCACCGGTTCATCGGCGGCGACCGAGTCGCCCACCTTCTTGAACCACTGTCCGATGGTCGCCTCGGTGACGCTTTCACCCAGAGTGGGCACCCGGATCTCTACCGACATATGTTCCGTTCCTTATTTGGCAAAGGCTTCGTCGAGGAAGGTCTGCAATTGTGCGATATGGGTCCGCATCAGCCCGGTCGCGGTGGACGCCGAGGCCGGCCGGCCCACATAGCGCGGACGCTGCCCCACCTGCCCCATCTGCTCGAGCACCCAGTCGATATAGGGCTGCACGAACGCCCAGGCGCCCATGTTCTTGGGCTCTTCCTGGCACCAGATGATCTCGGCCTTCTTGAACCGGCTCAATTCGTCCAGCAGCGCCTTGGCCGGAAACGGATAGAGCTGCTCGAGCCGGAGCAGATAGACATCGTCGATGCCGCGCTTCTCGCGATCCTCGAGCAGATCGTAATAGACCTTGCCCGAGCACAAGACGACGCGGCGGATCTCGGCGTCCGGCGCCAGCTTGATCGTGGTCTTTTGCGGGCCCGGCGCCTCGGCATCGTCCCAGAGCAGCCGGTGGAAGCAGCTGTCCGGCCCCATCTCACTGAGTGCCGACGCCGCTCGCTTGTGGCGGAGCAGCGACTTTGGCGTCATCAGGATCAAGGGCTTGCGGAAATCGCGGGTCACCTGCCGGCGCAGGATATGGAAGTAGTTCGCCGGCGTCGTGCAGTTGGCGACCTGCATATTGTCTTCGGCGCAAAGCTGCAGATAGCGCTCGATCCGGGCCGAGGAATGCTCCGGCCCCTGACCCTCGTAGCCGTGCGGCAGGAGCATGACCAGGCCCGACATGCGGAACCATTTTCGTTCGCCCGAGGAGATGAACTGATCCACCACCACCTGCGCGCCATTGGCGAAATCGCCGAACTGGGCTTCCCAAAGGGTGAGCGTGTTGGGCTCGGCCAGCGAGTAGCCATACTCGAAGCCGAGTACCGCTTCTTCCGAGAGCATCGAGTTGATGACCTCGTAGCGCTGCTGCTTCTCCGAGATGTAGTTGAGCGGGATGTAGGTTTCGTCGGTTTCCTGATCGTAGAGCACCGAGTGGCGCTGGCTGAAGGTGCCGCGCTCCACATCCTGGCCGGAGAGGCGCACCGGATGGCCGTCATCGACCAATGAACCGAAGGCCAGCGCCTCGGCGGTCGCCCAGTCGATACCCTCGCCCGCCTCGATCGCCGCGAGGCGGTTGTCGAGGAAGCGCCGCACTGTCTTGTGAGCATGGAAGTTATCCGGCACGGCGCAAAGTCTGGCGCCGATGCGGAAAAGGTCGGCGAAGTCCACGCCCGTCTCGCCGCGTCGCGGACCGTCGATATCGGCCTTCTTCATGTCCTTCCACTGGCCGTCGAGCCAGTCGGTCTTGTTGGGACGGAAATCCTGACCCGCTTCGAATTCCCCTTCGAGGTGGGCGCGCCATTCGGCCTTGAGCCTGTCGACATCCTCTCCGCTCAGCAGGCCCTCGCCGGTCAACCGCTCCGAATAGAGGTCGAGCGTCGATTTGTGGCGGCGGATCTTCGAATACATCAGCGGCTGGGTGAAGCTCGGCTCGTCGCCTTCGTTGTGGCCGAAGCGGCGGTAGCAGAACATGTCGATGACGACCGGCCGGCCGAAGCGCTGCCGGTATTCGGTGGCCACCTTCGCCACATAGACCACCGCTTCGGGATCGTCCCCGTTCACATGGAACACCGGCGCCTCGATCATCTTGGCGACGTCGGTCGGATAGGGCGAGGAGCGCGAATAGATCGGCGAGGTGGTAAAGCCGATCTGGTTGTTGATGACGAAATGGATCGAGCCGCCGGTGCGATGCCCCTTGAGGCCTGAAAGCCCGAGGCATTCGGCGACCACGCCCTGGCCCGCGAACGCCGCATCGCCGTGCAGCAGCAGCGGCATCACCACCGAGCGGTCGGTGAGGCGCGGTTCGATGAAGTGGCCGTCCGCGGCCGAACGCTGGTCCTGCTTGGCCCGCGCCTTGCCCAGCACCACCGGGTCGACGATCTCGAGGTGGCTGGGATTGGCGGTCAGCGACAGATGCACCTGATTGCCGTCGAACTCGCGGTCCGACGAGGCACCGAGATGGTACTTCACATCGCCCGAACCTTCCACGTCCTCGGGATAGAAGGCGCCGCCCTTGAATTCGTGAAACAGCGCCCGGTGCGGTTTCTGCATCACCTGGGTGAGCACGTTGAGCCGGCCGCGATGCGCCATGCCCAGGACGATGTCCTTGACCCCCAGCGCCCCGCCGCGCTTGACGATCTGCTCGAGCGCCGGGATGAGCGCTTCGCCGCCGTCGAGCCCGAAGCGCTTGGTGCCGGTATATTTGATGTCGATGAACTTCTCGAAGCCCTCGGCCTCGACCAGCTTTCTGAGGATCGCGCG
>JAUXUM010000082.1 GCA_030680995.1 Devosia sp.
GGAGCCGGCCGGTCGATGGTCGCCGGCGTTTCGCTCATCTTCACCGCCGGCGCGACGACGCGGACCGTGCCGGCGCGCGGGTGCTCGTAGCTGCTGATCATGTTCATGAACTTGACCTGCGGGTCCTCCGAGGCGCGGCGGATGTCGTTGACGCCCGCGCACCAGATGTCGGCGGCCAGCAGGCGGGTCAGCAGTTCCTCCTTGTCGAACTTCCGGGTCTCGGCATTGACCTTCTCCCAGACTTCGTCGCGCTTCTTGAACAGCGTCTCGAGGTCGTCATAGACCGCGAGCTGGGGTGCCCCCAGCGTTTCGTACAGCGTCTTGAACGGGCTCATGGCGATCGACACGTAGCCGCCGTCGCTGGTTTCGTAGACCCCGAACGGCGCCTGCATGCCGGGGTGGCCGATGCCGGAATTGGGCCGCACGAAGTCCTCGCCGAGGTTGAGCACACCCACATATTCCTGGCCCAGATGGGCCAGCATCCCGGCGAGCAGATTGACCTCGATCTTCTGGCCCTTGCCGGTCTTCTCCCGATAATAAAGCGCCGAGAGGATGCCGTAGACCATGTTCATCGCGCCGATCTGGTCGGCAAGACCGGCTCCCGCCGGGATCGGTGCGCCGTCGCCGCGGCCGGTATTGGCGGCAAGTCCCGCCAGACCCTGGATCAGCATGTCCTGGCCCGGGCGGTCGACATAGGGCCCTTCCTCGCCGTAGCCCGATCCCGAGCAGTAGATGATCGCCGGATTGGCCGCCTTGAAGTCCTCGTAGCCGTAGCCGAGCCGAGCCAGTACCCCGGGGCGGAAGTTCTGCACCACCACGTCGGCCTTCTTGGCCATCTCCATGACGATGTCGTGGACCTTGCGGCTCTTTAGATTGAGCGCGATCGAGCGCTTGTTGCGGTTCCAGGCGAGAAAGTTGGGGCTTTCTGAACCGCCGACCCATTTGGCGAAGAAGGTCATGGAGCGGAACATGTCGCCCGACCCGGCGCGCTCGATCTTGATGACATCGGCGCCCATGTCGGCCAGGAGCTGGGTCGCAAACGGACCCTGCAGCAGATGGCTGAAATCGAGGATGGTGACGCCTTCGAGGGCCTTGTTCATTTGAGACTTCCGGTTTGCGATATCGACCCTGTTCAGACGAGGTCGGGAACGAAGCGCGGGGTGACGCAGAGCCCGCCGTCGACGCGCAGGTCGATGCCGGTGGTGAAGCCGGCCGCGTCGCTCGCGAGATAAACCGCGGCCTCGGCGACTTCCTCGGGATTGCCGATGCGGCCGATGGGATGCATCTTCACCCAGGCGCGGGCGACGTGTTGCCCGAGATCGGCGATCACCTGCTCGTTCATCGGGGTGTTGATGGTGCCGGGCGAGATCGAGTTGATGCGCACATTATGTGGCCCGAATTCGACCGCCATCTGCCGCGTCATCGCCATGACGGCGCCCTTGGCGCCGGCATAGGCGGTCCAGCCGTCCAGCCCGATATGTCCCTGCGCCGACGCCATGTTCACGATCGAGCCGTGCTTCTGGCGGATCATGTGTGGCAATGCGTATTTGCAGCCGCGGAACACGCTGGTGAGGTTGACCGCGATGAGCCGGTGCCACTGCTCGTCGGTCATTTCGTAGACCGGCATGCCGCCGATGGCGATCGCGGCGTTGTTGACGAGGATGTCGAGCCGGCCGGTCTTGTCCACTGCCGTTGCGATCAGGGCGGCAATATCCCTGTCCTCGGCGACGTCGCAGTGGACGTAGTCGGCCTGGCGGCCGGCACCGCGCAGGTATTCCACGAACGCGGCGCCCTTTGCGTCATTGATGTCGGAGACGAAGACATGCGCGCCCTCGCGGCTCATGGCCTCGCTGATCGCGTGGCCGATGCCGTCGGCTCCGCCGGTGACGATGGCGATCTTTCCCTCTAGGCGTCCCATTTACATAGCTCCTACTTGGCCCGGCGTTTCAGCTCGTCGAAGGCGACTGCCGCAATGATGATGAGGCCGGTGGTCACCAGCTGCCATTCGGTGGCGATGTTCAGCATCCCGAGCCCGTTGGCCAGGAAAGACAGGATGAGCACGCCAAGCGCCACGCCGAACAGACTGCCGATGCCTCCGGCGAGGCTGACGCCGCCGAGCACCACCGCGGCCACGACCTGGAATTCGAAGCCGAGGCCGGCGACGTGAACGGCCGAGCCGAGCCGCGAGGACAGCAGGATCCCGGAGATGCCGGCGAGCAGCGAGCAAATGACGAAGGCGATGAACTTGACGCGCTTCACGTCGTAGCCGGCGAGCCGGGCTACTTCGGGGTTGCCGCCGACGGCGTAGAGCTTCCGGCCGAACGGACGGTGCCGCATCAGGTAGATGAAGGCAGAGAGCAGGACGATCGCGACCAAGGCCGGATAGGAGATCGCGCCGAACAGCCGGCCATTGCCGATCTGGTAGAAGCTCTCCAGCATCAGATCATCGGGAATGGCCTTCTGGCCGGTGTAGAGATAGACGGCGCCGCGGATCACGAACATGCTGCCGAGCGTGACGATCAGCGAGTTGATGCCGATATAGGCGGCAAGGAAGCCATTGACGACGCCGACGCAGAGCGCCAGCAGCAGCGCGCCGGCGATGCCGAGCTCCAATGAGCCAGTCATGTTCATGATCACCACCAGCGGAATGCCGACGGCGCCGGCGAGAGAACCGATCGAGACATCGATCTCGCCCGAGATCACCAGCACGCCGACGCCGATGCCGGCAACCATGGCAAGCGAGGCCTGGCCCAGCACGTTGGTGATGTTGCGGGTCGTGAGGAAGCTGTCCGACGCCAGCGAGAAGAACACGATCAGCGCCACAAGACTGAGCAGCAGCGCGATCTCGTTGCGGCGGAACAGCGCCCGCAGCCACTCGGAAGGGCGCTTCGGTCCGGCCGCGGCGGAAAGGCTAAGCGATTGCGGCATTCAGAATCTTCTCCTGGGTGGCATCGTCGCGCGACATGGTCGCGGTGATCCGGCCTTCCGCCATCACGGCGATGCGGTCGCTGAGGCCGAGCAGCTCCGGCATCTCGGAGGTCATCATGATCACGGCGAGGCCTTGTGCCGCCAATTGGTCGATGAGCGCGAAAATCTCCGATTTCGCGCCGACGTCGATGCCGCGCGTCGGCTCGTCGACGACAATAACCTTCAGGCCCCGCATCAGCCAGCGGGCGAGCAGCACCTTCTGCTGGTTGCCACCCGACAGGTTCTTGATCTGCTGGCCGAGGCCGGGCGTCTTGATCCGGAAGCGGTCAACGAATGCCTGCACCGCGCTCTTTTCGCGCTTCTCGTCGACAAAGCCGGCGCGCGCGAACTGCTCCAGCGAGGCGAGGCTGGCGTTCTGCAGGACGGGCAGTTCCAGCATCAGGCCCTCGGTCTTGCGATCCTCGCTGAGAAGACCGATGCCGAGCGACACGCCGGTGCGGGTGTTGTGCGGGCTGAGCGGCTGGCCGGCAATCGTGATCCGGCCCGTCTTTATGGGGTCGTAGCCGACGATGGCCTTGGCAAGCTCGGTTCGACCGGCGCCCATCAAGCCGAAGAAGCCCAGAACCTCGCCAGCCCGTGCTTCGAAGGACACGTCCTTGAGCTTGCTGTCGGTCGAAAGCCCTTCGACCTTGACCACAACGTCATCGCGCGCGACGCCGCGCGAGCGCGGGAACAGGTTCTCGATGCGGCGGCCGATCATGTCCTGGATCAGGCTGTCGTGCGTATGCTCGCCGACCGGCTTCGTCGAGATGCGCCGGCCGTCGCGCAGCACCGTGACGGTGTCGGCGATCTCGAAAATCTCGTCGAGCTTGTGGCTGACATAGACCACCGCGATGCCCAGGCTGGCGAGGCGGCGGATCACGCCGAACAGCAGCGCCACTTCATTGGGCGTCAGCGACGAGGTGGGCTCGTCCATGACAACGATGCGGGCCTCGTGGGCGAGAGCGCGCGCGATCTCGACCATCTGCTGCTGGCTGACCGGCAGATCGCCGACCTTTGCCGCCGGATCGACGTTGAAGCCGATGCGCTCGAACAGCGCGGCGGCGTCCCTTCTGATGGTTTTCCAGCTGATCGAGCCGACGCCGTTGACCGGATACTCCTCGATGAAGATGTTCTCGGCCACGGTGAATTCCGAAATCAGCGCGATCTCCTGGAAGACCACCTTGATGCCCTGCCGCAGCGCGTCGCGCGGCGAGCGCAAGTCCGTTTCGACGCCGCCGATGCGGATGGCGCCCGCATCCTTCTGATAGACACCGGCGAGGATCTTGATCAGCGTCGACTTGCCGGCGCCATTCTCGCCCATCAGCGCGTGGACCTTGCCCGGTTCCAGCGTCAGGCCGACGTTCTCGAGCGCGAGAACGCCAGGGAAGCGCTTGCCGATGCCGGTCATTTCCATGGCGGGGTCGATGGTGGCGACCGCCGGCTCGTCGATTGTCGCGTCAGCGTGCATCGGCCCGCCTCCGAACCAGATCGAGGTAGGTCGCAAGCACGATGACGACGCCCGGGACGATCATCTGCAGGTTCTGATCCCAGCGCAGGATGATGATGCCGTTGTCGATGACCTTGAGGATCAGCACGCCGAGCAGCGTGCCGAGCAGCGTGCCGCGTCCGCCCAGCAGGCTGGTGCCGCCGAGGATGACGGCCGCGATGACGGTGAGTTCGAAGCCGCGGCCGGCCGTGGGTTGTCCGGTGTTCATCAGCGAGGCAAGGATCAGCCCGGTGAGACCGGCAAGCAGGCCGGTGACGACGAACACCAGAAGCTTCAGTTGCTCGGGCCGCCTGCCGGAGAGGCGCGCCGCCTTGGCATTGGCACCCACCGCATAGATGTAGCGACCGAGCGTCGTGTACCGCAGCGCCACGTAGGCGCACGCGAAGACGGCGGCGGCGATAATCACGGGAAGCGGGATCGGGCCCAGATAGCCGGTCGAGATATCGGTGAAGGCCGGCTGCTGGTGCTTATTCTGCACGGCCTCGCGCGTGTAGAGGAATACGCCGCCCTGCAGGATCATCATGGTGGCGATGGTGGCGATCAGCGAGTTCACCTTGAGCCGGGTAACGACGAGGCCGTTGAACAGGCCGACCAGGCCGCCGAAGAGAATACCCGCCAGGGCGCCGAGGAAGACGCTTCCGGTCTTGTTGGTCACGTCCATGGCGACACAGCCGGAGAATGCGAGCGAGGCGCCGACCGACAGGTCTACTTCGCCAGCGATCAGCAGCATGGTCATGCCGGCGCCGACGATCAGCACCAGCGAGCACTGGCGCAGGATCGCGATGACGTTCTCGACCGAGTAGAACTGCGCGGCGCTGAGTGAGATGCCGATACAGAGGACGACCAGAAGGGCGAGGAGCACGATCTGGCTGTTGTTGGCGAGCCTGCCGGCGACGGGACCACTCTTGGCCGGTTGGGTGATTTCGCTCATGGGACGCCGCTCGAAGAAGTAACGGAGGCCGGGACGCCCGAGGGCGTTCCGGCTTGGTTCTGGGAGGCTGAACCTAGAGATCGGCCGCGGTCTTCATGCACTGCTCGGCCGGCTGGACGGCGTTGACGGCATCCCAGTTGATGGTGCGCGTTGTGCCGTCCACCGAGTAGTATTGCTTCCATCCGTCGGAGCCGATCATCGGGGTGGTCGGCGACACGATGTGCTGGGGCACTTCCTCGTCGTTGAACAGCTTGACCGCCGCGTCGATGGCGGTGAAGCCGACCTTCTCGGGGAACATCGCGGCTTCGATCTGATAGGAGGGCTCGGTGTTCATCATGTTGATGAAGCCCAGGCCCTCGCCGCCGGTACCGACCACGAGCAGGCCGTCCTGCGACCGGCCGCTGGCCTTCCAGGCCTGCAGACCGCCCTGCGACGACGAGTCGTTGATGCCGTAGATGATGTTGATGTCGCTGTTCTGGGCGAGCGCCGCGGCCGAGATTTCGAGCGCGCGGTCCGGGTTGCCGCCGCCATCGAGGTCGTGGACCATCGTGGCGTCGGGAATCTCGGTCTTCAGCCCGTCCATGAAGCCGTTCGAACGGAGCACCGTGGCCGAGAGCAGCGGCAGGCCGACATTCATCACCTTGGCGACGCCGCCGAGATGCCCCTTGGCATATTTGCCCGCCTCGACGCCGGCGTGATAGCCCGTGTCGTAGTCGCAGATCGCGACCATGGTGGTCATGCCCTTGACGGGGTTGCCCTCGAGCACGAGCGGCAGGCCTTCTTCCTTGGCGCGGCGGACCAGCGGCACGACGCCCTCTTCATTCACCGGCGTGATGATGAGCACGTCGACGCCCCGGGACATGAAGTCCTCGGCGGCCGACACTTGTTTGTTTACGTCGAGGTTGGCATCGCGCACCTCAAGCTCGATGCCGAGCTGCTGGGCGCGATCCTGCATGCCCTTGATGACGTTCTGGTACCACTCGTGCGTGGCATAGTTGGTCACGTAGCCGATCTTCTTGGGCATTTCGGCGGCTATCGCCGACGCCGACATGACCGCGACCGCGGCTGACGTTGCGAGCAAGGTGGCTAAGAATTTGGTCACTGTGATCCTCCCCATTTCGGACTTGTTGCAGCCCGGCCTGCGTGGAAGCGCGCGCCTCGCGCTCGACTTCCCGAAGGCCATCGCCGTCTACCGGCCATTGACCGGACTTGGATGCTAATATATTAGTGTGCATGACTTGTCCAGCGCTCGAGGCGCGGCTGCTACGAATGTTTGATAACTCGCCACCGCCGACGCTGAGGCCACGCTCGACCGCTCAGAACGTCTACGAGCTGTTGCGCGGTGACATCGTGCTGGGTGTGTTGCAGCCGCTGCAGGCGATCCGCGAGAGCGAGATCGCCGAGCGCCTGGGCGTGTCGCGCACCCCCGTCCGCGAGGCCCTCCTGCGGCTCGCCAACCTGGGGCTGGTGGACATCTATCCGCAGAGCGGCACCCGCGTGTCGCCGAGCCGGCTCGAGAAGGTCCGCGCCGCCCAGTTGATTCGCGAAGCCGTGGAAGTCGAGGTCGCGCGCCGCGCCTGTGGCTGCATTACCGACCGCCAGATCGCCGGGCTCCGTCATCTGATCGAGGATCAGAGCGTCGCCGCGCGGCGCAACGACACGCGGCGGCTGTTCGAGCTCGACGAGGAGTTCCATCGCGCCATCTATGCTGCCGCCGGGCTCCTCGCCGTCGCCGACGAGCTGGAGGATGTGAAGGTTCACCTCAACCGGCTGCGCTACGTCTCGGTCAATTGGCCTCGCGGCGGCGAAAAGATCACCGGCGAGCACGAGGCGATCCTTGCGGCCCTGCAATCGCGCGACGAAGACAAAGCCGCCGCCGCCATGACCGTCCACCTGCGCGCGGTGCTGCCGGTGCTCGACCGCATGGCCCAAGGCGGCACACCGCCCGCCTAGCACCCCGCTTCGCCGCCGTCTGCGGCCTGATATTCCTGGGAGTTCCGCATTGAAGATTGTCGATATCCGCGCGACCACCGTCGCAATGCCCCTCGAGGCGCCGCTACGCCATGCCGGCGGCGCCCATTGGGGCCGCTTCATCCGCACCGTCGTCGAGCTGGTCACCGACGAGGGCATCGTGGGCCTCGGCGAACTCGGCGGCGGCGGCGAGTCGGCGGAAGCGGCGGTGCGCGGGCTCTTGCCCTATCTCAAGGGGCACGACCCGCTGCAGCTTGAGCAGCTGCGCTGGAAGATCATGAATCCCACCGCCTCGCTCTACAACAACCGGCTGCAAATCCATGCCGCGATCGAGATGGCCTGCCTCGACGCGGCGGGCAAGAAGCTCGGCATCCGCGCCTGCGACCTGCTCGGCGGGGCCGTGCGCGAGCGCGTGCCCTTCGCCAGCTACATCTTCTATCGTTTGCCCGACGAGAAGACCGTCCGCGGCGGCGAAACCTCGCCCGATGAGATCGTCGCCCACGCCCGCGACCTCGTGGCGCGCCATGGCTTCAAGACCCACAAGCTGAAGGGCGGTGTCTTCCACCCCGACCACGACGTCGAAGTGATGCGCGCGCTCGGCGCGGCCTTCCCCAATGACGGCCTGCGGCTCGATCCCAATGCCGCCTGGTCGGTCGAGCAGGCGATCCGCGTCGGCCAGGCCATCGAGGGCCTGAAGAACGACTATTTCGAGGATCCGACCTGGGGCCTAGAAGGCATGCGCCGATTGCGCCAGTTCGTGCGCATCCCCACCGCGACCAACACAGTGGTGGTGAATTTCGAGCAGCTCGCGGCCAATATCCGCCTCGAGGCGATCGACGTCGTGCTCCTCGACACCACCTTCTGGGGCGGCCTGCGCCAAGCCTACAAGGCCGGCCTCGTGCTCGAAACCTTCCAGTACGGCGCCTCGGTGCATTCCTCGGGCGAGCTCGGCATCCAGCTCGCCTCGATGCTGCATCTGGGCGCGGCGCTGCCCAACCTGAGCTTCGCGGCGGACGCGCACTACCACCACCTCATCGACGACGTCATCAAGGGCGGCCCGATGCGCTATGTCGATGGCGAGATCGCCGTGCCCAGCGGGTCCGGGCTAGGTGTCGAACTCGACCGGGACAAGCTCGCGAAATATGCCGAATACTATCGCGAGGTCGGCGGCTATACCTACGACCGCGACCCGACCCGGCCGGATTGGTACGCGATGCTGCCGGAACAGCGCTGGGCCGATCCCGGCCAGGTCTATCTCTGAGGGCTACATCACCCCGAAGGTGTCGAAGGCCTCGCGCGTGCTCATGCCGTTGCGGATCGCGACGGCAACCTTGTTCTCGGTGCGCACCTTCTCGATGGCCCGGGTCACGGCTTCCTGTTCGACCGCGCGCGGAATGACGAGCACGCCTTCGCGGTCACCGAACAGCAGGTCGCCGGGCTCGATCCGGATACCCTCGATTTCGATCGGGCAGCGATAGTCCATGACTTTGCCGCGCGGCCCCTGATCCTGGGCGTAGGTGCCCCGGCCGAACACGGTGAAGCCCAGCGCCTCGATCTCGTTACTGTCGCGCACGAAGCCGTCGAGCACGGCGCCGGCCGCTTTGAGGTGGATGGCGCGCGTCGACATCAGCCCGCCCCACAGCGCGTAGCGCAGTGATGAACCGGTGGCGACATAGACCTCGCCTTCCTTGAGGTCGTCGAGCGCCTCAAGCAAAAGTCCGAACGGCTTGCCGGCCAATGGACCGACGGAGTCGTTGCTGGCGGAAAACACGTCGGCTTCCAGCACCGGCATGGCGCGGCCGACAACTCGCATCTGCGTGGTGAGCGGCATGATGCCGGGCGGCAGGAACTGATGCTGGAAGCCGAGACCATCGAGCACATCGCCCACGACAGCGGTGAACAGTTCACCTCTGATGAGCGCGAAAAGATCGGTGTCGTTCATGCCATCGCCTCTACGATGCGGCGGGTGCCTTCGGCGTCCCGCGCGAGGATTTCGTCGAGCAGCGCACCACGCTCCCTGGCGCCGACGAACTCCAGCCGCCGCAGCCCGAGAGGATCGATGACGTCGCGAAGGGTGCCGAGCGTCGCCGCGTCAGGCACCTCCATCTCGCGGCAATCCTCGGCGAAGAGCACCGTGAATCCGGTCTCGGCGATAACCGCGTCGCGCGTTACCCCGGGCATGGTCTCGACCACCACGAGCTGCCCGGCGCGCTCGTCGTACCTGAAGACGCAGAGATTCGTGACCAGCCACACATCACCTGGCTGATAACCTGCGCGCTGCCGCTCTTCGGCGAAGATCAGCCCCCGGCCAGAGCTCACCACCGCGACAGTTTTGACCAGCGTCGCCGGGCTGTGGCGCGGGACGTAGACCACGTAGTTCTTGTGCATGTTGGCAACATCCGACATACCCCCCTGCCCCGGCAGCCGCAGCAGGCCGCCCGACGGCTTGGAGAGTTCGAGATTGTTGGTCCGGCCACGCGCGTCGATCTGCGCGGCGCCGATAATCTCGTGGGTGACCAGCCCGGCCTGATAGAAGGTCGAGTAGGTGTCGTCACCGCCGCAATGCGCAACGGCCGAGCCCGCATCCATGGCTTCCAGGAGGCTGAGCGTCATGGTGCCGGCTGCCACATCCACATGGCCGCAGCTGAACGTGCTGATCAACAGGCGCGGCGCGTGGGTTGCCTTGGCCAGCCGGTAGGCGACATTGCCGAGCGGCGACACCGCGCCGGCGCTGGCGAAGGACTCGTTGTCGAGCATGTGCGCGATGCGGACGGCCATCACCTCGTCAATCGTCGCGTCCCCTGCCGGGGCCGTCGACCGGAACGGAGCGGAAATCACCGCCGCGTCGGGAACCCTCGCCGCCTTGCGGAGGACCGGCGACGGCCGATCTGGCGGTCGCTGCAGCGATTCGGCGAGCGGCCCGTGCTGCCCCTCCAGTATCTCGCGGATGCGGATGTAGTCGGTGGCATAGTGGGGCAGGCACGAAGTGGGATAGGCGCCGCCCGGGACCTCCGCGATTGCCGTCACCAGATTTCGGGTGAGGATCGTCTGCCGGCCATTGCGCTGCAGCGTCCCTGACGGCACAATTTCCTCGACGGTCACCAGCACCTGCCGCGCCGCGCCCGCCAGCGCCAGATCGAGCGCCCGCGCCCCATGGATTTCGACATTGCCGTTGGCATCGGCGCGAGATGCATGCAGCAGCAACGTGTCGATGGTCTGTGCTTCCACCAGGCCGATCAGCCGGCCGGTCCGCTCGTCGCGATGAAACCTGAGGGCGGGGCAGCGCTCGGCCATGGTCGAGCCGGCGGGCAACTGCACCGGCATGAAGGGCAGATTTTGCTGCGCGGCGCGCAACCCCTGGATCATGCTCAGCGCCGGCCAGTCGACGATCGGCAACCCGCGAGTCTCGGCCGCCTCGCGGAATCGCGGGGCAAGGCCGAAGATGTCGAGACTGGAAAAACAGATATCGATGCTGCTGATGGCGCCGGCCTCCAGAAGCAGTTCGAGCGGCAGTCCACCCGCCCAGGCGAAATAGTTGAGCCCAGAGACGCCGCGGGCGGCGATCTCCCGCAGCAGCGCGATCGGCAGCCGCGCGAAATGATGCCCCCCGACGGACAATCGCGTGCCGTTGCCGACGCGGCGCGCCAGCGCGTCGAGCGATTCCACTTCGGGTCGATTGGATTTCGCCAGCGACATGATCACGCCTTCTTCCGGCCGGCGGCATCGGCAATCGGTGCGCGCGTTCCCGCACCCAGATCGGTGGAGATTGCCCGGCTTGCCTCGATGGCGAGGCCACAAACCACTTCGAGGGAGACGTTGGCCGCGCGCTGCGGCATGTAGGGTACGGTGAGCGCCGCCACGACATGGCCGAGATAGTCGAAGACCGGCACCGAGATATTGGTGACGCCATCGACCGCGAGCGATTTCTTCACTTCGCAGCCCTCGGCGATGATCGCCCGCGCCCTTGCGGCGACCGCTTCGAGCTCGCTGGCCGGCCGGCCGTCCTGCCGCAGCCAGGCATCCAACTGCTCGCGCACTCCCTGCGAGGAGTAGGCGTAGATCACGACGCCGGAACTGGTTTCCGCGAAGTCGAACTTGGCGCCCAGCATGACCGAGTAGCGCATGGGCAGCGGGGAATCGATCTGCAGCACGATCAGTGCCTCGTGCCCGCTCAGCACGGCAAGATGACAGGATTGCTGCGCGGCGGGCGCAAGCGCCTGCATGACCGGCAGCGCCGAATCCGTCAGCTGGCGTACCGAGGGGGTCTGGTGGGCGAGCTCGAAGAGCTTGAGCGACAGCCGGTAGCGGTCGGAACCGGCTCGGCGGTACAGGTAGCCGCGCGCCTCGAGCACGAGGATCACCCGGTAGAGCTCATGGACCGACCGGCCCAGTGCGCCCGCAATTTCGGTCAGGGTCAGGCCGTCCGGCTGGCCGGCCATGAATTCGAGGATGTCCAGGGCCTTTTCGGCGGCCGGAACGGAGTAGCTGCGCTTGCCGGCGCTCGCACCCTCGGTGTCCTCGACCTCGCCTGCTTCCGAAGTCGCCATGTCAGGCCGCTCCCCGCGCCGCGCGCGGCCGGATGGTATCGTAGCGCGCATTGAGCCAGTTGACGAAAGGCGGCAGCGGCGCGCCCTCGAACACCACGGCGGCCAGCTTCAGCGTGGCATCGCGGAAGAACGGCACGAAGCCGGGATGCGTCGGCCGCAGATAGGCCTCACCCATTATCGGCAGCGTGTTGCGGAAGAAGCCGTTCGTCGCGGCGTTGCAGGTATCGGAGAGCCATGCGGTCCGGCTTCCGGGCTGTCCGCCAAAGGCGACATAGGCGCCGGACTGATAGGCCGGCGAGCACAGGTACATTGCATAGTCGAACGCCGCCTTCGGGCTCGCCGACCTGGCGCTGACCCCGATCCCAGCGCCACCCAGCAGCGTGCGTGCCGGCTTGCCGGCGGCGACGGCGGGAGCGGCGCCGAACGTGATCGGCCGCGCCGCCTGGCCGCTGGAGTAGTTCACGTAGTTGAAGAGATAGGGCACGTAGGCGACGTCGTCGCTTGCCGACATGTGGTCGAGGCAGCGGATCGGGTTCCACTGCTTCGAGCCGGGATGGGCCACCCTCGCAAGGGCCTTGAGATGATCGACGACGATCCTGGCATCGGCCGCCTCGAGGAAATCGCCGTCGCTGTGCCCGGGCGTGAGGCCGAGGCTCGCGGCGACGGACACAAGGGTGCACATCAGATCCGTCGGAACCGATGGCCAGCCGATGCCGAGGCCGTGCGGCGCGCCCCGATCCGCGAGCGCCAGGACGTCATCGAGCGTGCGGGGCACGCCGAGGTCGTGCCGTTCGAGCAGGTCGCCGCGCCACGCCGCGGTCTGCGCCGCCGTATCGACCGGCAGGGCCCAGATGCCGCCGTCATAGGCGTAGGACTGCCAGGAGGCGCCCACCTCGTCGCGATCGAACAGCGCCTTGTCCTCGCTCGTCAGTAACTTGTCGAGGTCTACGAACCATCCGTTCGCGCAAGCATCGCCCACGAAAGGATGATCGAAAATGACAACATCGTACTTGTCCGCGTAGGTGCCCAAATCGCCCTCGCCGAAGCTGTAGAGGCTTCTCCGGTCCCAGCGCACCTGCTCGCCGCTCAGCAGGCGATAGGGTTCCACGCTCGCCTCGAGCGGCCCCCAGCAGCGTCGGTGATCCCACGCGATACCCGTAATCAAGACGTTCCTCCCCTGGCTCGATCGCGGTCCCGATAATGCAATGGAGTTTTTGCTTGTGCAAACCATTTTTATGAGAGAAAAATTGAACACGAATGGGGGGAGGTTCTGACGATGAAGCGTGTGCTGGTGACCGGAGCTGCGAAGGGGATCGGCAGGGCTGTGGCCGAGCAGTTCGCGCGCGAGGGCGCCGCATTGGTTCTTCTCGACGTCGACGCCCCGGGTCTCGGCGCTGCCGCGTCCGCCATCGGTGACCTGGGCGCGAAGGTTGAAACCGTTGCGGGTTCGGTCGCGAGCATTGCCGATTGCGAGGCCGCGGCGGCGCGGGCACGACGTGCCTTCGGCGGGCTCGACGTCCTGTCCCATAATGCCGGCATCCAGCGCTACGGCACGGTGGAAACGACGAGCTACGAGCTTTGGAACGAGGTGATCGCCGTCAACCTCACCGGTGCCTTTCAGATTTCCAAGGCGACCATGCCGATGTTGCGGGAAAGCCGGGGCAGCATCATCCACATGAGTTCGGTGCAAGGCCTCGCGAGCCAGACGGGCGTGGTCGCCTATTCCGTCGCCAAGCACGGCTTGATCGGTCTCGTGCATGCCATGGCGGTCGATGCCGCTCCCTTCGGCGTGCGCGTCAATGGAGTGGCGCCGGGCTCGGTGGATACGCCAATGCTGCGGGACGCGGTCGCCTCCGCGGAGGACCCGGACGCATTGTGGCAGGTCATCAACGAGATGCACCCGCTCGGCCGGAGCGCGCGACCCGAAGAGGTGGCCGACCTCGTTAGTTACCTTGCGTCCGACCGCGCCTCTTTCATCACCGGCGAGATCGTGCGCATCGACGGCGGCATGCTGGCTCGCATCGGCGGTTCGCCCAAGAAGGAATAGCCCTCAGCGGCAAGCCCCATGAGGGTTGCGCGGACAGGGGATTCGCCCAGATCCGGTGGAGAGCGACTTGAACTTGCGCCGATGAGCCTCAGCTGAACAGCCCATTGCGGATCGAAGAGCCAGCCTGGCCGGCGGATGCCGAGCGGCGAAAGGCCATGGTTGATTGGCCCATGCTCCGTGCACGGCCGAGGCCCGGTTCGCCCTCATCTTCGGTGAGCGTTTCACCCGGGCAGCGGCTGCGTGATGTTCAACCGGCCGCCCGCATACGAAATTCCTGCCATGTCCCCGCTATCGCGCCTATCCCCGACCTTGCCGCTTTCCTCAAACCGTCATCATCCAGTTTCCGCCATGGCTCCCGAGCAGCCGGGCGATCACCCTGTCATGAGACCTCGACGCGCTCGAACATGGACCGAACGATCGCGAGCCGCTCGATAGCCCTCGCGGCAAACATCTGCGCGCGATCGCGGTCAGCGGCGGAGGCCAAGGTCTCTCCCGCCTCGATATAGCATTCTACGAGAAATTCGCAGAGCGTATCGACCGTGTCGATCGAGCCTGCGGCAGGGTTTGCAATCGACCCGGCGCCTCCAAGCGGGGCCGTCGTCAACTCGCCCGCCAGCGCCCGCGCCTCGTCGGCAAAGCCCTTGAGGACTTCGGCGTTCCCGGCTGCGGCGGACTTGACGCGTTCATCGAGTCGGGTGGCGAGCAATCCTTCCATCTCCGCGAGATTCCGCGTCGTCCCGCCCGCCGCGCGAGCGGCGCGGTCGACCGAAAACGCGCGCCTGCGCTGCTGCCTGAGAGTCGCGGCATGTGCCAGCTCGTCGCGCGCCATCTGCTCGGCCGCCATCCGGATGTCTTCCGAGGGAGCCTGGGCGGCCACGTAGGTCCAGAATGCAAAGGCGCGTTCCTCGTTGCGCACCGCCATGGCAAAGGACTTGTATGCGCTCAGAAGCTGGGGCGAAACGGCGGCGGCTCCCTCATCGTCGAAGGTGCCTTCCGGGATCCAGCGAACTTCCCGAAGGTCGGGCTTGCCGCCGCTAACGTCCTCGGACCAACGAACCACGTTGTCGATATGTCTGTTTTCTTCGCTTGCGAGCAGATCGAACACCGCGGCAAGCGCAACCTGACCCTCGTTGCGCGTTCGCGTGGCCAGTTCCGTGTATCTGCCGACGGCCTCCTGTTCCATCGCATAGGCGATGGCGAGCAGCTCTTCCATGGACTCCACAGCCGCGAATGGCTCAGCTTTCAGAAACGACATGGCCCCCCCTCCTGAAATTGCATTGTATTGCCAACATAACATTCGGCTTCGGTTTGCGCTGTGTCAAAGACGCATGACCGCAATCGCCTTATGCTGGTTAATATGCAATCTCCAAGAGGCTGGCTCGCGGGGAGATTTGCGGAGGTACTGCGGCGTGATTCAAGATGGCGAGTGATGGAGGTTCGCCATGCGGGTTGCGGCTCGGGTTGATATTGGCGCGCCGCAACTGCGGGTTTTTGCAAGCGAGACCCATGTCCGTCGGAGTGCGAGAATGGACGCACCGGTTCCAGTCAGCGGGACCTGGTATGAGGTTGCCGAAGCAGCGTTGCCGATCGGGGCTGGCGCGAGGACAATTTGCTACTGAGTGCATTTTGAAGAATCCGCTAAGCTGAACCGGACGATCCATCTTGAACAACGCGCGCTCCACTCCCTCAACATCGCTGGCCGCCGGCGCCCTGCGGACTTTCTTGGCGTTTGCCGCAGTCCTCCTCTTCCTTCTCGCATTGCCGTTTCAGGCGTCGGCGGCCGACCGGCTCGAGGAATTCCTCCCAAAGGCGCAGCCCGGTGAGATCTTCGAAGGCGCTGACCGGTTCGGTGAAATACAGGGCGCGCCGCCGATCGTTCCGGTCTATCGCGGCCATGAAATCGCCGGGTACGTCTATCTCAATTCGGATTTCACGAATTCGATCGGATATTCCGGCAAGCCGATCCACATCCTGGTAGGCATCGACCCCGAAGGCATAATCCGCGGTTTCAAACTCGTCGATCACAAGGAGCCGATCGTCCTGATCGGCATTCCCGAGGAAAAGGTCGTAGCCTCGCTGAATTCGTTGGTCGGCAAGGACATGGGCCGCGTGTCGGCTGGCTCGGAACGCCCCCCGCAGGTCGATATCGTCAGCGGAGCCACAGTTACCGTGCTGGTCATGGGCGACAGCATCGTGCGCTCGGCGGTTCAACTGATCCGCAGCAATCGGCTGGGCGGAGATGTCGTGGCCGGCGCGGCGCCACCAGTCACGGAAGAAAAGCAACTCGATCTGGCGCGGACCGAAATCCGCGATTGGGAAACTCTTGTCGGCGATGGCTCGGTGCGAAGCCTGCGCCTCGTCGTCGGCGAAGTCACCGGTGCCTTCGAGCAAGCCGGCCAGATACAGGCAGCGGGACGTCCCGAGACGGAAAATCCCGAAGACCGTTTCATCGACCTCTATGTGGCGCCAGTCAGCGTACCCTCCATTGGGCTCAGCCTTCTTGGCCAGCGCGGCTACGAGCGGCTGCGGCAGAAGCTGGCGCCCGGTCAGCACGCCATTGTCGTTGCCGGCGACGGGGCCTATTCCTTCAAGGGATCGGGCTATGTACGGGGCGGTATCTTCGATCGCATCGAGTTGCTGCAGGACGGTCAGGGGGTGCGGTTCCGCGACCGCAATCATGCGCGGCTCGGCGACCTCGCCGCTGTGGGCGCGCCGAAGCTGCGTGAGATCGCGCTGTTCGTCGTTCCCGAGGAATTCGCCTTGAACGTCACCGAGCCCTGGGAACTGCAATTGCTGGTCCAGCGCAGCTTCGGGGCACACCAAAAGGCCACGCTGCCCTTCAATCTCGGTTACACGCTTCCGGATCGGTATGTGGCGGTGGAGCAGGCGCCGGAACCCGCGCCGCGGCCCGAAGCGTCGCCGACCGGGCCGTCTGCCGTTCAATCCGGCGCCGGGAACGGCGCCGAGCCGTTTCTGGACGAAGAACCGCTCTGGACAAAGATGTGGAAGATGAACGCGGTGTCGATCGGCATAACCGTGTTCGCGCTCCTTGTTCTGACGGCGATCTTCTTCTTCCAGAACTGGCTGGTGCGGCGCCCCAAGCTGTTCCGTTGGGTTCGCCGGGGCTACCTGCTGTTCACCTTGGTCTGGCTCGGCTGGCTTGCCAATGCGCAGCTTTCGGTGGTGAACGTGCTCACCTTCGCCAATGCGCTGATCACCGACTTCAGCTGGGAGTTCTTCCTCTCCGCACCGCTGGTTTTCGTCCTCTGGGCGGCGGTGGCGGTCGGGCTGCTGTTCTGGGGCCGAGGCCCATTCTGCGGGTGGCTCTGCCCGTTTGGCGCGCTTCAGGAACTGACCAACAACATCGCCCAGCGGCTGAAGGTGCCGCAGATCGAGGTGCCCTTCTGGCTCCACGAGCGGCTGTGGCCAATCAAGTACATCATCTTCCTCGGCCTTTTCGGCCTGTCGTTCTATTCGGTGGCGCTGGCGGAAATGTTCGCGGAGGTCGAGCCGTTCAAAACCTCCATCGTCCTGAAGTTCGCAAGGGAATGGCCCTTTGTGATCTTTGCGCTGACCGTACTGTCGGCCGGACTGTTCATCGAGCGCTTCTATTGCCGCTATCTCTGTCCCCTCGGCGCGGCCTTGGCCATTCCCGGTCGCATCCGGATGTTCGAATGGCTGAAGCGTTGGCCCGAATGCGGTTCTCCCTGCCAGCGCTGCGCCAAGGAATGCCCGGTTCAAGCTATCCATCCCGAGGGCCAGATCAACGTCAACGAGTGCATCTACTGCATGAATTGTCAGGAACTCTATCACGACGACCAGCGTTGCCCGCGCATGATTCAGGTACGACTCAAACGCGAAAAGTTCGCGGCGCTTTCGTCTCCCTCATTGCGCGACGGCAATAACCGCGGTCCAGCCAGGCTGGTGATCACTCGCAACGGCGCTCCAACCCGCACCAGCGGGGAAGAGCGCGCCTAGGAAACTACCATGAACGAAAAGGAGGTTCATATGTCGGACGAGCAGATCAACAAACCAATGAACAGGCGTCAACTACTCGGCACCACGGCGTTCGCCGCGGCGGCGGGCGCAGGCGGAGTGGCCGGGGTACTGGCGCTCTCGGGGGGAATCGTCTCGCCGGTAGCGGCACAGAGCGCGCCGGCCGCAGGGAACAATTATGAAGTAAAGCCCGGCGAACTCGACGAGTATTATGTCTTTTTCTCCGGCGGTCACTCCGGGGAAATCCGTATCGTCGGCGTTCCGTCGATGCGCGAAATCATGCGCATTCCGGTTTTCAATCGCGACAGCGCCACTGGCTGGGGACAGACCAACGAAAGCCGGAAGGTGCTGACCGAGGGCCTCTTGCCCGAGACCAGGGAGTTCCTGGAGGACAGGGGCGGCATCTATCTCAATGGAGACCTGCACCATCCGCATCCGTCCTTCACCGACGGCACCTATGACGGCCGCTATCTCTACGCCAACGACAAGGCGAACACGCGCGTCTGCCGCATCCGTCTCGATGTGATGAAATGCGACAAGATCATAGAGTTGCCGAACCAGCATACGGTGCACGGTCTGCGCGTCCAGAAATATCCGAAGACCGGCTATGTGTTCTGCAACGGCGAGGACCGCGTGCCGATCCCGAACGACGGCAAAGTGCTGGACGACAAGACCCAGTATCACGCGATTTTCACCGCCGTCGACGGCGAGACCATGAAGATCGCCTGGCAGGTTATGGTCGACGGCAACCTCGACAATGTCGATGCCGACTATCAGGGCAAATACTGCTTCGCCACCTGCTACAACTCGGAAGAGGGCGTGAACCTCGCCGAGATGATGGAGAAGGAACAGGATTGGGTCGTCATCTTCAACCTCAGGCGCATCGAGGAAGCCGTCGCCAAGGGCGACTATCAGACGATCAACGGCGTACCGGTGATCGATGGTCGCCACGGCTCGCCCTATACGCGCTACGTTCCGGTTCCGAACAGTCCGCACGGCATGAATACCGCGCCGGACGGAATCCACGTCGTGGCCAACGGCAAGCTGTCGCCCACCGTGACGGTGTTCGACGTGCGCAAGTTCGACGACCTGTTCGACGACAAGATCGAGCCGCGCGACACGGTCGTCGCCGAGCCCGAACTGGGCCTCGGACCGTTGCACACGGCCTATGACGGCAGAGGCAACGCCTACACGACCCTGTTCATCGACAGCCAGGTCTGCAAGTGGAATATCGAGGACGCCAGACGGGCATATCAGGGCGAGGCCGTGGATCCGATCAAGCATAAGCTCGATGTCCACTACCAGCCTGGCCATAACCATACCTCGATGGGACAGACGAAAGAAGCAGACGGCAAGTGGCTGATTTCGCTGAACAAGTTCTCCAAGGACCGCTACCTGAACGTGGGTCCGCTCAAGCCGGAGAGCGATCAACTCATCGACATCTCCGGTGACCAGATGGTGCTCGTGCACGACAATCCGACCTTCGCGGAACCGCACGACGCCACGATTGTGCACCGCTCCAAGATCGATCCAGTGCATTTGTGGAACCGCGACGACCCGTTTTTCGCCGACGCGGTGAAGCAGGCGGAAGCCGACGGTATCGATCTGACGTCGGCGGCGGACGTCGTCCGCGACGGCAACAAGGTTCGCGTCTACATGACCTCAATGGCTCCCGCGTTCAGCCTTGAGAGCTTCACGGTCAAGCAGGGCGACGAGGTCACGGTCTATGTCACCAATATCGACGAAGTGGAGGATCTGACTCACGGCTTCAGCATCGTCAACTACGGCATCAATATGGAGGTCGCTCCGCAGGCGACCGCCTCGGTGACCTTCGCGGCGCGCAAGCCCGGCGTTTACTGGTACTACTGCTCCTGGTTCTGCCATGCCATGCACATGGAAATGAAGGGCCGGATGTTTGTCGAGCCGCAAGGCGCCTGAGGCAATGGCTCGTTCGAGCATCGAAGCGATAATGGGGATGGCGGCGCTTCTAGCCGCCATCCTCACTTCGCCCGCGTGGGCGGAGCGCGTCGTGGTGACCGCTGGCGGCGCGCATTTTCAGGCCGTTCTCGACGCTGCGTCGCCAGGAGACGTGGTCACGCTCGAAGCCGGAGAACATAAAGGTCCCGTCACCATCGACAAGGCGCTGACGCTCGAGGGGGAGCCGGGCGCGGTGGTTTTGGGAAACGGCCGGGGTAGCGTCGTTACGATCGAGGCGCGGGACGTCGTGGTGCGCAATCTGGAAATACGCGGCTCCGGAACGAATCTCGAGGCCATGGACGCCGGCGTGTTCGTAACCAAGACGGCAACGGCGGCGCTCATCGAGGGGAATACGATCGTCGGCAATCTCTACGGCATCTACCTTCACGGGGCTCAGGACGCCATCGCCAAAGGCAACCGCATCGTCGGGATCCGCGAGGGCCGCATGAACGAAACCGGGAACGGCGTCTCGGTCTGGAACGCGCCTGGGGCCAAGGTGATCGGCAACGAAATCAGTTTCGGGCGCGACGGCATCTTCGCCGTTACCAGCAAGCGCAATGTCTTCAGCGGCAACCGCTTCCACGATGTCCGCTTCGCCATCCACTATATGTACACTAACGATAGCGAGATCAGCGACAATGTTTCGGTTGGCAATGCCGTCGGCTACGCAATCATGTATTCCAGCAGGCTGAGGATTACCGGCAATTTGTCGGACGGTGATCGCGACCACGGCCTTCTCCTCAACTACGTCAACGGCTCCGAGATCGCCGGCAATGTCGTGCGCGGCCGCGCGCAATCGAATGAGCGATGGCAGACGGCGGGCCGGCAGGGCGGAGATCGCGGCGCGCAACCGGCCGCGGGGACCGAAGCGCGGCGGATCGCGGCCGGCATGCGCATCGGCCCGGAAAAATGCGTCTTCATCTACAATGCGAACAAGAACCGGTTCAGCGGCAACTGGTTCGAGGGCTGCGAGATCGGCATCCACTTCACCGCTGGTTCCGAAGGCAATACGATGACAGGGAATGCCTTCATCAGGAACCGCAATCAGGTCAAATATGTCGGCACGCGCTATCTCGACTGGTCTTCCGGCGGGCGCGGCAACTACTGGAGCGACAATCCGGCCTTCGATCTCAACGGCGACGGCATCGCCGACACCGCCTATCGGCCGAACGATCTGGTCGACAAGGTGCTGTGGACGGCGCCGCAGGCGAAGGTTCTCATTAACAGCCCGGCGGTCCAGGTGATCCGCTGGGCGCAAGCCCAATTCCCGGCTTTGTTGCCTGGCGGGGTGGTGGACAGCCACCCGCTGATGGCGCCGCCGGAACAGGTGCAAACGGGGCAATAATGGCGGAAACTGTTTGCATCGATGGGGTGACCAAGTCCTACGGCGGAGTCGCCGCCGTCAGGGATGTGTCCTTTACGCTGAGAGAAGGCGAAACGATCGCGCTCGTCGGCCACAATGGCGCTGGCAAGACCACTCTCATCAAGCTCATGCTGGGGTTGATCCGTCCGGGCGCGGGAACGGTGAGCGTTCTGGGGGACAACCCCGCTGCGGGCGAATTCGCGGCGCGGAAACGGCTGGGCTATCTGCCGGAGAATGTTTCCTTCAACATGGCGCTGACGGGGCGCGAAACGCTCGCCTTCTACGCGAGGCTCAAGCGCGCGCGTTCCGGCGATGTCCCGGGCCTGCTCGATCGTGTGGGATTGACAGCGGCGGCGGACCGTCGTGTCGGCGCCTATTCCAAGGGCATGCGCCAGCGTCTCGGGCTGGCTCAGGCGCTGCTGGGCGATCCGAAGGTGTTGCTTCTCGACGAGCCGACGACCGGGCTCGACCCGGCTTTGCGGCGCAGTTTTTACGGCATCATCGACGAATTGCGGGCCAAGGGGGCCACGGTCCTGTTGTCGTCCCACGCCCTCACGGAACTTGAGGGCAAGGCAGACCGGGTCATCATTCTCAACCGCGGCGTCAAGATCGCGGACGGCACGATCGAAGAACTGCGCGGCATTGCCCGGCTGTCGACGCGTATCCGTATCAGGCTCGCGGATTGCGAACCGGGCAGGGTGGAAGACTGGATGAAAAGAACGGGCGGGTGGCGACGCGTTAACGGCCATATGCTCGAAATCGACGCCGCGCCGGAAGAAAAGATCATGCTCCTGCGCGGCGCGACCGCGATTGACGCGCCGGTGGCCGATCTCGACATTATCCCGCCGACGCTCGACGAGCTTTATGCCCACTTCCTGGGCGGGCAGGAGACGATCCAATGAGGACTATCCTGATCGTGGCGCGCAAGGAAATTCAGGAAGGCCTGCGCAACCGCTGGGTTCTCGCCACGACCCTGCTGCTTGCCGCGCTGGCGCTGACACTTACATTCCTCGGCAGCGCGCCGACGGGCAATGTCGGCGCTGGAGCGCTGGATGTGGTGATTGTCAGCCTGTCCAGCCTCACGATCTTTCTGGTGCCGCTGATCGCTCTCCTGATCTCGCACGACGCCATCGTCGGCGAGATGGAGCGCGGCACCATGCTCCTGCTTCTCAGCTATCCCGTCGGCCGTTGGCAGGTGATCTTCGGCAAATTCGCGGGGCATCTGGCGATCCTGGCCTTCGCCACGCTTCTCGGTTATGGCGCGTCCGCGGCCGTATTGGCGGCGACCGGGGTTTCGATAGATGCGGCGACCTGGTCGGCGTTCCTGTCCATGATCCTGTCCTCGGTCATGCTCGGCGCCGTATTCATCGCCATCGGCTATCTGGTGAGCGCGCTGGTCGCCGAGCGCGGCACCGCCGGCGGAATCGCGATCGGAATATGGCTGTTTTTCGTGCTCATCTACGATATGGCGCTGCTCGGCATACTGGTCGTCGATCAGGGCCGGACGGTGACAGGCGACATGCTGAATGTTCTCCTGCTGCTCAATCCGGCCGACGCCTACCGGCTGCTGAACCTCGGTTCGGGAAGCGTCGGCTCGCTTTCCGGCATGGGCGGCATCGCCGCGAATGCGGCGCTGAGCCCGGCCATGCTGATTGCCGCGCTCGCCGCGTGGGCGCTCGCGCCCCTGGCGGCGGCGACCCTGGTGTTTTCAAGGAGAGAATTATGAGGCCGGCGGCCATCGTGGCATATTTGGTGGCTGCCCTGATTCTTGGCGGCTGCGGCGGTGGAGAACGGGCGCAGACGCCCGGACCTTTTGCGCTGACGGAGAGCGCCATCGGCCGCTATTGCGGGATGAATGTGCTGGAGCATCCGGGGCCGAAAGGGCAGATCATTCTCAGCCGGGCACAGGAACCGATCTGGTTCTCCTCGGCGCGCGACGCGGTCGCCTTCACCATGCTGCCGGAGGAGCCGAAGAATTTGGCGGCGGTCTATGTCTCGGACATGGCCAAGGCCCCGAGCTGGGAGGAGCCGGGAGCGGAGAACTGGATCGACGCCACGCAGGCGTTCTTTGTGATTGGCAGTTCCATGCGGGGCGGGATGGGCGCGGCGGAGACGGTTCCCTTTTCAACGGAAACCGCCGCCAGAAGTTTTGCGGACGAAAATGGCGGCGAGGTCGTCGGCTTTGCCGAAATCCCCCGCGACTATGTGCTCGGAAGCACGCCGGACAATTTCAGTCCGGGCGAAGAATCCACGCCGTCCGCCAGCGGCATGAACTGAGGGGGAGTATCATGGCTCAACCCCTGAACCGCCGCCGTGTGATCGGAATAACCGCCGCCGCCGCCGGTCTGAGCCTGCTGCCTTTCGGGCGCGAAAGCACCGGCGAAGCGCTTGCCGTCACGTGGCGGGGACAGGCGCTGGGAGCACAGGCGACTCTTCTGATCCACCATGACGACCGGGCGCTGGCGCTGAGTCTTGTCGAAGGGGTCACGGCCGAAGTCCGGCGTCTGGAGCGAATCTTCAGCCTTTACCGCGACGATTCCGATTTGGTTTCGTTGAACCGACGGCACGCGATTGCCGCTCCGCCAATCGAACTGGTGGAGCTCCTGCAGAAATGTCGTTCTTTGTGGGAACTGACCGGCGGCGCCTTCGATCCGACCGTCCAGCCGCTGTGGACAATCTACCAAAGGCACTTCTCTGATCCTGATGCCGACCCGGCGGGACCTTCCCCACGCCTTCTTCGCGATACCCTGGATCGGGTTGGTTTCGATGGGGTCTTGTCCAGTAGGGACCGGGTCGAATTCCTACGGCCCGGAATGGCCTTGACGCTAAACGGCATAGCCCAAGGCTACATTACCGATCGAATTGTGGAACTGTTGAGGGCGGGGGGCATAGATCGCTGCCTCGTGGACATGGGTGAAACCCGCGCTGTCGGCTCGCGTCCGGATGGTCGCGAATGGCGGGTAGCGATCGCCGACCCGAATGAACCCGGCCGTGATCTCGCGGTTCTGGATGTCGTGGATCGCGCGGTGGCGACCTCCACTCCCTACGGATTCAGATTTGACCGGAAGGGTCGGTTCAATCATCTCGTCGATCCGCGCAGTGGCCAGACGTCGCATCGCTACGAGAGCGTCACGGTGGTCGCTTCGGATGCCGCCGATGCCGACGCCCTGGCAACCGCCTTCAGCCTTATGGATACCGGCGCCATCGCGAAAATCGTTGCAATGCTCGGAAAAATGGAAGTCTACCTCGCGCCATACTCGGGAGAGCATTTGGTGCTGCGCTCGTGACCCGTATGTTTCGGGAAGGAACGAACCGATACGCGCTACGCGATGGGAGGCCGGGGCAATTGCAGACAGGATCCCCCGGATCCGGGTTATCCGGCTATTGCTGCGTTGCTCGCCAGGAGCACCGCGATCTCCGAATCCGAAAGTCCGGCTTCGCGCAACACTTCGAGAGTATGCGCGCCATAGGCTGGAGCAGGCCGGAGAGCAGGTTGCGGGTCGTCGGAAAAGCGGATGGCGGGCGCCACCGTGGTATATTCGCCTCCCAGCGGATGGCGGATCCGAGCCAGGTATGACTGGGTCTGCGGATGCGCGAGGAACGCATCGTAGTCCAGGACGATGCCGCACCAGATGCCCCTTTCGGTTAGGATCGTATCCCAGTGCGCAACGACTTTCGTCGCCAGCCTGGCGGCGATGGCGTCGTATATTGCATCGCGCCACCGGCCGAGCGCCGCGACATCGGCCTGCGCCGGACGCGAGGCCTTCAGCGTCGCGAGCTCCGGCACGCCAATGATCTCGCCGATCACCGCGATGTCGCCCTGGGCCAAGGCAATATGGCCGGTCTTGCCGGCATAGATGCCATAGGGCGGCTCCATCCAGATCGAGGCGGCCGGGCTCCCGGAACGCCTCGGTGCCGCGTCGGTCGCCATGTGCGAGGTGAGTTCCTGGATCTGCATCTCCATGATCGCGGCGATCATCGAGACCTTGACCTCCTGGCCCTTGCCGGTCCGGCCGCGTGCCACCAGCGCCGCAAGGATACCCTCGCAGGCGAGGTGCGAGGCGGAGGTGTCGACCATGTAGAGCGGCGATGGGTGCGGCAGGCCCGAGGCGCTGCCGGCATTCATGGTGAGGCCGGTAAAGCTTTGCAGCAGCAGGTCCTGCCCCGGCCTGTCCTGCAGCGGGCCCTCGTCGCCGTAGCCACTGATCGCGCACCAGACCAGTGCCGGATTGATCGCCTTGAGCATCTGATAGTCGATGCCGAGCTTGCCGGCGACGCGTGGACGGAAGTTCTGGATCAGCACGTCGGCATCCCTGGCCAACCTTTACAGCACCTCGCGTCCGGCAACCGACTTGAGGTCGAGGATCACCGAGCGCTTGTTGCGGTTGAGCGTGACGAAGCAGGTGGAATCGCCGAACCTGGTTATCCCCGCCATCGGCGACTTGCGCGAAAAATCGCCGCCGCCCGGCGCCTCGATCTTGATGATCTCGGCCCCCATCTCACCCATCCGCTGCGTGCAGAGGGGCCCCGCCATGGCGATCGTCAAATCCAGCACGCGGATGCCGGCGAGCGGACCGTGGCCAGTCTTTGAGATGCGGTTCATATTCTGTTGGTTTCCGTTCATCAGCGCCCGCGGAACACCGGCTCGCGCTTCTCGCCGAAGGCCCGGATACCCTCGGCCGCATCCTCGGTGGACATGCAGAAGGTGTAGCCGTCGTTCTCCCAGGCGAGTCCTTGGGCAATCGAGGTCCCCTGACTCTGCCGGATAATGTTTTTGGCCGATTGCACCGCGATTGGCGGGTTCCTGGCCAGCCGCTCTGCGATCGCATTTACCCGCGGCCACAGGTCTTCGACGCCGACCAAATCCTGAACGAAACCAACGCGATGCGCCTCGGTCGCCGGGAAAATGTCGCCGGTCAGGATCCAGCGCGCCGCGTTGCCGTAGCCGATCAGCCGCGGCAGGATCGAGGTATTGCCGGACCCTGCGTGCCAGCCGCGCCGGACCTCGGGAGCCCCGAAGCTCGAGCGTTCCGTAGCCACGCGGATGTCGCACGCCATCGCCACCTCCAGCCCGCCGCCGAGGCAGTATCCATCGATCGCTGCGATCGCCGGCTTCCTGAGTTTCAGGAGCGGGGCAATGTAGTCCCGGTCGTACTCGGCACGGTTACGCTGCTCCCACGGCTCCCCGAGGTCGTCGAGCGCATTGACGTCGCTGCCGGCTGAGAAGGCTCGCCCTCCTGCTCCTGAGACGACCAGCACCTTGATATCGTCTCGTAAGTCGACTTCACGGCAAATGCGAACGAACTCACCGCCCATCGCCGCGGTGATGGCGTTCAGCTTCTTGGGCCGGTTCATCGTGAGTTGCGCGACGCCGTTTTCGACGGTGTAGAGAATGTGCGGTTCTTCGGTCATTTGGATCGGGTCCGTGGCCTTGGTCGGGGTTTTGATGTTTCGGGAAGCATTGCATGATCGAGAGTGAGGGTGACAGCCCATCGCTTCGCGCCTCCGGGGGCAAGCATCAGTGCGGTGCCGTTGGCGATGGCTCCGCCCAGATCATCGACCGGAGCGGTGGTCGGCTCGATGGCGATATGGCGCACCGCGCCGGGCTCTGGCCAGCCGCCATAGTTGAGCCACAGCCCGACATGGGCGAGCTCGTCCGCGTTCCATGCGATGGTAAGATAGCCGCCATCATTGCCTACCGATGCGCTCGCGATCCCCACATCGCTGGCATAGAGTTTCGCGGCAAACTGCTCGGCGACCGGATGGACGGCGTCCAGCCCGATCGGCATGCCCGGTCCGGGACCGGGCCAGCGGAAATTGCCGATCGGAAGCGACCGTCCGCCATGCGCGAGATACGTCGCGTCGACGCCCTTGAGCGAAGGCAGGACGATGCGGTCATCGGGGGTCACGCGCAGCAGCGCATGTAGCGCCCACATGGCGGGCAGGCCGGCGGCACCGCGATTTTCGACTTCGTATTCCGCATTGAGCACAGTGCCGCGCAACGCGAGCCGGCGCCTGAAGCTGAACTCCCCCGTCTCGTAGGCCGTCGCAAGTGCGGACAAACTTGCGCCCTCGACAGCCCAGGGGCGGCCCCACAAGTCACCGTGGTCCCGCAGGACGCGCGCCCATGCGGTGCCCGTTGCATCCCAGGGCGCCACGGTCGGGAAGCACTCGTCCCAACCGACCGCTTCGTCTGCGAGATAGACCGCGTCTTCGCCGGTGGCAGGGCTCTCGCCTCCCGGCGCGATCCAGTCGCGGCCTGTCGCTTTGTCCACGAGGCTCGTGACGCGCGCGCCATAGGCCGGGTTGACGCCGACCCGCATCGCCTCATTTTCGAGCCAGACGACCGTCACGGCGCGATTCCCCGGTGTCCGCCCGCCGCAAGGGCCTGCGCCCTTTCGGAACGGGCCATGCGCCATTGCCCGATGGCCACGGCGACCACCAGCAGGAAACCCTTGGCGACCAACTGGTAGAATGTCGGAATACCCAGAAGATTCATGCCGTTGCTCAGCGTTGCCAGCAACACCACGGCCAGCATGGTGCCAAAAATTGTGCCTTTGCCGCCGGCAAGGATGGCGCCGCCGAGGAACACCGCCGTTATGGCCTCGAGTTCGAGGCCCTGGGTACCCGAGGCCGGCTGGCCCGAACTGGTGCGCGCGGTGACCAGCACGCCAGCCAGACCTGCAAGCGCCCCGGATATGGTGAAGATGTAGAATTTCATCCTGGTGAGGTTGATGCCGGCGAGGCGCGCCGCCGCCGGGTTGCCACCCATCGAATAGACCGAACGCCCGAACACGGTGGAACTCATCACGAAATGGCCGATGAAGGCAATGACAAGGAGCAGTATCAGCGAGATCGGAATTCCTGGAAAGCCAGCCGTCTCGAACACGCGGCCCGAACCGAGCAGCGCGAAGTTCTGGTCCAGCACGCCGATCGGACGGCCTTCGGGCGCGATCAGGAAGGCGAGCCCGCGATAGGCGGAAAGCGCGGCGAGTGTCGCCACCACCGCATTGACCCTGAGATAGGAAATGATCGCCGCATTGACCACGCCGAGCGCCGCGCCGGCCAGGATGCCGGCGAAGATGCCGCCGGCGACGGTTCCGGCATAGGTCACCAGAATGGCCGAGACCACCGAAGCGACTCCGGCGATCGAGCCGACGGAAATGTCCAGTGCTCCGGAGACAATGACAATGGTCATGCCGACCCCGAGCAACCCGACAACAGACAGGTTCATGCCGATATTCATCAGATTCCGGGGCGCGAAGAAGAAAGGCGTCTGGCTGGCGATCAGCGCCACGAGCAGGATCAGCGCGATGATCAGCGACAGGTTCTCGGCGCCAACGAAGCGGGTCATTGCCTTCAGTGGGCTGCCACCGCGCCCCGCCACGGCCTTGGATTGGGAGATACTTTTCATCACACACCCCGAGGAGAATTGCCAAGCTATGCGGCGTGTTGGCCAATCGCGAAGCTGAGGATGCGTTCTTCCGACGCGTCCAGCTTCTCGATCGGGCTCGAAATGGCGCCGCCTTGCATGACGACGATGCGATCCGCGAGGGCCAGCAGTTCCGGCATCTCGGAAGAGATCAGCATGATGGCGATACCGCTCTTGGCCAGATTGTCGATCAGCCGGTAGATCTCAGCCTTGGCGCCCACGTCGACCGCCCGGGTCGGCTCGTCGAGGATCAGCACCTTCGGCTTGGCGGCGAGCCAGCGTGCCAGCACCACCTTCTGCTGGTTGCCGCCCGAAAGTTTTCCGACCTCCTGCTCGAGCGAAGGTGTCTTGATCTCGAGGCTCGCGATCAACGGCGAAACCATATCGATCATCATCTTCGAGCGCAGCACGCCCCAGCGGCTAAGCGAGGAAAAGACGGCCATCGAGGCGTTCTCGATCACCGAGCGCACAAGGATGAGGCCCTCGCCCTTTCGGTCCTCGGGGGCAAAGCCGATATTGGCGCGGATGGCGTCGGACGGCGACTTGATGTTGACCGGTATGCCGCCAACGCGCACCTCCCCGCTTCGCTTCGGCAAATCACCGAAGATCACCTTGGCAAGTTCGGTGCGCCCCGCGCCGACGAGGCCGGCGAAGCCGAGAATCTCGCCCGCACGGATCGTGAAGCTGATGTTCCGGTGCCAGCGGCTCGACAGGTCGCTAACCTCAAGCGCTGCGTCGCTGCGGGTCGTCTCCTGACGGACGAAGCCATAGGAGAGATCGCGACCGACCATCATACGCACCACATCATCCGGCGCGGTGGCAGCGGTCTCGGTGACCCCAACCAAGCGCCCGTCGCGCAGGATAACGATGCGATCGGAAATCGCCATCACCTCATGCAGACGATGCGTTACGTAGATCACGCCAAGGCCGCGAGCGCGGAGACCGCGGACGAGCTTGAAGAGCCGTTGGGTCTCGTCGGCAGTGAGCGAGGAGGTCGGCTCGTCGAAGGCGATTACCTTGACGCCAGGCTTCAACGCCCTTGCAATCTCTACAATATGACGCTGCGCCGGCGACAGGCTGTCGCCGCTGGCGTTGAGATCGAGGAGGCCGGCAAAGCCGCATTCCTCGAGCAACGCCTTGGCATCCGCGCGCAATTTTTCGAAGTCCACGACCCCGCGCTTCTGTGGCAGTTCACCAACGTAGATGTTCTCGGCGGCGCTCACATGCGGGACGATCTCCGGTTCCTGGCGAACGAGGCGGAAACCGGCCTTGCGGGCTTGACTGGGATCGACGTGGCTGACTTCCTGCCCATCCAGCAGCACTGTACCTTCGTCGAGGCGGTAGTCGCCGGCGAGAATTTTGAGCAATGTCGACTTGCCGGCGCCATTTTCGCCCACAAAAGCCATGACTTCGCCGCGGCGCACACCGAAGCTCAGGTCGGCAAGGGCGCGTACATTCGGAAACGCCTTGCCGACGCCA
Source organism: Devosia sp. (assembly GCA_030680995.1). Taxonomy (GTDB): domain Bacteria; phylum Pseudomonadota; class Alphaproteobacteria; order Rhizobiales; family Devosiaceae; genus Devosia_A. Next base: position 30,221 of record JAUXUM010000082.1, read on the forward strand.
AGGATTTCAAGAATAGGTGTGTCGCTCATGGCCCTGGATTTCCGGGTTTGGAACTGGGACGGACTGTCAGGAGATCGGCCCGTCCCTTGCGATCATGCCCTTAGGTGCAGGGCATGCTGTCCTTGTAGTTGCTCGGATCGACGATCGAGGTGTTGGCCACGGTGTTCGGCGGCAAGGGCGCGCCGGTTTCGATCGAGTTGATCAGGGCACGCGCGGCGGCGTCGCCCACGTCGATGCCGCTGATGTAGAGCGCGGCCTTGAATCCGGTCGGCTGGCCGGCGGCCCATGGACGGCAGGCTTCATAGGCGCCGAGACCCACGGCGATGATGTCGTCCGGCGAGAAGCCGGCATTGGCGAGGGCGTTCACCGTACCGAGCGCGCCTTCGTCGTTGCAGGCGAACACCACCCACTTTTCGACGTCCGGATGCGCGGTGATGACCGGGCCGGCCGCTTCGAGCGAGGCATTGGTGGTGCCATCATAGGCCACCGGGAAGATCTTGGCCGCGTCGGCCCCGGCCTTGGCGACTTCGTCACGCGAGGCGTCGGTACGGTCGTTGCAGACCGAGAGGGTCTGTACTTCGACCGACAGGATGCCGTAATTGCCACCATCGAGCCAGCCCGAGGCCTTGAGCAGGTCCGCGGCGGCGATGCCGACCTTGGTGCCCATGTCCTTGCCGTCGAAGCCGACATAAGGAACCGCATTGCCGGCACCATCCCTGAGCGAGTCGTCGGTGGCGACGAGCAGCACATTGGCGTCAGCCGCGACCTTGGTGACGGCCGGCCCGATCGCCTGGTCCGGGGCGGTAATGCCGATGCCCTTGGCGCCCGAGGCGATGGCGTCGGTGATGGCGCTGATGGCGAGATTGGCGTCGAGTTCGACGTTGATGATCTTGGACTGGTAGCCGAGTTCCTTGGCGGCCTTGGCGAAGCCGGCGGCTTCATCGATAAAATACTGCTGCGTGCCGCTCTTGTAGATGCCGACGATCAGCTTGTCCTGGGCGAGGGCGGAGTTTGCGAAAACTGCGCCGATCAGGCCCACGGCCACGATCGAGTGGCCGAGCAGGCGGGTCATTTTGGTCATTTGGTCCTCCCTGACCGATGTAACGTTCATCCGCACGGCCCTTTCGTGCATCGCTGCAAGGGCCTTGTCCGGTTGACGTCAAGGACGATTATCTGTTTATCATACAAAGTCAACACATCTGCAATAATCGGGTGCGGGGAATTGAGGAGGGCATTTTGAACCGATTGAGAGAGAAGGTCGCCATCGTGACAGGCGCGGGCCAGGGCATTGGCGAAGCAATTGCGCGCCGCTTCGCCGACGAGGGAGCCCATGTGGTTGTCGCCGAACTCAATCCGGAGCTTGGCGAGCGTGTCGCCCGCGACTTGCGCGAAGGCTCCGGCACCGAAGCGATTTTCATCAAGACCGACGTAGCCGACGCCAGGAGTGTCGACGCAATGACGGCAGAGACGGTCGAACGCCTGGGCCGGCCGGATATCCTGGTCAACAACGCTGGCATCGCCGTTTTCGGCGATCCACTCGAAATCACCGATGGCGACTGGGCGCGGTGCATGTCGGTGGACCTGGATGGCGCCTGGTTCTGCTGCCGCGCGGCCCTGCCGCACATGCTGGCAAAGGGCCAGGGCGCGATCGTCAACATCGCCTCCAACCACTCCTTCCAGGTCATCCGCAACACCTTCCCCTACCCTGTCGCCAAGCACGGCCTGCTCGGGCTGACCCGGTCCTTGGCGATCGAGTATGCGGACAAGGGAATCACCGTGAACGCGATCTCGCCGGGTTACATCGCGACGCCGCTCAACGACCGCCTCTTTGCCGAAAACCTCGATCCAGATGCCCGCGCCAAAGTCGAGGCCAGGCAGCCGGTCAAGCGACTCGGCAAGCCGGAGGAGATCGCCGCGGTCGCCGCCATGCTGGCCTCCGATGAAGCCCGCTTCATCGTCGGGGCCAATATCGTCGTCGATGGCGGCGTGACCATCAGGATGTATGAATAAGCGAGGAGAAGAAAATGAGCATAGCTGTTTCCATCGCCGTGGCATGCGCCAACGTCCTTGGCGAAGGCGCCTGCTGGGATGCGGCCGGCGGCAGACTCTGGTGGGTGGACGTGCCGCTCCCGTCGCGGCTCCATCGGCTGGATCCGGCAAGCGGCGCGGTGCACCACCACGACATGCCGGAAATGATCACCGGTATCCGCGCGACAAAGGATGGCAATGGCCTGATCGTCGCCTGCCATAGCGGCATAAGCCGTTTCGATTTCAGCTCCGGACGGCTGACGCACCTCCTCGATCCGGAGCCGCAGAAGCCCTACAACCGCTCGAACGACGCCGGGACCGACGCGCGCGGCCGTTTCTGGTTCGGCACCATGCAGAACAACATTGCGCCCAATGGCGCCGGGATCGACCTGGTCTCGGCGGCGGGCACGCTTTTTCGGCTAGATCCCGACATGAAGCTGACCGCGGCCGAAAGCGGCATCTGGATCTCCAACACCATCTGCTGGAGCCCCGACAACCGGACGATGTACTTCTGCGATACCGCCTCGGGCGTGATCTCGGCCTACGATTTCGATCTCGACGACGGGGTGATCACCAACAAGCGGCCGTTTGCCGGATTCGATCGCGGCGTGCCGGACGGATCATGCGTGGATGCGGACGGGTGCCTTTGGAACGCCCGCTGGGACGGCGGTTGCGTCGTCCGCTTCACGCCCGACGGCAAGGTCGACACCGTCGTTGAACTGCCCGTCGCGAAGGCGACCAGTTGCGCCTTCGGCGGCCCCGGCCTTGAGGACCTTTACGTCACCACGGCGCGCTACGGGATGAGCGAAGGCGACCTTGCCGCCGCTCCGGATTCGGGACATCTCTTTGTCTGCCGTCCGGGGGCCAAGGGGCTGGTTGCGCCTGCGTTCGGCTGAACGGCTGGGCGTCTCCGCCCCTAGAGGTCCACCTGCTGGCGCGCTAGCGCGGCGGTCAGCACCGGCCCCTGTCCCCAGGGCACGATGAAATTGACCGGCACGTACCAATAGTGCTCCTCGGCCAGCGCCGAGTAGACGGCGGCGGAAACACCCCGGAGATCGCCATTGCCGTCAAGATTGGCGAGCATGGCATCGTAGGCGCGGTCGGCCGCCGGCCGGAACGTCGCTTCCGGAAGGATGCCCAGCTTGATGCCGCGGTAGAAGGCTGTCGCCATGAAGGCAGCCGTCGACGATTCCGCACCGGACTTCGGCTCATGCACCAGCGCGTGCCAGTTGCCGTCCGCAAGCTGATGCCGCACCATGCTTTCGGAAAGCTCCCGTGCCCTGGCGACGACTGCGTCATAGCCTTTCGATTGGGGCGAGGCATATTTGATCACGTCGAGAAGGCCCAGCAGGGCCCAGCCCTGGCCTCGGCCCCAGCCGCGGGTATAACCCCGCCCGGTCTTTTCCAGCCAGAAGTGGCGATAGAGCTGCAACTCAGGGTCCCGGAGAAGATCGGAATACCCCAAAATCTCGTCCACCGCCCGCTGCGACCAGTGCTCGCCCTGTCCAATATGATGCAGGTGCGCAAAGAACGGCGGGTCAAAATGCATGCAGTCCAGATAGATGCCCTCGCCCGGGTCCTTCAGGAGTTCGGTCTCTTCGGCGGTCATCTTCACGCCGCCATAGGGCTCGCGCAGCGCCCGGCGCGTGTCCCTGAAGGTGATCGAGACATTGTTGATCCGCCGCCGGGAGCCGAGATGCTCGGCCAGCTTCACCACCGCCTGGCGCAGCACCGTATCGCCGGTGCGCCGGACGATCTCGCACATCATATGGCCGGGCGCCGTGTTGTCGTCGGGCTGGAAAGGTTCCATCCGTGTTGCCCAGGCGCGGAAGAATCCATGTGAGAAATCCTGCCAGTTGCGCACCCCGAGCAGGTCGCCAGCGGCGATCAGGCCCTCGAAGCCGATGGAATCCCCGTAGAACCAACCCTTGAATTCGTGTTGCTGCAGTCTCTCCGCCACTCGCTTGAACAGCTGGCGTCGCCCTTCGGTCGGCTTGGTCATCTCATCCCTTTGCGGGCCGGCTATTCGGTAAGCGCGAAGCCCTTGTTGGCGTCCAGTATGGCGCGCTGGATCAGGTAACGCATGGCCGCCTCGGCCCGATCGGCGTCATTGGCGGCAAAGGCGTCGTAAACATCCTGATGCAGTTGGTTGGTCTCCTCCATCCCGACGAGCGTGGTAGTCGATCCCCGGGTCTGCATCTGAACGTCGATCATGAGGGCCAAGGCCGCTTCGATCACGGAGAACAGTTGCCCGAGGATTTCCGACCCCACCGCCGCCAGGAACGCGCGGTGAAATTCGAGATCGGTGATGATAAAGTGCTCTCGCTGTTCGTGCGGGCTGAACTTGGAAGCGTCGAGGACCGCGGTCTTGGCCTGCCAGGCGGCATGAATACGCGCCTTCGCCGCCGCCGAACCATAGCTCGTAGCCGTCCACACGACGCCTGGCTCGAGCACGAGGCGGACCTGCAACAGATCCTTCAGCAGGACATCGCGATCCGCTGCCTGCATCCGCCACTGGATGAGATCGGGGTCGAGCAGCCGCCATTCGGCGCGCGGCATGACCTTGGTCCCCTCCATCTGGCGGCTGCGCACCAGCCCCTTGGCGTTGAGGATACGCATGGCCTCGCGAACCACGGACCGGCCTACCGTGAGCTGGTCCATCAGTTCGGCTTCGGTCGGCAGGATTTCGCCCGACTTCCATTCGCCGGCGACGATCCGGCAGCCCAGATCGCCGACGACTCCACCGAGAATGCCTCGCACCTGCATCAGGCCGGCGAGACGACCTTCCGCCCGATTCAGCGGGGGCTTGTTTATCACCTTCGTCATTGCGAACCGCATCTCCCGATGTTCCTTTGATCCCATGCGCAGAGCGCCCGCATTTATCTCCTTTTTCCAAATTGCCCGACACTTTTCTAGAAGGTCAGATTATCATATAAAGTAGCTGTACCCGTTGCAACCGGCAATGCCGCCGGCACAAGAAATTCCGGGAGACGCGATTTGGACAGACCTCACGGCATCGCACCAGAGGACGGTTTGCAGCGCCCCCAACGAAGCCTTCGCACGACACCCGTCGTCGTGAAATAATCAGCCAGCGAACCGGGCGCCGAGCCCGCCATCGACCCGCCAGTTGGCGCCGGTGACAAAAGAGGCTTCGTCCGAGAGCAGGAACACCACGCAATTGGCGATCTCGCCCGGTTGTGCCATGCGCCCCATCGGGTGGACGTCGAGCACCTTCTGCCGCAGTTCCGGATCGTTGCGGTCGAAGAATTCCTTGACGAGGAAGGTCTCGGTGTAGCCGGGCGACAGCGCATTGACGCGCACCTGATGCGGCCCCACTTCGAGCGCCATCGAGCGGGTCAGCCCGACGAGACCGGATTTCGCGGCGGCATAGGGGAACATGCTCGGGTAGGTCATGTCGGCGTGGATCGAGGCGATGTTGACGATCGAACCGTGCCGCGCCGCGATCATTCCCGGCAGCACCGCGCGGGCCACCAGCCAGGCGGATTTGAGATCGACGCTGAAGACGTCGTCCCATTGCGCCTCGGTCATGGTCACCGGATCGGCGTAGGAGTTCTTGCCCGCATTGTTGCAGAGCCCGGTCACCGGCCCGAGCTTTCTGACCGCCGCGTCATGCGCCGCCGCGATCTCGTCGGCCACACGGATATCGGCACGCTGGAAGAACACGCGGTCGGGCGCGTCAAGTCCGTCGGCGAAGGCGCGGCCGGCTTCCGCCTCGATATCGATGAAGGAGACCCTTGCGCCTTCCCTGAGCGATTTTTCGACGATCGCCGCGCCGATGCCGCGGCTGCCGCCGGTGACGAGGATATGCTGCCCGTCCAATCTTGCCATGCTACCAATCCGCCACGCTGCCGTCATGATGATACCACTGGATCGGCCCCACTTCCTCGAAGGGGTGCTTCGCCGCCGCCGCAAGGTCGATCTCGATGCCGATGCCTGGCGCCATGCCCGGCGCGACATGGCCGTCGATGATCGGAGTCGCCCCCGACACGACCTCGTCGCGCCAGGGCACATCGGCCCGCATCACTTCCTGGATGAGAAAGTTCGGGGTGGCGAAGCCGAGATGGATATTGACCATGGTCGCGATCGGCCCCAACGGATTGTGCGGCGCCATCGATACCCCGAACGTGTCGCAGAGCGCGGCGATCCGCCGCGTCTCGGTGAGTCCGCCGGCATGGCAGACGTCCGGCTGCGCCACGGCGATCCCGCCGGCCTGCAGCAGCGGCAGGAATTCGTGCCGATGTACGAGCCTTTCGCCGGATGCGATGGGGATGGAGGTGGCGTGCGCGACCCGCGCGATGCCCCGCCAATCCTCGGGCTGGCACGGCTCCTCGAGGAAGAACGGCCGGTAGGGCTCGAGCACTTTCGCGTATTCGATGGCCATGGCCGCCGTGGTGCGGCCATGCAGATCGACCATGATGTCCATGTCGTCGCCGGCGCCCTCGCGCGCCGCCGCCATCAGCGCCTCGGCGCTCTTGAGCGCCGCATACCCATCGAGCGGCGCCGTCTTGCCGACGGCGAGGATTTTCACCGCGGTGAAGCCGTCGGCTTTCGAGCGCGCCGCCTTCTCCGCAAACGAACCCGCCACCGCGCTTTCGTAGACCGCGGTGGAATCGCCGCCCCCGAGATGATCGTACATCCTGAGCCGCTTGCGGCTCAACCCGCCGATCAACTGCCAGAGCGGGACGCCGAGATCCTTGGCCTTGAGGTCGTAGAGCGCCTGATCGATGCCCGAGAGCGCCGACATGGTGACGATTCCGCCCTTGAAGAACGGATGCCGGAACATCACCTGCCAGAGGTGCTCGATGTTGCGCGGGTCCTCGCCCATGATCAGCAGCGAGAGGTCCTCGACCGCCCCGACCACCGCGCGGGTCTGGAACTCCAGCGTCGCTTCGCCGAGCCCGTAGAGGCCGGGGATATCGGTTTCGACCCGCACGAAGATCCAGTTCCTCAGCCGCGCGTTGACCACCTGGGTCTTGATGGATGTGATCTTCACGCCGCCGCCCCTTCGAAATGCCGCGCGAACGCCGTCGTCACCGTCCGGTCAGCGACTGCCGGCGAATGCGCCGCTCGATGACCGTCTGCGACACCACCGAGATGACGATGACGAGCCCGAAGCAGAGCTGGGTGTAGAAGGCATTGATGCCGGCCGACACGATCCCCGCATTGATGGCCCCGATGATGAAGGCGGCAACGAACGAGCCCACCACCGAGCCGGTGCCGCCGAACACGGAGGTGCCGCCAAGAAACACCGAGGCGATGGTATAGAGAAGGAACCCGTCGCCCGTCGTGGGCCAGAAATAGTAGCCGTAGATCGAGGTCATCAGGCCCGCGAAGACCGCCATCACCCCCACCAGCACAAAGGCCCGAGTTTTCACCGACACCACATTGATGCCCATTAGCCGCGCACTTGTCGGGTTGTCGCCGACGAGGAACACATGCGCCCCGAACCGGGTGCGGTTGAGCAGCACCCAGAGCACGAAGGCGAGGACGATCATCCACAGCGTCTGCACCGGGAACCCGAACACCGGCTCGCGGAAGATCTTGTGCATCTCGGGGAACTTGTCGGCGGTCAGCGGCACGCCGGTGCCGTTCATCAACACCAGCTCGAGCCCGCGATAGAGGAACGACGTACCGATGGTGATGACCAACGAGGGGATACTGAGCTTGGCGACCAGCAACCCGTTGATAAGCCCGCAGGCGGCGCCGGTGGCGAAGGCCACCACCAGCCCCAGATACCAGGGTGCTCCGCCATAGGCGGTGACGAGGCAGAAGGCGGCCGTGCCCAGCGCCATGATCGAGGGGAAGCTGAGGTCGATCTCGCCGGTGATGACCACGAAGGTCAGCGCCAGCGCGATGATGCCGAATTGCGGCGTGGTCTGCGCGAAGGCGTTGTAGATGTTGAGATTGGTGAACACGGCCGGCGCGGCAATGACGAAGGTCAGCCACATGGCGAAGCCGACGCCGATGATGCCGAGCTGGCTGCCGTGGCGTCGGAGCATCGATGGCGGCGCGACGCGGTTGTTGAGCGGTTTGCCGGTAGCGGTTTCGGTTGCCATGGACTTCCCCTATTCCAGCGAGCCCGACCGGGCGACCCGGTAGAGCCGGTCGATCAGGTCGTCCATCGAGATGTCCGCCTTATCGTAAACGCCGGCCACCTTGCCGCGATCGAGCACATAGAGCCGATCGACGATCGGGTAGACGTGGAAAATGTTGTGATCGATGAAGATCGCCGATTTCCCGGCGCGCTTGATATTGCCGACGAAATCCAGCGTCTTCCGGGTCTCGGTCAGTGACAGACCCATCGTCGGCTCATCGAGAATGACCAGTTCCGCATCGAAATAGAGCGCACGGGTGATGGCGACACCCTGTTTCTCGCCGCCCGACATGGTGGTCACCACATTGTCCGGATGCACGGCCGCGGAGGTAAAACCCATATGTTCGCTCATCAGCCGCGCCGATTCCTCGCGCATGCGCTTGACATCGAGCAGGCCCCATTTGGTGCGCGGCTCGCGCCCCATGAACATGTTGCGCCAGATCGGCTGCTTCTCGCACAGCGCCCGTTCTTGGTAGACGGTTTCGATACCGAGCGCCCGCGCCCGCGCCACCGACCAGTCGTCGATGCGCTTGCCGTGGAAGAAGATCTCGCCGCCCGGATCGGGGCGATGGAACCCCATCACGGTCTTGACCAGCGTCGACTTGCCGGCGCCGTTGTCGCCCAGGAGGCCCACGATCTCGCCGGGATAGACGGCAAAATTCACGCCCGAAAGCGACCGCACCTCTCCGAACGTCTTGGAGACATTGTGCAACTCGATAACCGGAATCCTTCCGGCCGCGGTCTTCTCGGCCAGAACCGGAGCTGCCTCTGCCATGCTGCCCTCACCTTGCTGAAGACGCGGGGCGGCGTGCGCCCCGCGCCATTGTCGTCGTCCGAGAATTCCGGTCTAGCGGATTTCGAGGGCCGCAAGCGGCGCGACGGCATCGACATTGGTCGCGTCGACGAAGGCGCCGGCGGTGTTGATATCCAGCCCCGAGAAGCCGTACTTCTTGGTCAGGCAGATATTGAGGATGGGGATATAGCCCTGCAGGAACGGCTGCTGGTCGATCACCAGGTTCTGGAACCCTTCCTTGACCGCCTGGGCGGTGTTGGGCGACATGTCGAAGCCGGCGAAATACACCTGCCCGGGGGTAAGCGAGGCGGCCTTGGCGTAGACGCCGACATTCGAGGTCAGCCCGCCATGGTCGGTGACCACGATCTTGATGCCGGGATTGGCGCCCATCACGCCGACGAAAGTCGCGGTGCCGGAGTTCGGGTCGGCATTGGTCGCGGCGTCGATCTCCTGGTAGATCACCTCGGCCCCGACCTCGGTGAAGGCATCGATCACGCCCACCGTGCGCTGGCCGCGGTCGCCGCCCTGGCCCTTGAGACCCCAGACGAAGACCTTGTCACCCGCGGCCAGATTGGCGCGCCGGGCCGATTCGGCGCCCAGCGCATGGCCGGCGGCGTAGTTGGGGGCGCCGACATAGCCGAGACCCGAAGCCGAGTATTTCTTCTGGCTGTCGGGCAGCGCGGTATTGAGCGTGGTGAAGATGATGCCCTGGGCATAGGCCTGATCGACCACCGGACCCGTCGCCGCCTCACCGGCAAAACCGTAAGTTGCGATGCCATCGACCTGGGTCGCCACCGCCTGCTGAATCTGGGTCAGCATCTTGTTCGGATCCCAGTCCGAGAAGTAGTAGGTCACGGTCGGCCCGAGGTCGAGCTCGGCCTGACGGAAACCGTTATAGACGTTGTTGGCGAACACGCCGCCCTGCGGCCCGCCCGGGAACGCCGCGATCTTCACCCCTTCGCACCATTTGGCGGTCGGGTCGAGCGCCACGGCGCCGGATGCGCCGAACAACGTCAGCGCCACAGCGCCGACCAGCGGCGTGAGCCGCGCAAAACCAGTTTTCATGATGTCCTCCCATTGTCGCGCCGCCCTCCCGGACCGCGCGCGCCTCCTAAGCGCGGCTCAATCGTTAAGGGAATATGATATGTCTGTAAAGATGCCTTCGATTAGCCTCATTCGGAGGACGAACGGGCCGCGCGTCGATCTCCAACCTGACGCACCAGCGCACGGTACCGGTCGTCCGGATAGTGGCGGATTGCGCCCATTGTAGTCCGCTGTTTGCCATTGTCGGGCAATGCGGTTATCGTCCCGGTTGACCCAAATACATCGAATGGCCTTCTCGTCGCGCCGCCCATCGCCGCAAAACGTATGTTATAAGTCAGGAGAGCTGCATGAACGATGCTGCCCCACGCAAGCGCGACGAGGGCGGGACCGCGACATCCAATGTCGCGGATGAACTGGTGCGCATGATTTTGGGCGAACTCACCCCGGGCGCGAGCCTGCCCAGCGAGGCGGAGCTCGCCCTCCAGCACGGGGTGAGCCGGGTGACCGTCCGCGAGGCGGTGAAGATGGTGGCGGGCCGCGGGCTACTCGAACTGGCGCGCGGCCGCCGGGCGGTCGTGCGCGAACCCAGCGGCGTGGCCCTCGGCGAGTACATGACCTGGATCTTGCAGCACGATCCCAAGGGCGTATTCGATCTCGTGGAAGTGCGGATGTCGCTGGAGGTGCAGTCCGTGGGCCTTGCGGCGAAGCGCGCGACGCGTCCGGCGATCGCCGCGATCGAAAGCACGCTCGCCGCCATGCGCGAGGCGGCGGCGGCGATGGACGAGGCCGACGGCGACGAGGATGCCGAGCTTGCCTTCCACCGCGCCGATGTCGGTTTTCACGAAGCCATCGCGCTGGCGGGCGGCAATCGTATCCTCGTCAGCCTGTTCGAGGCGATGGCGCAGTCGCTTCAGCGCTCGTTCTTCATGACCCGCCGTGGCCGGCAATTGCGCGGGCAGACCTCCTGCGACACCATCATGTCCCACCAGCGTATCCTCAACTGCATCAAGATAGGCGATGTGCCTGGAGCGGAGGCGGCAATGCGCGTGCACCTAACCGATGCCGCACAGGACATGCGCGCAGCCCTGGTCGGGACGTTCTGACTCAGAAGGCCGGCAGCTGAGGATTGCAGGCTGGGCTTGTCAGGACCAGCCTGTCACCCGATCGGCGGACCCACGACATCGCCTGGGTACAGTCGGACAACGACCGCAAATTCGTCGATCCGCACTTCGTCGAGGTGATGGCCGGCGCGCTGCGCGGCGCCCGCGCCGGGCTGATCGGCGAACTGATCCGCCAATGCGAGGAAGGCGGCCCCGGCAAGGGGCACATCATCCCCTCGAGTTTCCACGTGGCCCCGGGGATGGACGCGCGGGTGCTGGAGGAACCGCTTCCGGGGAACAGAAGCTAGAGCACGCGCAGACGCGGGTACCAGCCGGACACGCAAAGCGGGACCAGTGACCGCCGCCTGTCAACTGCGCGGTCAGCTATGCGCCGTAACCGGATATTCGAGGACGCAATAGGTTCTGGGTCCATTGAGAGCGGAAGGTATCGGCCACTGGGACAGCGGCCTTGCCGCCGCGCAGGTTGCGCGGCAGGCCTCCAGTACCGCTTCGGCCGGAGGCCAATCATCCAGGATCCAAGTAACGGCTTATCTCGAGAACGGCACTCTAGCGGTCAGGATCTCGCCGGAATCGTTGAACTCAACCTCGAAGTCGACCGTGATGGTGTCGCCGACCAACTGAATGCGGGAACCAATGCGGACATCGGTGCCGCCGCGATCAACCTGCCTTTCAGCCAGATCGAAACTGATCTGGTTGCCCTGCTTTCGGCCAATTGCATGGCCGGTAAATCCTGCATTCGAGCTCATCACAGCCTGGTAACGCTGCGCCGCGTCGTCGAATGCGATGGTTCCGGCTACCGAGAGGTTCATGTTGACCAGGGTGCAGCGGCCCGAATAGTTGATCTTGGCCTGATTGCCCTTGGCTACCGTCAGCCGGCAGCGGAAGGGTTCTGGAGCCTTGCCACCCACCAGCACGCCCGCCCCGCTCCACTTTCCGATATAGGATGTGAGCAGGTCGAGTTCGACCTTTCCCGATTGCGCCGGCGCAGCTATAAGGCTGGACAGCATGATCGCGGCAATCGCCGTCACGGCATGCAGACGCCTTCTCGACATTTCAGACGCTCTCCGATTACCTTGGCGCTTCCCAAACAACTCTATAATCTGCCAGAGTTTGGCCGATGGACTCCGCTGCATCCTTGGCTTGCCCGCGGCGGCGGTGCCAGAGGTCTCCCCTGGGTCGAAAGGCTAGTTTGTGAACGAAATGCAAGGCGCCGGTGTCCCCAATGACCAGGCCGCACAATCTTTTGGTTTGTCCCGTCCGGCAAGTCAACAGATTGCGTTAGGCCAAGATTCCGAATCGGGCTCAGCGCCCCCCTCCGGCACGCCGGTCATTGCTGTGTCCGGTGTGAACTACACCTTGAATATCGCCGAGCGGCCTCTCCACATCCTCAGGAATATCGCGTTCCGGGTGGAGGCGGCCGAAGTCGTCGCTATCGTCGGACCTTCGGGGAGCGGCAAGACGTCCCTGCTGATGCTCCTCGCGGGTCTCGAGCGCGCGAACTCCGGTCGGATCGTCGTAGCCGGTCGGAATCTCTCGGAGCTGAGTGAAGACGATCTGGCCCTTTTCCGGCGCAATACTCTCGGCATCGTGTTTCAGAGTTTCCACCTTATCCCATCTTTGTCCGCGTTGGACAATGTCGGTCTTGCTCTTGAAATTGCTTCTCCGCACCTCTCCCGTGTACAAACGCGTGAGGCGTCGGCTGCGGCGCTTACAGCGGTCGGGCTGGGCGATCGGCTCAATCACCGCCCTGCCGCGCTGTCCGGCGGCGAACAGCAGCGGGTCGGATTGGCGCGCGCCATGATAGCCAAGCCGCGCTTGCTCCTTGCCGACGAGCCTACCGGTAATCTCGATCAGAAAACCGGCGCGCTTGTCATCGAACTGATGTTCGATCTCGCCCGCCAGCAGCGCACGGCTGTTGTCCTGATCACCCATGATCCGGCGCTTGCGACGCGAGCCGACCGGGTCCTCACCATGACGCAGGGCGAATTGACCGAAGCCGAGCCGGTGCGCGCCTGATGCGGGGTTTTTGGACGGCTATCCGCATCGGCCTTCTGGACATGCGCGGCGATATGCACCGCTTTGGCCTTCTTGTCGCCTGTCTTGCCGTTGGCACCGCCCTGATTGCGGGCGTCAGTTCGGTCGGCACGAGCATAAGGCAGGCGGTCGAGCGGGACGCCGCGGCGTTGATGGGCGGCGATCTCGAACTTTCGCGGGCCGATCGGGGGGCGACCGACGGGGAGCTGGCGCTCTTGGCAACGTTCGGGCGGGTGTCGAACGTCATCGACACCAACGTCCGCGCCGAGGCGGGCGAACGCGATGCCTTTGTCGATCTGGTATCGATCGGAGAGACCTACCCACTGCTCGGGCAGATCGACAGTCCCGAACTGCCGGCCGGCGAGACGCCATTCGAATTCCTGTCCGAGCGCGAGGGAGTCTATGGCGCCCTCGTCGATCCGCTCATGCTCGACCAGCTTGGCATAACGGTCGGCGACACGCTGAGGATCGGGGGCACCCCCTTCGAGGCGCGAGGCGCCCTGCGCGGGCTGCCCGATGCTCCGGTTCGCGGGTTCAGGCTCGGCCTCCCCGCGGTCATCACCATCGAAGCCCTCGCCCATCTTGGCGATCGGACCTCGCCCCTGCCGGGACTTGGCACCTTCTTCCGCTACAAGCTGCTGCTCGACGGACTCGATGCCGAAGCCGGCAGAGTGGCGGTCGAGACAGCCCTGGCCGATCCCAGCTGGACGGCGCGCACGGCCCGCGACGGGCTGGGGCCGATGGTGCGCTACTACGACCTGTTCATGCGCTTCCTGGTGATCGTCGGCCTGGCCTCGTTGCTGATCGGCGGCGTCAGTGTCTGGACCGGCATATCCGCCTATGTCGCCGAGCGGGCCAATGTCATCGCCATCCTGCGCAGCATGGGTGCGGGCAAGGCCCGCATCTTTCTGCATTTCTTCTCCCAGGTTGCTGCCCTTGCCGCCATCGGGGTCGGCACAGGGCTTCTGGCCGGCGCCAGCATGGCGCTGCTGGCGCTGCCGATCGTGGGCCAGGCAGTCGGGGTCAACCTTCCCCCGACGCTGCACGTCCAGCCTTTGCTGGTTGCGGCGGGCGTCGGCCTGCTCACCGCCTTCGCCTTCTCCTACCTGCCTTTGCAGCAGGCCCAGAGCATCAGTCCGGTGACCCTGTTCCGCTCGAAGGGCCTGGCGGCTCCGCCCATCGACTGGCGCGCGCTGTTCGGTTCGCTCCAGATCGCGCCGCTCATCCTGTCGGCGGCGGGCATTATCTGGCTCGCCGTCATCATGACCAACGATCCGATGCTGGTGGCCGCCTTCGCCCTGGTGAGCGTGCTGGCGGTGGTGCTGTTCAGGATTGCTCTTGCCATCGCCAGCTACGCGCTCGGGCGCCTGCCCGAACCGAAGAACCGTGTCCTGCGCTACGCCTTGCGCGACATTTCGGGCTCAGGTTCGAACGCCCCGTCCGTCGTCGTCTCGGTCGGTTTGGCCCTGGCCATGCTGGTGGTGGTCCTCGTGCTCGAGGTCAATCTGCGCAACGAGTATCTTGGGGCCTCGGTGTTCGATGCGCCGACGCTCGTCGCGTCCGACCTCTTCGACGATGAAGTCGAAGCCCTCGAGGCCCTCAAGAACGACGGGGGCGATATTACCCGCTTCACCGCAACGCCCATGCTGCGCGGCGCCCTGACGGCGGTCAACGGAACCCCCGCCGGCGCGCTGCGGCCCCGTGGCCCGGAAGCCTCGTTCCTGTTGTCGGGCGAAGTTCCCCTCACCTTCCGGCAGGAATTGCCGTCAACCTCCAGGCTCGTCGCGGGCCAATGGTGGCCGGCCGGCTATCAGGGCCCCGCATTGGTGTCGCTGCATCAAAGCCTGCGCTCGGGCCTGGGCGTAGACATCGGCGACCAGCTGACCTTCACCATTTTCGGGGAGGACATCAGCGCTGAAGTCGCCAACTTCCGCGACTATTCCTGGCAGGGCGGGATCGATTTCCTCGCCACCTTCTCTCCCGGCGTTCTCGAAGCCTACCCCGCGACGCTTCTGGGCGCGGTCACGGCGGCGCCCGGCCGCGAGGAAGCCGTCGAACGCCATCTGGCCGGGGCATTCCCCGATGTGCGATACATTGCCATTTGCGAAACGCTCGAGCAGATCACGGCCGCGCTGGGCCAGCTTTCCCTTGCCGCGTCGCTGGTGGGAGGCCTTGCGGTCGGCAACGGCCTCCTGGTCCTGGTCGGCAGCCTTGCGACCGGTCGCCGGCAGCGCCAGGCCGATGCGGTGATCACCAAGGTCCTCGGCGCGAAGCGCATCGAAGTGCTTGCGGTTTCCGTCGTGCACTACTTGCTGCTTGCGGCCTCCGCCGCCCTGGTCGCAAACCCGCTCGGAATCGCTCTTGCGTGGATTCTGACGATGGTGCTGCTCGAGGTCGATTTCACGCTCGATGCGATTACGCTCGCCGCCGTCGATGTCGGAGCGATCGCCATCACCGGCCTGCTCGGGGCCACGACAATCTTGAGGGCACTGTCGCCGCGGCCCGCGCTTCTTCTGCGCGAGCTTGGCGCCGAATAGCGCGCGCCGATGCGCCCGAGCGGCCACGGCTCGACTGTTTCGTAGCCTATATGCGGCGCCATCGGCTTTTCGCCGCAGGCCAGCCATTTCCAGAAATCGGGATAGAACGGAATTCTTGGAAACTCGCGCTTGAGGTTGAGCGCGTATTTTTCGCGGTAGAGCGGGTCGTGCGGCACGCCATAGACGTAGTGGAAGATATCGTCCTCGGTGAGCTGGCGCTTCCTCCCTTCTCCCCTTGAGGGAGAAGGAAGACCGGCGCCCGCCTCGTCCCCTCGCACTTCCACGTCGCCCCGGCGATGGGCACGCGCGTGCTGGACGAGCCGTTGCCGGGGAACCGGAGGTAGGGGATAGGGCGGTGCACAGTTTTAAATGTGCCCGCGTGCTATTCTAAGAATTCAAGGAGCCTTTCGCCCAGTGCCTCTATGTCTTTGGTCTCACACTCCCACACAACAAGGACCTGCCAGCCCATTTCTATCAAGGTGAGGCGGACGCGCTCGTCGCGCTCTACATTGGTTCGAAGTTTGTTGTTCCAGTAGTCGAGTCGGGTTTTCGGTGCTCTTCCGTCAAGACAACCTGTCTTGTCATGCTGATGCCAAAAGCAACCATGTACAAAGATGACCTTCCGCCTTGATCCGAAGACGATGTCCGGCTTCCCGGGTAGCCCTTTCTTGTGAAGGCGATAGCGGTAGCCCTTGCAATGCAGCCATTTCCGGACACGCAATTCGGGCAGCATATCCCTTGAACGGATAGCCGCCATATTTCTCGATCGCTCAAAGGGGGTCAGCCGATCAGCCACGGCGTTTGAAGAACCGGCTTTCAGCTACGATGGCCCGATCGGCCTGCGTCATTTTGTGCGCAATGTGCTCGTCAGACTCACATTGAGGAAGCCCGAATGCAGCAATCAGTGAATTGTGATATGCACCCGACAGCAATGCAATACCATCATCGAATAACTGGTCTCGCGCACCGTGATTACCTCGCAGCCGCTTCATGTAGTCCCGCTGATCGAACAATAACGACTGCACAACTGATCGATGGACTGGATGGTCCAGATTCTCTCTGAAGAAACTTGCGGCACGGAGTGAACCACCTCGCAGCTTCCTTAGCTCCCTGAATCTTGCCATGTCGATACCTACCCAGCGGCTGTCAGGAAGGCGCTCTTTCTCTATCAGCCAGCGGATGTGCGCTCGGGCGCTTGCGCTGACAGATCGCTTGGTATCTCGGTTTTCGCCCGGTCGCAGGTATTCGGGCTTCGCTACCATTAGTCCGACCGAACAGTGGCCGAGGGCGTCAGCTATCAGGAACAAAAGTACAGGTTCCGAGTTCCGGTAAGTCTCCGGCGGAATGGTCCACGTCGTTCCAACCGTGTTTTTGATGTCTACGTCGATGCCATCAATCGACAAGTCCCGAATGCCCTTTGGCACATCGATGAAGTCTCGAAAGAAGTGCTCAACTTTCAATCCGACAAAGGTTTTTTCAACATTGTCGAGGTCAACGATACGAGTTCGAGCGGTTCTAACCGGATCTATGACGAAATCTATCGCATCTTGAACGATTTCGGGCATACGAAACCGAAGCCGCTCAACACCACCCGCTCGCCGCACGATTGCTTCGGCGATTGGTTCCAATATATCGTAGTCAGGGTGTGATCTGTCCACAGAAATCCGCGCAATTCAGGCCAAGGCTCGCACCGCGAATATAGTGCGACGCTCCACGGCTGTTCTTAGCCGTTTCGCCACAGCCTCCGCAACCGGTGGTGGAAAGGCGTTGCCAACCTGCCGATAGGCAGCTGTCTTACGCCCATGAAAATGCCACTCATCGTCGAATCCTTGAATCCGTGCTGCCATTCGAACGGTTAGGCGTGGCATCCCCACAAAGTCCCAGTCGGGCGCTTCTTCGGCAATCGATCTTCCATCAACGCCAAGTGAGGCCCACGCCTTACGCGCTCTCGTCGGTCCAAGGTCCGGTCCGCCATGCTTCTTGCTTCCACCCACCAGAGTTGGGGCGATTTCGTTGGCTTGGATGATCCAGCGGCGAGCACGTATCCAGCCTCTTTCCGCCATTAGATCACCTATCGCCTGACCGACGGTAGGCGCGTCATGCGGCATCGGCGTTGGCCATTCGAAGGCGTCTTTTATGTCGTTTCTAAGCGCAACTATCACGACGCGTGGCCGCAATTGGGGCACGCCGAAATCTGACGCATTTAGAAGTCGCCAGTGTGTCTCATATCCCAGCTTGGCAAGCGCACCCTTAATGAAACCTCGGTAATCCTCAAAGACCGCATCAAGGAAGCCCCGAACATTTTCGATCATAACAGCTTTGGGTCTTGTCTCATCGACAAGGCGAATGGCAGCGGGGAATAGATTTCTCTCATCGTCTGCACCAAGCTGCTTTCCTGCTATCGAAAAGGGCGGGCATGGCAGACCGCCAGCAAGCAGATCGACACCCCTGTAACCAGTGCCGTCAAACTGATTCAAATCTTGCTCATGGATCGTCCAGTCCGGCCTGTTGAGACGGAGAGTCTTGCAGCAGTCGGCGTCAAGCTCGACGGCGCCCTTGTGGGAGAACCCGGCTAGTTCAAGTCCCCGCGCCTGGCCGCCAGCTCCAGCGCAAACTTCAAGTGAAGAAAGATTTCCCGTCATTCGACCCCCACAATGCCCGAATCAATCGACGGCACAAACCAAGAACAAATTACCCGTTCGGATAGTGGCGCGCAATCAAAACCTGTCCGCCCCAAACAGCTACGTACGCATTCTTCCCGAGGCCGCCGCGCCGCGTCGGACGGGCTCGTCCCGCTGGCTTATCCCCCACCCCTTCTCGCGCCCCTACACTCCGCCGCAACCCCACTGCACGGAGTACCCATGTCCGACACACCTGACCCCGCCCCCGACCCGCGCCATCGCTGGCCGTCGCGCGCCATGGTGCGCTTCGGCGAGACGGCGGACGGGCTCAAAGCGATGATGAAGGAGGTGGGCCGACACCTGCGACCGGCAGAAGCCGGTGGAGCGGCGCCATGTCGTGCGCGCCGCGGCGCTGCTCGGCGAAGTCCGGCGCCTGCTCTCGCGCAGCTCGTTCTACGCCGAGATCGAGCCGCTGCACCCCGAGGCCAATGTGGTGCCGGGCGACCTCTACATCCGCCTGCTCAAATCGCGGCATTTCCTCGCGCTCTACACCCGCGACATCGAGTTATCCCCCTGGTGCCCACGCCGTAGCGGGGTGCGCCTGTCCCTTCGCCGGGCGAGGCAGTGACGAGCTGCCGGCGACCGGCGTCTTTGCCATGCCGGTCGCACCGGCGAGGCGAAGCCTCACCTTGCTGCGGACCACCCGCTCGAGGCCCAGCCTCGCCGGAGCCGCTTCACTACCCCCGCAACCGATAGGCGAAAGCCGAGGCGGCGTCTTGGCATGTGTGGAGGAAGGGAACAGCGTGCGGCCCACCCATTTGCCATCACCCACAGATCCGTCACCCCCGGGCGACCCCCGGACTTGATCCGGGGGGAGACCTCGGGGGCCCAGCCGCGCGACGTCCGTCGCGAGAGAGAATGGTCTTTGGCGCCGCCGACGCGGCGCCGCTGGGTCCTCGGCTCTCGCCAAGGCTCGGCCGAGGATGACGGTCCGTGGCTGGGGTCCGCCGATAGCGGCCCGACATCCCCTACTTCACGCTCCCCGACAGCAGCCCGCGCACGAAATAGCGCTGCAGCGAGAAGAAGACGATGAGCGGCACGACGATGGTGATGAAGGCGCCGGCGGTGAGAATTTCCCAGTTGTTGCCGCGCGAGCCGAGCAGGCTCACCAGCTTGCCGGTCAAGACCAGCTTGCTCTCCTGGGCGCCCAGGAACACCATGGCCACCAGCAGATCGTTCCACACCCAGAGGAACTGGAAGATCGAGAACGAGGCGAGCGCCGGGAAGCTCAGCGGCAGCACCATGCCGGTGAAGATCTTGAAGTGGGAGGCGCCGTCGATGCGGGCCGATTCCATGATCTCCTTGGGCAGCCCCGCCATGTAGTTGCGCAACAGGTAGATGGCGAGCGGCAGCCCGAAGGCGGTATGGGCCAGCCAGATGCCGAGATAGGTCTTGCCGTCCTCGGCGCCGAAGGCGTTGGCGATGCCGTTATAGAGGCTGAGCAGCGGGATCAGCGACATTTGCAGCGGCACCACCAGCAGCCCCACCACCAGGGCGACGATTGGCCCGCGGAAGGGGAAGCGCATCCAGGCCAGGGCATAGGCGGCGAAGGCTGCCATCAGGATGGGGATGATGGTCGCCGGTATGGTGACGGTGAAGGAATTGATGAAGGAGCGGCCGACCCCGGCGGCGGTCAGCACCTCGATGTAATTGTCCACGGTGAAGCGCGGCGCGATATTGGCCACGTAGAAGACGCGCGGCCCGCGGGTGTGGGTGAAGGCGGCGTCCGAGACCCATTCGAAGCCGCCGTCGGCCGCGACGGTGATGGCGCCGCCGTCGGCCATCGGCAGGCTCTGGCCGGCGGCGGCGGCGGCCGGGGCGGCGTTGGAGAGCCCGAAGCTTTCGATGGCTTTGTTGGTGTCGGTGCCGAACAGATTGCCGCGGATGACGAAGCGGCCGCCCTCCTCGATCTGCATTTCGGCGGTGCCGACGCGGGTGACGCCCTGGGTGACCGAGGTGGTGAGCGCCGTCCACCAGCCGGAGACCGCGAGCTGATCCTTGTCGCGCAGCGACGAGATCAGCAGGCCCGCCGTCGGGAAGGTCCAGAGCGCCACCAGCAGCAGCAGCGAGAGATGGGCGAGGAGCTTGCCCATGTCGACGCGGGCAAGCCAGCCAGGCGCGGGGCGCGGGAGTTCGCGGGCTCTGTCGACGGCGGCGGTCATCAGCGGGTCCCTTCTTCCGCGTTGGCGCGCCGGATGTTCCAGATCATGATCGGGAGCACCGCCAGCATGATGATCACGGCGATGGTCGAGCCGCGCCCGTAGTCGAAATTGACGAACATCCACTTGAACATGAGGTTGGCCAGCACCTCGGTGTCCCACTGGCCGTTGGTCATGGCGAAGATGATGTCGAACACCTTGAGCACGACGATGGTGATGGTGGTCCAGACCACCACGATGGTGCCCCGGATCTGGGGGATCATGATGCCGAAGAAGATCTGGAAATCGTTGGCGCCGTCGATGCGGGCAGCCTCCAGCGTCTCCTCGGGAATGCCGCGCAGCGCGGCCGAGAGGATGACCATGGCGAAGCCGGTCTGGATCCAGATCAGGATCACCATCAGAAGGATCGAGTTCCAGAACGGGATGGTGATCCAGGCCTGCGGCGGCAGGCCCAGGCCGGTGACGACGGCGTTGAGCAGGCCGATCTGCTCGGCGCCCTCGGCGCGGTAGTCATAGACGAATTTCCAGATCACCGAGGCGCCGACGAAGGAGATCGCCATCGGCATGAACACCAGCGATTTGGCGATATTGCCCCACCAGAGCCGGTCGGCCAGCACCGCGATCACCAGCCCGAAGGCGGTGGCGAAGGAGGGCACGACGATCAGCCAGACGATGTTGTTGACGATCGAGCGCTGGAAATTGCCGTCGCCGAGGGCCCAGAAATAGTTGGAGAAGCCGATGAAGGTCCTGCCGGTCTTGTCGAACAGGCTCAGCCGGAAGGTCTCGATCACCGGATAGATCAGATAGACCGAGAGGAACAGCAGCGCCGGGAGCAGGAACAGCCAGGGGCGGATCCGGCTGCGCAGATTGTCGCGCCGGGTGATTTCGCGGCCGGACATCCGCGTGCCGGTGCCGAGCACCTTGTCGAGCAGCCAGTTGCTGCCCCAGAAGTAGGCGACGGCCCCGCCCAGCGCGATGGCGATGGCGAATACGGCGCCGACCACCTGCTGCACAATATCGCTCATGGACTGCCTCTCCCCGCGAGTCCCGCCTCAGTCTTGCGGAAGCCCGGCGCCGCGGCGCCGGACTCCCTTGCGCGCCATGTCGAATTATTTGATCGCGTCCCAGCTGGCCTGGATCTGGTCGGCGACTTCCCGGGCGGACTTGCCGCCGACGAAATCGACCATGCCGGTCCAGAAGCTGCCGGCGCCGACCGCGCCGGGCATCAGGTCCGAACCGTCGAAGCGGAAGGTGGTCGCCTGGAGCAGGATCTGGCCTTCGCCCTTGAGCGTATCGTTGCCGTAGGTTTCGACATTGGCCGACTTCAGGGTCGAAAGGAACCCCGACTGGGCCATCCAGATCTCGTTGGAAATCGGATTGCCGAGGAAGTCGATGAAGGCGCGGGCCGCACCGGAATCCTTGGTGATGGTGGCCAGCGTACCGGCGCCGAGCACCGGCTTGCCGAGGTCCTTGCCGGCGAAGGCCGGGAAGTAGAAGAAGTCGGCGTCTTCGCCCAGCACCGTGCCCTCGGGGAAGAAGGACGGGATGAACGAAGCCTGGTGGTGCATGAAGCAGGCCGGCGGCACCGAGAACAGGCCGAGCGGGCTTTCGCGGAAGTCGGTGGTGCCCACGGCCGCGGCGCCGCCGGCGACCTTCTTGTCGTCCTTGGCGAACCAGCCGAAGAGCTCGAGCGCCTCGACGATCTTGGGGTCGTTGAACTTCAGATCGTTGGAGACCCAGGCGTCGTAGTCCTCGGGGCTCTGGGTGCGGAGCATGATGTCTTCCACCCAGTCGGTGGCCGGCCAGCCGGTGGCGCCGCCCGAACCCAGCCCGATGCACCAGGGCGTGTTGCCGTCGGCGACCATCTTCTCGGTCAGGGCCTGCAGGTCCTCGAAGGTCTGCGGCACTTCATAGCCGGCGTCGGCGAAGTTGTCGGGCGAGTACCAGACCAGCGACTTCAGGTCGGACTTGTAGGGCACCGCATAGAAGGTCGCATTGCCGTTCTTGTCGTTATAGGTGCCCAGGCTGACGAAGCTCTCGCCGGCCGCGTGGTTGTCGAGCACGAACTGCCTGGCTTCGTCGCCGAGCGGCACCAGGTAGCCCTTGGACGCCATGTCGGCGAGCAGGCCGGGCTGCGGCAGGATGGTGACGTTGGCCGGCGAGCCGGCGGCGGCGTCGATCTGGGCCTGCTGTTCGTAGTTTTCCGAGGAGCCGTATTCGACGGCGATGCCGGTGGCGTCGGTGAAGTAGGCGAGCACGGTCAGGAACTGCTCCTGGTCGCCGCCTTCGCGCCACGGACCCCAGATGGTGAGCTTCTGGCCTTCGAGACCCTTGTGGGAGTCCGCGAAGGTCTGGAGCGCATCCCAGCTGAAAGCGCCCTCGCCCTTGGGGAATTTGAAATCCTGGGCATTGGCGCCGGAAGCCAGGGCAATAGCAATGACGGAAACCCCCGCCAGAAGGTATTTGTGCATGTAGTCCTCCCATCGCACATTCAGTCTTTCCGGTTCCGAAGGTTCGAACCCGGTCTTGTTTTCTTCCCGCAAGATGCATCCGGATCGGCGCTAGCGCCCCGGGCACCGTGCGGCAGGACGCGGCCTGCGCGCCCCCGCCTGCCCGGCGTTTCCAAAACGTTTTGGAACCAAAACGTTTTGGGGGCCGATTAATGAGCCTCGCGGGGCAGTTAGCGGTGGGTCAACGTCGCACAAAGCGCCGATCTTGCCAAGCCGGGTTTTGCGGCGCCCGGCGCCTATGGACGGGTACGTACCTCAGGGGGCGAAGTCTTGGCCACTCTCGGCCGGGCCACCCTTCCCCTTGCGGGAGAGGGGCGGCGCGTCAGCGCCGGGTGAGGGGTCGGCGCGGGACCTGGCGCAGCCCAAGTCCGTCGCGCCGCCGGGTGGGGGGTATCGCCTGGCCCGTAGCCCGCTCGCCCCTCCCCGCCTTGCCAAACCGCCGAACGGCGCTAGGGTGGGGCGCGGGCGCGGGGGCAGTTCATTGAGTTCGACAATCGAAGCATTCATAGCGCGCTGGCAGGGCCAGGAGGGCGGAGCGGAACGGGCCAACTACGCGCTGTTCCTTTCCGAGCTCTGCGACGTGCTGGAAGTGCCGCGGCCCGCCCCGAACCCGCCTCGGCGGCGCACGAGCACAACGACTATGTGTTCGAGCGGGGCGGTTCAATCCGAAGCGAGGGCGGCGAGAGAAGCGCCAACAAGCGGATCGACCTCTACAAGAAGAACTACTTCATCCTCGAAGCCAAGCGGTCGCGGCAACTACGAGTGTTCATGGCTTGTTCACGTCACGTTTTGATGCCATTGTTTCTTATGGACACCCTTACGTCAGAGCAACGCAGCGAGCGGATGGGGCGCGTGAGGGGGCGCGACACCGGCACGGAAATGCGAGTTCGTCGACTTCTCTACCGACTTGGCTATCGCTACCGACTTCACGCCCGCGACCTTCCAGGATGTCCGGACATTGTGTTTCGGCGGCGGAAAATCGCCGTGTTCGTGCACGGTTGTTTTTGGCATCGTCACACGGATCCAAACTGCAAGCTGGCTCGGCTACCCAAGTCGCGGTTGGATTTCTGGCTGCCAAAGCTTGAAGGCAATCGCCTGCGTGACCTCGAACGCCAGCGTGCGCTGAACGAACTCGGATGGCGGGTCCTGATTGTCTGGGAATGCCAGACCCGGAACACAAGCGTGCTTGAAACAGTAATCCGTGAGAAATTGGGGGAACCATGAAGTCTATCGAGCTATTTGCGGGTGCCGGCGGCCTTGGGATGGGGGTGTCGCTTGCGGGCTTCGAGCCAATTCAGGTGGTCGAATGGGATAGTTATTGCTGTGACACCATTCGCGAGAATCGTGAGCGTGGAATAGCACCCATGGCTTCGTGGCCGCTTACGCAAGCTGATGTTCGCGCCGTTGATTTCGGAAGCAACGAAGGCAAAGTCGAGCTGGTCACCGGTGGCCCTCCATGTCAGCCGTTTTCCATAGGCGGCAGGCACCGCGCGTTCAACGATGCGCGTGACATGTTTCCTCAGGCCGTGCGCGCTCTGCGAGAGGTCAAGCCAAAGGCTTTCATCTTCGAGAATGTGAAAGGCCTTACTCGGCAGACATTCCGGAACTACTTCGAATACATCCGACTCCAAATGATACATCCAGAAGTCACGGCTCGACACGATGAAAGTTGGGCGGGCCATCACGCCCGCTTGGAGCAGCACGAGAGTAGCGGCGGCCGATCGGGTCTGAGCTACAATGTGATAGTCCATCTTGCTAACGCCGCCGACTATGGGGTGCCTCAACGTCGCGAAAGAGTTTTCTTCGTCGGCTTTCGGAGCGATCTTGGAATCGCATGGCGTTTTCCCGCTGAAACACATTCAGCTGACGCTCTCGCTTGGGCCCAGTATCGCGATGGCGAATATTGGGACCGCCACCGCGCCGGATGGCGCGAACGAGCGACATCGGAGCGCGCCCGCGTGCGGGCCTGGCGTCTTCGGGAACGACCGGCAACCGTCCCCTGGCGCACGGTAAGGGATGCCATCGCCGACCTACCCGATCCAGAAATAGGCTCGGCGCCACATCGATATTTGAACCACCGCTTTCAACCAGGAGCGCGATCTTATGCGGGACACACAGGGAGCCCGTTCGACGAACCGGCAAAGACGCTGAAGGCGGGTGTTCACGGTGTGCCTGGCGGCGAAAACATGTTGTTGAAGCCAGACGGCTCGGTCCGTTATTTTACCGTGAGGGAGAGCGCTCGTCTCCAAACATTCCCGGACGAGTTCCGATTCCACGGTTCCTGGACGGAATCCATGCGCCAGTTGGGTAACGCCGTCCCTGTAACTCTCGCGCGAATTGTCGCAAACGACGTAATGCGCCATTTGGAGAACATGCTTGACGATCGGACCCTACAATCCGCTGGACAAACTAAGCCTCGCGCGAAGCATTGAGGCGGAGATTCTGTCGCGCGAGATCAAGCCGATGGACACAACCGAGATTATTTCCGGCGCGGGAGTGTACGTCATTTACTATCGCGGAGGCTTCGAGCCGTACTCGGTCCTTTCCGAGGCAAACAAGGATGACTGGAACCGCCCAATTTACGTTGGAAAGGCAATTCCAAAGGGCGGCCGGAAAGGCGGAATCAGGCGCGATGCCGCAGCTCGCGGCACGGCACTTGGATCGCGGTTGCGCAAGCATGCCGAGTCCATTCGCGCGACCAGCAATTTGAAGATTGGCGACTTTGTATTTCGCCACATCGTGCTCGACGACATCTGGATACCTCTTGGTGAGAATATCCTTATCGAGACGTTCAAGCCGCTTTGGAACGTTGCTATCGAGGGCTTTGGCATCAATGACCCGGGCGCGGGACGGCTAAAGCAAATGCGCTCACCGTGGGATGTTCTACACCCAGGCCGCGGATACGCGGATCGCTTGACCGGGGGAGGACCTGACCTCGAGGCAGTTCTCGGTCGTGTGGAAGACTACTGCCAAGGGCGTCCGCTCAAACCGCTGCCCAAACGGCTGGAAGAAGCTGCTAAGATCGCCAGTGAGGATGACCGAGGTGAGGTAGAGGGCTAGGCAAAGCAAGATTGAACCAATCGCGCCGTTTCGACTCCTTCCCCTTCCCCTTCCCCGATCCCGACGAGCGACTGAAGGCCGACATCGCCGAAAAGCTCGATGCGCACCGCAAGTCGGTACAGGCGACGCATCCCGACATCACGCTGACCGAGATGTACAATTTGCTGGAGAAGCTGCGGGCGGGTTCCAAGCCGGCCGCATCCACCGGCTCCCCCTCTCCCCTTGCGGGACTTCGAGGCGGTAGCGAAGCCATCATTCGCTCCGGTGGAGCGAATGAAGCCGAAGAAGGTGCCCGAAGGGCGGGTGAGGGGTCGGGGAGGGTGGCAAGAGACCCCTCATCCGCCCCCGGATCAAGTCCGGGGGTCCCTCCCCTCGAGGGCATTTATATACTTGACAAAGCATAGGGCAAGATTCATAACAGGGACAAGGAGTTACCGCCATGCGCCTCGATCACCCGGTTTTCACCAACGTTGACGCAGCCCGCGCCCATCTTGAGGCGCAGCGCTGGCCCAATGGGCCGGTGTGCCCGCACTGCGGCAATGTCGATCAGGCCAAGATCACGGCCATGCAGGGCAAGGCGCATCGCCCTGGCCTCTACAATTGCAAGGAATGCCGCGAACAGTTCTCGGTCACGGTCGGAACCGTGTTCGAACGTTCCAAGATCGCGCTCAATGTGTGGATGCTGGCGACGTTCCTGCTTTCGTCCAGCAAGAAGGGCATGAGCGCGCATCAGCTGCATCGCATGTTAGGCGTCACGTATAAGACCGCTTGGTTCATGGCGCACCGTATCCGCGAAGCAATGGCACCGCTCAAGTCCGAAACCGGCCCATTGGGCGGCGAAGGCAAGATCGTTGAAGCCGATACTACCTACATCGGCGGCAAAGAGAAAAACAAGCACGCTGGCAAGCGCGACGGCAAGGCCATCGGCGGCATGGGCAAGCAGATCGTCCACACTCTCGTTGAGCGCGGCGGTCACGCCCGCTCGCACCATATTGCCAACGTCACCGGCGACACGTTGCGTCCGATCCTCTTTACTCAGGTTGACCGCAAGTCGTCGCTGATGACGGATACCGCTGGCGGCTATCACCGCTTGGGCAAGGAATTTGCCCGTCACGAAACCGTCGATCATGGCGCTGACGAATACGTGCGCGGCGATGCCTACTCAAACACGGTCGAAGGCTATTTCAGCATCCTCAAGCGCGGCATCATCGGCATCTATCACCATGTCAGCGAGGCGCACCTTATGCGTTACCTTGCCGAGTTCGATTTCCGCTACAACCATCGTTCCGCGCTCAAGATCAGCGATACGGAGCGCACCGATGCGGCACTGGCTGGCATCGGAGGCAAACGTTTGACCTATCGGCGGATTGGTGAAGGCGCGAACGCCTAAGCAAAGGCTCAAGAAGTTGAAGCAAGTCGGCAAGAAGTGGAAAACTTCCCGCCGACTCGACTCCAAGTAGTCATCGGCCTAATTCTGGATTCGCAACCCGAGGCAATGGGGGCTGGCGGACACCAGCTTAGCCGGAGCAGGTTGCAGTCCTTGTTCGAGACTGGAGCGCAGCCCTCAGACGGCCAAGCGCGAAAATCTCTCGATGTCCCGAGGACACTATGGATGCCGGTGCGCACCGATGCCCATGGGCCGATACACCAGCCAACGGCGGCAAAACCGTTCTGACTGGCATGACTCACGAAACCCCAAAGGTTCCGTGGCCACGGGCCTAGGATTTCACCATGAAACCCAAGGTCTCCATCAAGTGGAAATATGACGTCGCCCTATGCCTCTTTGGCCTTGCGGCTACGCTTCACGGGCTCGCTGCGCTCGTGACTGCTTTCCACTCCTAAGCGGGGAGCGCTCGGCTTAGGCCGGGCGCTTTCGCTATGCGGCTTCGGCGGACTCGTGAGCATCCGCTTTAGCGTCTCGTTGAACTTGGTTTCGTCGTCTTTGGAGGAATTACCCAATGTCCGAACCCATACCGCCGGAGTTGCTGGAACGACTTAAGACCCTCCATGAGGTTCGCGTCCCTCTCACAGTGGGTAGGGCAACCGTAGCATGGAACACGCTTTCTGGCTGCATCTTCGATCTGTTCAGTATGCTCTCTGAGATGGGGACCGACGCTGCCAAGGCGACGTTCTTCACGGTTGCCTCCGACCGTTCCCAACGAGACATGGTGAGCAACCTGGTTGAGCTACGCATCGGCAAGCTCAACCCAAAACTCGCGAAAGATGCCCAGACCCTCCTAGGTGAGGCAAACAAACTCGCCGGGAAGCGCAACGACATCCTGCATGTGGTGTTCATTGACGACCTCGACCCCAGCAAGGTCAGTCAACTTCAGGAACGAGGGCATCTGCGCGGTAAGGCGGGGGCCGACCTGCTAGACGCAATAGATACGTTCGCTATCGCGTCCCTCGATCTCTGTCTCAAGATTCAGCATCTACGGGGGGACCTGCTAGACATGCCTCTCTACCAAAACCGAATGATGGCCGTAGAACTTCTTCGACGTAACGCTCAGCGAAAAGCGGCAGAATTGGCCAATCCGAGGGAATACGGTCTCCTAGATTTTCCTGCCACCACGCCACCGTCGCCGCTAGAAGACCAGCAGGAATAGCGGACGCATCTGTGGCGTCTGAAGAAACGTCGGCCTGTCGGCTCGAATCACTAGCAGGGGAGTTTTGCTTTGTCACGTATATACTTCCCCCCTCGAGGGGAGGGGACCCGACTGAGAGTCTTCACCCTCACCGTTTATTGTGCAGCAGCCCCTGGAACGCCCGGTAGCTCGATTTGGGGGTGCGCTGCTGGGTGGCATAATCCACATGGACGATGCCGAAGCGCTTGTCGTAGCCCTCGGCCCATTCGTAATTGTCGAGCAGCGACCAGGCGAAATAGCCGCGCACGTCGGCGCCCTGTTCCTGCGCGGCGCGCACGGCTTTCAAGTGATCGTCGTAGTATCCGACGCGGCGCGGATCGTCGGCGCCCTCGACCTCGGCCATGCCGTTCTCGGTGACGTAGAGCGGCACCTTGGTGTAGTCGCGCGAGACGCGGACGAGCAGTTCCGTCAGCCCCTGCGGGTAGATCTCCCAGCCGATATCGGTCTTTTCCAGCGGCCCGTCGACCGCCTTGGCCGGGAAGCCGGGATTTGCCGGATCGTGCCGCAGGAGCGAGCGCGAATAGTAGTTGATGCCGGCCCAGTCGAGCGGGGCGGAAACCACTTCCATGTCGCTCTCGAAGCCCCGCGGCAGATGCGGGGCGAAGAGCTTGACGATGTCGGCCGGGTACTGGCCCTTGTAGAGCCCGTCCAGATACCAGCGGTTGAAGATACCGTCGAAAAGATCGGAGGCCTGCTGGTCTTCGGGCTTGTCCGAGGCCGGTTCGCATTTCTGCAGGTTGGTGACGATGCCCAGGTTCTTGGCGCCTTCGGCCCGCAGCGCGCCGATGGCGGTGCCATGGGCGAAGAGCACGTGATGCATGGCGCGGGCGGCGGCGCGGACATCGCGATGACCCGGCGCGTGCTTGCCGAGGAAGTGGCTGAGGAAGGCCACGCACCAGGGCTCGTTGATGGTGGCGGTGGCATGCAACCGGTCGCCGAAATTGCGGGCGACCAGCGCGGCGTAGTCGGCGAACCAGTTGGCGATGTCGCGGTTCATCCAGCCGCCCTGGTCCTGCAGCGCGCTGGGCAGGTCCCAATGATAGAGCGTGGCGAAGGGCTTGATGCCGCGCGCCAGCATGCCGTCGATCAGCCGGTCGTAGAAATCGAGGCCGGCCTGGTTGACCGCGCCGGTGCCATCCGGGATCAGCCGCGGCCAGGCGAAGGAGAAGCGGTAGCCATCGAAACCGCCGTCGCGGATCAGATCGAGGTCTTCGGGCCAGCGGTGGTAGTGGTCACAGGCGACGGCGCCGGTGTCGCCGTTCTTGACGTTGCCGGGGGTGGCCGAAAACGTGTCCCAGATCGAAGGGCCGCGGCCGCCGGTCTGGCCGCCTTCGATCTGGTAGGCGGCGGTGGCGGCGCCGAAAACGAAATTAGGGCCGAACTCGCTGCGGTTCGATGAAAACATTGTCGCGCCCTCCACGCTGAAATCCGATGTTCAGAAACCGTTCATCCGTGTGGCGACGGCATGATGAAATCGATTTCACATAGCAGCGCGAGGCGCGCCTGTCACCCCGCGACGATCAGGCGCGGAACGATGGGCTGGCGTCGAGGATTTTGCGCGCAATGGCTTGAAATGCCTGGGCTTCCGGGCTTTGCGGGGCGCTGGCGACAACGGGGTTTCCGCTATCGGAGGTCTCGCGGATCGCCATCACCAGCGGCATCTCCCCGAGGAACGGCAAACCCATTGATTGCGCAGCGCTTTTCGCTCCGCCATGGCCGAAAATGTCGTAGCGCCGGCCGGTATCCGGGGCGATGAAAAAGCTCATGTTTTCAATGAGGCCGAGCAGCGGCACGCCGGTCCGGCGCAGCATGTCGATGGCCTTTTTGGCGTCGATCAGCGCCAGGTCCTGCGGGGTGGAAACGATCACCGCCCCGGCGATAGGCACTTGTTGTACAAGGGAAATCTGGATGTCGCCGGTGCCGGGGGGGAGGTCGACCACCAGCACGTCGAGTTCGCCCCAGTCGCTTTCGCGCAGCAGCTGGCGCAGCGCCGAGGTCGCCATCGGCCCGCGCCAGACCACCGCCTGATTGGGCGTGAGCATCGATCCGATCGACATTATATTCAGGCCAAAGGCCTGATGCGGCGAGAAGATTCCGTCCTCACGCACCGCCGGCCTGCCTTCGAGACCGAGCAGCCTGGGGATCGAGGGACCGTAAAGATCGGCATCGAGGATGCCGGTGCGCAAGCCCTCGGCGGCGAAGGCCAGCGCCAGATTCACCGCCACGGTGGACTTGCCCACCCCGCCCTTGCCGGAACCGACCGCGATGATGTTGCGAACGCCGGGCACCGCTTCCTTGGCCGGTGGGCCGGGACGATGGGCGTGGCCCTGCGCGGCGGTGGCCTTGTCGGAAGTCAATGAAACCATGACCTTACGGCCTTCGGCCACGCGCTCGGCCGCCTGCTGCGCCGCGGAGCGGGCCGGCCCGAAGGCTGCCTCCATGCCCGGCGCGACCGAGATGGCGAAGGCCACGGCGCCGGTGGTGACGATGATCTCGGACAGCCCACCATAACCGGAGAGGCTGCCGCCGCCGGGGATTTCGACCCCTGTCAAGGCCGCCTTGACGGCCTCGGCGATGATCGGGTTGTCCGCCATCAGAGAATCGACTGGCCGGTGGCCTTCCAATCCTTGACGAAGTTCTCAAGCCCGATGGTTGTCAGCGGGTGGTCAGCAAGTTTGCGGATCACCGACGGCGGCATGGTCGCCACGTCGGCGCCGGCCATTGCCGCCTGCGTCACGTGATTGGGGGTGCGGATCGAAGCGGCGAGGATCTCGGTCGAGAAGGCATAGTTGTCGTAGATCGTGCGGATCTGCTCGATCAGTTCCATCCCTTCGAGATTGATGTCGTCCAGCCGGCCGATAAATGGCGAAACATAGGTCGCGCCAACCTTGGCTGCGAGCAGCGCCTGGTTGGGCGAGAAACAGAGCGTCACATTGGTCTTGATGCCGGTGTCGGTGAAATGCTTGCAGGCCTTGAGGCCGGCCAGCGTCAACGGCACCTTGACCACCACATTGTCGGCGATTTTGGCGAGCCGCTCGCCCTCCTTGATCATGCCATCATAGTCGGTGGCGGCAACCTCGGCGGAGACCGGACCGGCCACGACCTTGCAGATATCGGCGATCAGTTCCTTGAAATCACGGCCGGATTTGGCGACCAGCGAGGGGTTGGTGGTCACCCCGTCGAGCAGCCCGGTCTGGGACAGCTCCTCGATTTCCTTGAAATCACCAGTATCGACGAAAAACTTCATCGTTCCCCTCCAGGAAACTTGTTTCTTTTTGAGCGGACCGATTGTGCCTTGCGACGCCGCTGCGCCGCAAGGCCAATCGCCGCTCGTTCCATATGGTCCTTCCGGACCATCGCACCAAGCGGACAGCCCGGAAAACCGTGTGCTAGCGAATGGCAGCGAGCAAGTGGTCGGCCAGTTCACCAATGCGACCTTCGGGGATGCCCGCGACATTGATGCGACTGTCGTTGATCATGTAGACGCCGTCCTTGGTCTTGAGTTCTTCGACCACATCCTGCGGCAAGCCCAGCAGCGAAAACATGCCCGAATGCTCGGCGATGAAATCGAAATCCCTGGAATTCGATCGCTGCCGGATGGCGTCGGTCAATTTGACGCGCAAGCGCTTCATGCGTTCCCGCATCTGCGTGAGTTCGGCCTGCCACTCGGCCCGCAGTTCCTCGTCTTCGAGGATGACGCGGACGATTTCGGCGCCATGATCGGGCGTCTGCGAGATGGTGGCGCGGATGACATTCTGCATCTGGCTCGAGACGATCTCGGCATCGGCCTCGTTCCTGCCGATGGCGATGGCGACACCGGCGCGCTCACGATAGAGGCCGAAATTCTTGGAGGCCGAGAAGGCCACCATCGATTCGGGCACCGACGAGACCACCTTGCGGACCCCGTATGCATCCTCTTCAAGCCCGTCGCCGAAGCCCAGATAGGCAAGATCGATCAGCGGAAAGGCACCAGTGCGCTCGAGGCTTTCAACGACCGCATCCCACTGCCCGCGGGAAAGGTTGGCTCCGGTGGGATTATGGCAGCAGCCATGGATGAGCAGAACGTCGTCGGAGGTGAGATCATCGACCGCCCGCATCATGGCCTCGAAATCGACGCGCCGGCTCTGCGCGTCGAAATACGGGTAGAAATGCGGCTTCAGCCCGACCAGTTCGGCCATCGGCCAGTGATTCGGCCAGCTTGGGTCGGAAATGAAGATGCGGCCGCCGGGACGCGCCCGGCTCAGGACATTCATCAGGATCGACAGTGCACCAGTGCCGCCGGCGCCGTTGACGGTGCGAATGCGCTTCAAATCGACAACACCGCCCAGAGCGAGATCGACCACGGCTGCGGAAAAGCCCTTGTTGCCGACAACGCCCATGTAGGTCTTGGTTTTCGCCGCATCGAGGATGCGCTGCTCAGCCTTGCGGACCGAACTCATGATCGGGGTCAACCCCGTGTGGTCCTTGTAGACGCCGACGCCCAGATCGATCTTGTCGGTGCGGGGGTCGGCAGCGTACTCGGCCATCAGCACGAAAATCTTGTCGAGCGTGGCCTTCTTGAGGGTTTCGAACATCTGGGGATCCAGGCAAGGAAGGTGCGGCCGCTTTTATAGGCGGAGGGGCAGGATTTGCAATCGTCTCACCGTTTGACGCCCAAACGCTCCAACTCGGCGATCAGGGCCGGCACGATCTCGAACAGGTCGCCGACCAGCGCGTAGTCGGCCAGCTTGACCAGCGGCGCCTCCGGATCGGAATTGATGGCGATAATCTTCTTGGCGCCCTGGATGCCAGCCAGATGCTGCAATGCACCCGAAATCCCCACCGCAATGTAGAGATCCGGCGCGATGATCTTGCCGGTCTGGCCGACCTGCCAGTCGTTCGGCGCATAGCCGGCGTCGACCGCCGCACGGGTGGCACCGACGGCGGCCCCGAGCTTGCCGGCGAGTTGCTCGACCAGTGCGAACTTTTCGGCCGAGCCAAGGGAGACGCCGCCGCCAACTACGATCTGAGCGGTGGAAAGATCCGGCAGGTCGCCCTCGGTGCGGTGCGCCGCGACGAAGCGCGCCACGGCCACGACACCGCTCGCGTCGACCGGCTCGATCAGCGCCGCATTGCCTTGCGCGGCAGGCCGGAAGGCTGAAGCCCGGATGGTCAGGAGGTGCCTGGGCTGGTTCGAGGTCACCGTCTCGATGGCGTTGCCGGCATAGATGGGACGCTCGAAGCGGTTGGGGCCGAGGATGGCGATCACATCGGTCACCGGCATCAGATCGAGCTTTGCGGCAAGGCGGGGGATCACATCGCGACCGACAGAGGCCGCGGCAGCGATAACGTGCGTATAATCGGGCGCCAGGTGCTCAAGCAGCGGCGTCAATGCCTCGGCGGAGAGACCGTTCAACTCAGCGCTTTGCGCCACGCGCACATGCGCGACCCCGGCAATGGCCGCTGCGGCGATCGTGACCTGATCGACCCCTTCGCCCGCGACCAGGACGTCGACCGCTCCCAGTTCCGCTGCAGCTGCGACGATACGGGCGGTCGACGCAGAAAGTGTCCCCAGATCGTGCTCGGCCAGGACCAGAACGGCCATCAGAGTGTCTCCAGCTGGGAGAGTTCGGCCGTTATGGCGGCGGCCAGTTCCGACACGCCGGTAACGATACGGCCCCCCTCGCGCTCCGGCGGCGGCGAGACCCTTTCGATCTCCAGGCGCGGCGCGATATCGACGCCGAACTCGGCAATTGAACGAACGGTCAGTGGCTTCTGCCGCGCCCTCATCACCATGGGCAGACCCGCATTGCGCGGCATATTGAGACGCAGATCCGCAGTCACCACCGCCGGCAGCGGGATGGCGATGGTCGTGCGGCCAAATTCCACTTCGCGGGTGACCTCGAGGCCGTTGCCAACCACCTTGATCCCGGAGGCGAAAGTCGCCTGCGGCCAGTCGAGCAAGCCGGCCAGCATCTGACCCACGTGGTTGCTGTCGTCGTCAACCGCCTGCTTGCCGAGCAGCACAAGATCAGGCCTCTCCTCGTCGGCGGCCGCCTTGAGCAGCTTGGCCACCGCAAGGGTTTCCAGCCTGCCCTCGGCTTCTATGAGGATGCCGCGATGCGCGCCCATGGCGAGCGCGGTAAGGATCACGTCGTTGGCCTGCTTCGGCCCAATGGAGACGATGACGATTTCGTCGGCGCGGCCCGCTTCGTTCAACGCCACGGCAGCCTCGACAGCGTGCTTGTCGAACGGGTTCATCGACATCCGCACATTGTCGGTCTCGACCCCGGAACGGTCGGGGCGGACGCGGACCCGCACCGCATGGTCGACGACGCGCTTGACGGCAACGAGAATCTTCATCGGCGCCTTGCTCCACCCGGAAAGCTGGCGCTTCTTTCGCAAATCCGGGTGTCATGGGCAAGGATCGGGGTGGAATATTCCAGCCGCGGCGTGGGCAAAGATGAGAAAACTATGCCGCATGGTGGCCGCGTCCGCTCCCGGGTTGACGCCCCATGCGCGCAACCGCCACAGTGAACGTCAAATCGTTTCAGGACCCGAAATGCCCGTCATCAACCGCATCGCGGAATTCCACGCTGAGATCGCCGAATGGCGCCGCGATATCCACGCCCACCCCGAGTTGCAATACGACGTGCATCGCACCGCCGGAAAGGTTGCTGCGCTGCTGAAATCCTTCGGCGCGGACGAGGTGGCGACAGGGATTGGGCGGACAGGCGTGGTCGGCGTGATCAAGGGCCGCGGGCCGGGCAAGGTGATCGGGCTCAGGGCCGACATGGATGCCCTGCCGATCAAGGAACGAACCGGCAAGCCCTATGCGAGCAGCGCTGAAGGCCGCATGCACGCCTGCGGTCATGATGGTCACACGGCGATGCTGCTGGGTGCCGCCAAATACCTTGCCGAAACGCGGAACTTCGATGGCACCACGATCCTGATTTTTCAGCCGGCCGAGGAAGGCGGCGCCGGCGGGCGGGCCATGGTCGAGGACGGGTTGATGGACCGCTTCGGCATCGAAGAGGTCTATGGCATGCACAATCTTCCCGGGCTTGCCGCCGGCTCGTTCGGGATCCGCGAAGGCGGCATCATGGCGGCGACCGACGAATTCCAGATCACCATCGAAGGCAGGGGCGGCCACGCGGCGCTGCCGCACAACACCGTCGATCCGGTGATGATCGCCGCGCAGATGATCACGGCGCTCCACACCATCGTCTCGCGCAACGTCGACCCGATGCGCTCGGCGGTGCTCTCGGTGACGATGGTGCAGGCTGGCGACGCCTTCAACATCATCCCGCGCACGGTCAAGCTCACCGGCACCATCCGGACGCTGGACAATGAAGTCCGCGACTATATGGAAGGCCAGCTCAAGAGCGTGGCGACCGGGTTGGCCGAGACCTTCGGCGCCAAGGCAGATATCCACTATCGGCGCGGCTATCCGGTGACCGTCAACACACCGCGCGAAACCGGTTTCGCGGCGCGAGTCGCAAGCCAAGTGGCTGGCGCGGACCGGGTCGACACCAATGCCGACCCGACCATGGGGGGCGAGGATTTCGCCTACATGCTGCAAGCGCGGCCGGGCGCATACATTTTCCTCGGCAACGGAGATTCGACCGAGCTTCACACCGATACCTATGATTTCAACGACGACGTGATCCCCGTCGGCGCGAGCTACTGGGTGCGCCTGGTCGAAAACGCGTCACGAGCGGACTGACCGCATATGCCGCAGACGCTCACGCGGATGCCGTCGACCATCGGCATTTCTGCGGCAGGCGGCTACGTGGCCCATTTGCTCAATCTTCCCGCGGCGTGGCTGATGGGCGGATCGTTGGCAGTGGCGGTGGCGGCATTGAGTCACCCCTTCACGCCGCCCTCCGTCAGCCCGCTGACCAGGTAGCGCTGGGCAAGGAGGAAGACGAGGGTGATCGGCAGGCCCGAGAGAATCGCCGCGGCGGCGAAATCGCCCCACAGATAGCGCTGCTCGTAGAGATACTGCCTGGCGCCCACCGCGAGGGTCATGTTGTCGGTCTCGCGCAGCAGCACCGCGGCCGCTGGATATTCGGTCACGAGGAAGATGAAGGAGAGAACGAAGACCACCGCGAGGATCGGTACCGACATCGGCAGGAAGACGTAGCGGAAAGTCTGCCAAGGCGTGGCGCCGTCAATCTGGGCGGCCTTGTCCATGGCCGGATCGATGGAGTCGAAATAGCCCTTGATGGTCCAGATGTGCAGCGTGATGGCGCTGAGATAGGACAGGATCAGCGACCAGTGACTGTCGACGCCGAAAATCGGCGTCACGTTTCCGAGCGCATCGAAGATGGTGTAGAGCGCGATCACGGTCAGCGCGGCCGGAAACATCTGGATGATGAGCAGGCTGTCGAGGATGAAACCGCGCCCCTTGAACCGCATGCGCGAGAACGCATAGGCGGCGGTCATCGACAGCATCAGAATGCCGGCTGAAGCGATCATGCCGATCTTGATGGAGTTCCAAAGCCACAGCATCACCGGGAAGGGCGGCTGCAGCACCGCACCGTTCGGCATCTGGTAGGGAATGCCGAGGGCCAGTGACCAGTGCTCGAGCGAGATCTGGCGCGGAATCAGGTCGCCGGTCGAGAAATTGCCTGGCCGGAACGAGATCGACAGCACGATCAGGAACGGGAACAGGATCAGCGCGATGAAGCAGATCAGGAAACCATGCGCGAGGATTTTGCGCCAGAGCAGCG
The DNA here is from genome assembly GCA_030680995.1 of Devosia sp. GTDB lineage: Bacteria > Pseudomonadota > Alphaproteobacteria > Rhizobiales > Devosiaceae > Devosia_A. The sequence goes on from JAUXUM010000082.1 coordinate 67,662, forward strand.
AACGCGGATGTTCCACAATCATGGCTAACCCCTCCCCCGCGCTTCCGCCGCCCGTCTCAGCGCCACGAAGTTCGCATAGGCGATGATGCCGACCACGATGAAGATCAGAGTCGAAATGGCGCCCGCGAGGCCGAAATTCTGGCCCGCGTCCTGGAAGCTGATGCGGTAGGTGAAGGAGCCCAGGAGGTCGGTCTGTCCGGCAGGGATCTGGGTGCCGGGAATATCGGGAAGGCCGCGTGTCAGCAGCAGGATCAGCACGACATTGTTGAAATTGAAGGCGAAGTTCGAGATCAGCAGCGGCACAAACGGGGGCAGGATCTGCGGCAACGTCACGGAAAAGAAAGTGCGGACCGGACCGGCGCCTTCGAGCGCGGCCGCCTTGTAATGCTCGGCCGGCACCGACTGCAGGTAACCCATGCCCAAGAGCATCATGTAGGGGTAACCCAGCCAGGTGTTGACGATCAGCGTCATGGCGCGGGCGAGGTTGGGATCGGTGCCCCAGTTCGGCTTGACCCCGAACAGCCCGTCGAGGATCAAGTTGATCTCGCCGAAATTCTGGTTGAAGAGCCCCCGGAACACCAGGATCGAAATGAAAGCCGGTACCGCATAGGGCAGGATCAGCAGGATGCGGTAGACCGCCTTGCCGCGCAGATGCTCCCACTGCAGGACCGAAGCCAGGAGGATCCCCACCGAAAAGGTGAGGACCATCGACAGCGTGGCGAAGGTGACAGTCCACAGAAAGATCTGCAGCATCGGCTGGCGGATGCCGTCGTTGAACAGCACGCGGCGGAAATTCTCGAGGCCGACATGGACGCGCCAACCGGGGGCGACGGTCTGGCCGGCTTCATTACGGTAGAAGCCGACGCTATCGTCGGGGGTGAGCGTTGAACCATCGACGGTGTTGAGCAGCACGCCATCGTCCTGGCGTTCATAGACCGACGTCACCTTGGCGAAACTGCGCAGCCCGGACGCCTGGATGTCGCTGCCATCGGGCAACTCGGCGGTAACCGCGCCCAGTTGACTGCGAAATTTCACCACATCGCGCATGGGCACGATGCCATCCGGGACGACAGCCACCAGCTGCAGCTTCAGCGTGACCGGCGTCCCATCAAGTTCGAAAATCTCGCTCAACAATCCGCCTTCGGCCCCTGGGAGAAAGAGCCGGTAACCATCGTCGGCGGCGAGCAGCGCGAACGGCCGCTCGGTCGATCTGTCCACCGCCTTCTGGTTCATGTGGTAGGCGGTGACCCGGTCGAAGGTCAGAAGATTACGGGCGCCGAAATTGGTGAAGCCCACATAGCTGGTGTAGAGCACCGGCAACGCAATGAAGATCAGCACGGCGGTAACGGCAGGGAAGACGAACCGCGCGGTGTAGAACTTGCGGGCGCCATAGACCACGACGATGCCGAGCATGAGTGCCATCACCACCACGGCGAACAGCGGCTCGCCGGCGAGATAGAGCCCCCAGACGAAATACATGAGCCCAAGCGCGATGACGCCGATGACGAGGTAGCGGACAATATCCGCGAGGCCCGCCCGGAATCGCGGCAGTTGAGCCGGTGGCGATTCTGACAAAGCTGGCGCGGTCATGTCCCCTCCCCGGGCCGGCCATCAAACCTCATCCTGAACTTGTCCAAGGACGAGGTTTGATGATCCTAGTGGGCGCCCTCGTCCTTCGACAAGCCCAGGACGAGGGCGGCTTGGGATTAGTCGGCGAGAATACGCTTGGCAGCGTCGCCGAGCGCTTCATCGACAGTCTGCGCCTTGGAGGTGATGTTGGTCAGCGCCGGGCCCATCGCGGCCCAGAACTTGCCCATCGCCGGGGTCGACGGCATCGGTATGCCGTTCTGCGCGTTGGTGAGAGTCGCCGCGACGTTGGCGTCGCCGGCGAGGGTCTCGGCGAAGCTCTCGTCGGTCACCGCGCCCAGCGGCACGTCGTCGTTGATGGTCTTGAGACCTTCATCGGCGAGCAGGTAGTTCTCGATGAACTCGACCGCCAGGTCCTTGCTGGGCGTGGCGGCATTGACGGTAGCCGCCAGCACGCCGACGAAGGATTTGCTCGGCTGGCCTTCGACCGAGGGGATCGGCGCAACGCCGAAGTTGATCCCCGAGGTGGTCAGGTTCGACCACGCCCACGGCCCGTTGATGACCATGGCGACTTCGCCCTTGTTCATCGCGGCATCCATGACGCCGTAGTCGACACCCGAAGGCATGATGCCGTCGTCGATCAGCTTGCGCAGCACGGCGGCACCCTTCTTGGCGCCTTCGTTGCTCACGCCGGTGACCGTCGCGTCGTAGCTGCCCTCGGCGTTCTTCTCGAAGGCGAAGCCGCCGTTGGCCATCAGCATCGGCATGGTGAAGTAGGTATTGTTGTAGTCCCAGAGAATCGGCTTCACGCCGTCGGGAAGCTTCATCGAGGCGATCTCCTCGAAGGTCGCCGGCGGCGTCGGCACCAGATCCTTGTTGTAGATGAGACCCACCGCCTCGACCGCGACCGGATAGCCCCAGGTCTTGCCATCGAAGGTCACCGCGTCCCAGGCAAAATCGAAGATACCGTCCTTGACCTCGGCCGAAGGCTCGACCGGCGCGATCAGCCCGGCGGCAGCCCATTCGCCGAAGCGGTCGTGCGCCCAGATGAAGATGTCTGGGCCGTCGCCGGTCGCCGCCGACTGCTGGAACTTGTCGGTGACGGATTCGGGATGCTCGACGACGACCTCGATGCCGAGCTCTTCCTTGAACTTGTCGCCGATGGCCTGCAGGCCGTTGAAGCCCTTGTCGCCATTGATCCAGACGAGCAGCTTTCCCTCTTCGAAGGCCGAGCTCAGCGAGGTGGAGGCGAGCAGGATTGCCGCGCCCAGGGCGATTGTCTTGATTGTGGTCTTCATTGCATGTCCTCCCAGACAATTGGATTGTTCGGCCGGTCCCTTTGCCGGCGAACTTCTCTTCAAGCGGCCGGCCTCCTCGGACGGCGGTTGAACTTTATGTGCAGGCTGCCGGAGCCCGGCGCCTCGCTGAACAGGGCGAAGCCATTGGCTTCGAGAGTCAATCTTGTGCGCCCGAGCTGGGCGCCTTGTGAAATGGGAAGCGGGGGCGCTTCCGCGCCGGTCACCGTCACGTGCACGGTCTCGGGCGCGAGGTTGAAGAGGCAAACCAGGCTTTCGGTCTCGCCCATGCGGCGGAAGGCGAGGACTGGTTCGCTCGCCTCGAGGAACTCGATATCGCCGTCGATCAGCGCGGGGTGTTCTTTCCGGAAGGCGAGTGCCTCGCGGTAGAAGTTCAGCATCGATCGCGGATCGGCCTCCTGCGCTATCATATTGAGCACCGAGTGCGGCGGTTTGATCGGCAGCCAGGGCTTGCCGGTGGTGAAGCCATTGGGCGCCTCGCCCTCTTCCCACGGCACCGGTGTGCGGCAGCCGTCACGGCCTTTGTATTCGGGCCAGAAGCGGATGCCAGGCGGGTCGGTCAATTCCTCGAAATTGATGTCGGCTTCCGGCAAGCCCAGTTCTTCGCCCTGGTAGACGCAGACCGAACCCTTGAGCGAGAGTAGCAGGACCGCCGTCTGCCGCCCAAGCGCCGCAGGCTCGATCGAGTGCTTGGCCCAGCGCGAGATGTGCCGTTTGACGTCGTGGTTGGAGAAGCTCCAGCACGGCCAGCCGTCCTTGCCGGCGGCAAAGAACCTCTCCACCCGGCTGCGGAAGTGCGCGGCGTCGAATTCTTCGCCGAGCATGTCGAAAGAATAGCACATGTGCAGCTTGTCGCCGCCCGAGGTGTATTCGGCCATCAGCGCCAGGCCCTTTTGGCTGTCGCCGACCTCGCCCACCGACGTGGTGTTGGGAAACCGGTCAAGGAGCGTCCGGACCCGCTTCAGGAACTCGACGTTCTCCGGCTGGCTCTTGGAGTAGCGGTGCTCCTGCATGTCGTAGGGGTTGACCGCATAGGGCAGATGCCTGGGTCGGCGGGCCGCCGGATTGTTCCGCAGCGCCGCGTCGTGGAAGAAGTAGTTGACCGTATCGAGCCGGAAACCGTCGACGCCGCGTTCCAGCCAGAAGCGCATGACATCGAGCACAGCGTCCTGCACGGCCTTGTTATGGAAGTTGAGGTCGGGCTGCGAGGTCAGAAAATTGGGGAAATAGTACGGCCCGCGGCTGGGATTCCACTCCCAGGCGCGGCCGCCGAAGACCGAAGGCCAGTTGTTGGGCGGCGAGCCGTCCCTCTTCGGATCGGCCCAGACGTACCAGTCGGCGCGCGCATTGGTGCGCGACACGCGGCTTTCACGAAACCAGGGGTGCCGGTCCGAGGTGTGGCTCATCACCTGGT